>DATLZE010000041.1:0-8651 GCA_035574195.1 Burkholderiales bacterium | reverse complement strand
AGATGAACGGGATCAGCCGCGCGGTGCGCTGCGCGTAGGTCTGGTAGTTCTCTCCCAAGTGCCGCACCAGGTACGCCTCTTCTTTGAACAGCCTGAGGCCGTAGGCCACGGCGGCGGGAACCGTCAAAAACCACACGGTGGCCCAGCTCTGCGTGAGCAGAGGGAATCCCGCGACGGCGAGAAAAGTCCCCAGATAGATCGGATGGCGGACGAAGCGGTAGGGGCCTTCGGCCAGGATGCGATGGTCTTCCGTCAGCCCGATCGCGAACGTGTAGTAGCGCCCCAGCACGATTTTGCTCCAGATCCGCAGGCCGATGCCGGCGAGGCACAAGACGAGGCTCGGCAGGACGAGCGCCGGGTGGAATTTCGCCGGGGGAAGAAGCCACTGCCACAGCACGCTCGCCGCCACTCCGACCGGAGGAAGCACGCCCAGGCTCACGGTGAGCCAGTCCCCCCGCGGGATTTCGAGCTGGCGCCGCGAGCGCGGCAGGGTCAGCAGCTCGGCGGCGCCCCACAGCACGCCGACTGCGAGCGCGAGCGCCGGAACGAGGTGCGGCGGCTCCAGTATCGCAAGAGCGGAGTGATAAGGTTCGAGCGGCAGCGACATCTTATTATTCCTCCCGATGCTAACGCCCGCGTCCGTTGGCGGCAACCACTAATCCTTCCATCCGAGCGCGGTCGCCGTCAAGCCCGGATCGAACCCGTGCGGCGTGCGGCCGGCCGTGTCAGTGCCTGTGCCGGTGATGCAGATCCGGCAGGTGGGGGTGGCTGTGCGTCATCGGGAAATGCTCGTGCCAGTGGGTGTGCGGCTCGGGCCCCTCGTCGCCGCGGTGCGCATGCTGGTGATGCTCGTCGTGGACGTGACGATGGCTGTGGGCCATGTACTCGTGCGTGTGCTCGTGCTCGTGGCGCTCGGTGAGCACCAGCCAAGTCGCTGCGGCCATCAACGCCAGCGCGATGCCGAACGAGACTGTCAACGGCTCCTCGAACAAGAGAACCGCGATCGCGGCGCCGATGAAGGGTGCGGTGCCGAAATGCGCGGCGGTGCGCGCTGCTCCGAGATGCCGCAGCGCCAGAATGAAGAGCACGAGGCTCACGCCGTAGCCGAGGAATCCGACCGCGAGAGCGGCGGCGAGCGGCACCGCCGCTGGAAGACGCAGCCCGAAGGCGAATGCGAGCGCGAGGTTGAACGAGCCTGCGACGAGCCCTTTGACCATCGCCAGCACCAGCGGGTCGCTTGCCGAGATTTTCCGCGTCAGATTGTTGTCGAGCGCCCAGCAGAGGCACGCGCCGACGATCGCGATCGCGTGCAGCGAAAGCTTCAGCTCGGCGCGCGGATCCCAGGAGAGCACCGTCGCGCCTGCGAGCATCAACGCGGCGCCGGCCCACACCCGTGCACCGACTGCTTCGCGGAACAGCAGTGCGGCCAGAAGCGCCGTGACGACGCCTTCGAGATTGAGCAGCAGAGACGCCTCGGAGGCTCCGGTACCCGACAATCCCCAGAGCAAGAGGATCGGCGCGGCGACGCCGCCGCTGAGTACTGCTGCGGCGAGCCAGGGGTAGTCCGCGGCGCCCAAAGGCGGCTCGCGCGCGGGGCGCTTCGCGCCGCGCCGGACGCCTGACGCGAGCCGCATCGAGAGCAGCCCGAGGCCGCTGCCCAGATAGAGCAGGCCGGCGAGCGCGAGCGGCGGAAGCTCCCCCAGTAGAAGCTTGGCGAGCGGGGTGCTCGCACCGAACAGCGCCGCCGCGGCCAGTGCGAGAAAGGCGTGGCGCTGAAGGGAGAGAACGATCATCCGCAGGCCATGGCACCGAGATCATGACTCCCCGGGCCTCCTGTATGATGCCTGCAAGGTGCGCGCCGGCGCACGCCCTGGCTATCGAGTGCGGAGAGCATGATCGCCATTCGATGGAAGCCTGCGATCTGGGCGGGGATCGTCGCCGGCGTGGTCTCGACGCTCGCGCAGATTGTCCTGTGGGCCTCGTTTACCGATGCGTTTCCCTCGGCCCTGTTCCGGGATGCGCGCCTCGCCGCAGCGATACTCATGGGCCAGGACGTCCTGCCACCTCCGGCGAGTTTCGACCTCTCCATCATGGTGATCGCTGCCTGCGTCCACTTTGCCTTGTCCATCGTCTACGCCGTCATGCTGGCGCTCATGATAGCGCGTGCGGTGATGGGGATCTCCGTCATGATCGGTGCGGGCTTCGGCGCGGTGCTCTACCTCGTCAATTTGTACGGGTTCACTGCCATCTTTCCGTGGTTTGCCGAGGTCCGGGACTGGATCACCCTCGCCGCCCACGTCGTATTCGGCGTGAGCGCAGCCGCGACCTATCGAGCGCTGGCCAGGTAGCGACTCACTGCTGGTCGAGCAGACGGGCGCCGAGCAGGCGCGCGAGCCCCCTTCCGCCCTCGCGCATGATGACGTTGTGGTTCCACTCGAACAGCGGGCCGGCGATCGGCGCGAAAACGTTCATCCACAGTCTCGTGGTGCGCACGCGCCATTCGTAGGAGACTGCGGTGATCGAGCCCTCCTGCGAGAAACGCCAGCGCCCGATGCCCTCCAGGTCGCCCCTGGCGACGCCTTCCAGCACAGCGAGCGGCAGCACGCGCACCACCTGGACGGTGAACGTCAGCGTGTAGGGCAGCAACCCCTTCCAGGTGTAGCGGAGCAGGCGGCCGACCCCCCGGGGGTCGCCGGAGTTCAGCTCGACGACGTCTTGGGCGCCGCGCCACCAGTTCGGCCATCGTACGGGCTCGCAGATGGCCTCGTATACGCGCTCGACCGGTGCGTCGAACCGCCAGCAAGTAGTCATCCGGTATTCCGCCAATGCACGCTCCGATTGACTGTCGAGAGGCCCCTCAGCCGCGGGAACAGGCGGGAGCTGCGGCGTATTCCGGCTCAGGGATCGAACAGCTCGTTGCCCAGCTCGACATTGATGTCCAGATCGTCCATCAAGACCGTTTCGATGACGTCGCCCCGGGCGTCGCGGCTCACGACCTTCAACGGCAGCAGAGTGATGCTATCGAGCCACAGATCGTACCGCTGCACGTTGCCTGTTGCGGGACGGCCCTTGCCCGTCACGGCGATGCGCAACGTTTTCTTGCCGGCGACGATCTCTTCGCCAAGCACCGCGCTCTCGCCGTTGCGCTGCAACGCCTTGACGTTGTCGAGCAGCGCGCCAATGTCCGAGCGGTCCACGCGCTGCCCGGTGGGACTTTGCACCAGCGGGTTGTCCGGGCTCAAACTGAGCGAGAACAAACCGGTGCCGAACGGCCACAGCCGGACCTTCCTGGTGAGCGGGCTGTAAATCAGCACCGCTCCTTTATGCGGCTGCACGAAATCCATCCTGACGAATCCGGGCTTTTTGTAGGAGTAGCGGATGACGTCGGAGCTCTCGCCGTAGGAGGACCTCAGCGTCACCCGGTACGAGCCCACCGCGCGGTAGCGCTCGATGGCCACATCCACGGGGTCCGCGCCGCCGACTGCGAGCGAAGCGAACACGGCCAGCACCGGCATCATGCGCTATGGAACGACCTCGAGAACGCCTTCCATCCCTCGCTCGCGATGGCTCGCGAAGAACAGCAGCCTGTTGCTGCAATAGAATGGGTACTTGCCGGGCGCAGTGGCGGTGAACCTGATCTTTTTCGGTTCCGAGCCGAGTTCCTCCTCCACCGCGATGCCCGCCTCGGGCGCCTGGATCACCAGGTTGTGGGGCACGATTCCCGCCTCCTTGCTCGCAAGAAGCTCGACCGGCACGTTCACCTTCACCACGATGCGGGCGGGCCTGAAGAAGTATTCTCCGCCGATCAGCCGAGCGCGCTGCACTCCGTCGGCGTCAAGCTTCGCGACATAGGTTTCCTTCTGTTCCTGCGCGCGGGCGACTGTGGTCTCTGCGATCTCGAAGACCATGGCGGCGGAGGCGAGAACAACCATTGCGGCCGCGCGGCTCACCATACGCGATCTCCTCTGTGCGAAGGCGGGGGTCATGCGCGCTAGGAGCGAAACGCGTCGTACACCCCTTTGGCGAGCGGCAACATGGCGCTTTCTTCCAGATCCGACACCAGCGCGTAGCCGCGCGGCCCGTCGAGCCAGTAGAGCACGTTGACGCCGCCCTGGCGCGCGAGTTGGAACTCGATCTCGCGCATGTTGCGCAGGTCGGAGCGGATATAGAGCGTCAACCTGCGCCCGGCCTCGTTTTCGTACAAGAGCTGCGCGGCCGGCGCGCCTCCGGCGGTCGGCAGCAGGCGTCCGCCGACGAAGCGAAAGCCGAAATCGTCGAGCTGCGGCGCCAGCACGGGCATGCCGAGGCGCCGCGACAGCCACGCGAGCAACTCCTCGCGTGCAGCGATCTCCACCGGCCGATCGCGCTCGGGTCCATAGACGCGATAGGCCGCGGCTGCCTGACCGGTGAACTCCTGCCATCGCGGCTCGACCGTGGCGCTCCCGATGAGCCAGCCCGCGGCGCCGGCGACGAGCGCGGTAGCGGCCGCGATCGCGGCGGTGCGCAGGCTCTGCCCGCGCGCAGGAGAGAGGTGGCCGGAGTTGCGCGCGGCTGCCTCGAGCAGCGCCTGCGGCACCGGCTCCTCGCGCACCCGCCGGTAGCCCTCGCGCAGCAGCGCGCCCAGCCGCTGCTGGGCCTGCAGCTCCTCGGCCATCTCCGGGTGCTCGTGCAGATAGGCGGCGACTTGCGCGCGCCGCTCCGGAGCGAGGCGGCCGTCGGCGTAGCGAATGAGGTCTTCGCGGGTCACCCCGGGCGCAGTCGCCATTACTTGACCCTTTTCAACGCGGGCTCCACTTTGCCGCTCATGAGAATGCGCAGGCGCTTGCGGCCCCGATAGAGCCGCGACATCAGGGTGCCCACCGGAATGCCGAGGACAGCAGCGGCCTGCTCGTAGCTCATGTCCTCGACTCCGACGAGCAGCACGGCCGCGCGCTGCTCCTCCGGCAACTCGGAGAGCGCCCGGGCGAGATATTCGAGCTCCAGGCGCAGTTCCTCGCGCGGCGGCGCGCGCAGCAGTTCATCGTGCTCCGCGAGCGCAATGACGGCTGGCCGGCGCTGCTCGCGCCGGATATCGGAAACGTAGAGGTTGTGCATGATGGTGAACAGCCACACCCGGATATCTCCATCGCCGCGGAACAGATGCAGGCGGCTCCACGCACGCTCGAGGCAATCCTGAACGAGATCGTCGGCGCGAAAGCGCTCGCCTACCAGCAGGCGCGCATAGGCGCGCAGCGACGGGATCTGTCGGATGATCAAACTTTCCAGTCGAGTCATCCGGGGCTGCGGAAACCCTGTTTGCGGAAGAGGGCGCGCCTGCCGCGGCTGCCGAGCCAGGCGCACGCGCGCCGCAGCCCGCCCCACGCGAGCGCCAGCGCGAGCGGCACACCCCAGAATACCACGGGGTCGTAAAACAAATCGGACAATCGCTCGAGCATTCTATGCCGTCACACTGCCGGCCGCAGCCGCGGAAAAAACGCCCCGACGCGCGCGCGGTAGCGCAGGTAGTCCTCGCCGAAGATTCGAACGAGGCGCCGCTCCTCGTAGTGGGCTCCGACCAACATGTAGGCGGCGTAGATCGCGGTGTAGATCAGATTGTTCAGGCTCGGCCCGCTCGTCAGCAAAAAGAGCAGCCCCGCCGCCAGCATCGGGTGGCGCACCCATCCGTAGACCCCCGTCACCACCAGGCGATGCGTGCCGAAGAACTCCAGGGCGGCGGGCTGCACCGGCATCCCGAGCAGAACCCGCACGCCCCGCGCCGCTTGCTTCAGCCCCAGGAACTCGAGGTAATCGCTCTGCAAAAACGCGACGTAGAGAAGAACGATGGACCCGAGGTGCAGTACCGTGATCGCTTGCCAGAGCCAGTCGGGATAGACGATCAGCCAGATATCGTTTTCGGGATGCCGGGCCCAGAGGAGCGATGCGACACCCCAATACAGGGCGCCGAAGCTCAGGGCGCAATAGAAGAGGCGCCAGAAGTGCTCGACGAAAAACGGGCTCGTGCAGCGGGCGAGCGCGTTCTTGAACGGCTCCTGTGCCCCGATCGAGTGCAACAGGGCGAAGAGCCCGAACGCGCCCAGCGCAGCCCAGTAGTCCGCGAGAAGCGAGGCCATCGTCGCGGCGAGCACGGTGCCGAGGCCGCTTCAACCTTTCTTCTCAGCCGGCTGGTGCGCCTCGATCGCCTTCTTCAGGTCCTCGTACTCCGGGCAGCCGCGCGGACAGAGACTGCCGAGTCTGGCGAGCTGTTCCCGGGCTTTGTCCAGGTGCCCGGTCATGAGATAGAGCTCGCCCAGATACTCGTTGGCCCCCCGATGATTCGGGTTGATGGCGAGCGCTTTCTGGTAGGCGGCCAGAGACTGGTCGAACTGCTTCAGATGACGGTGGCTGAAGCCGATGTAATTCCAGGCATCCGCGTTGCGCGGATCCGCCTGGACCGCTTTCTGTAGCTCCGTCAGGGCGCGCGCGTAGTCGCCGGCTTTGACGGCGTTCACGCCCAGTTCATAGGGGGTCGGCTGGGCCCGGGGAGCCGCCGGAGGCCTCGAGCTGCTCGATGAACCCGCTGCCAACACCGCCGGCACGGGAACCAGGATGGACGCGAGCACCAAGATCAGGCTATTGACCGCCGCACGGATAATCGGCTGTTGGTTCATGCACTGCCTCCTTTGGCCGAGGAATCGCATTCTTCGACACCAGTACATACGCCGCAGCGGCGAGATTATTCCGTTGGGCAGATCGGCCGGACCCTGTTTTTTTCCACGCGGGTCTCAAGCCGCGCTGCGCGGCCCGAAGTAAATGATCGCCATGCCGGCGAGCGTCACCGCGCCGCCGATCACGTCCCAGCGGTCGGGGACGATACGGTCCACCAAACCGAGCCATACGAGCGCGACGACGATGTAGATACCGCCGTAGGCGGCGTAGGTGCGGCCGGCTGCGTGCGGATGCAGCGTCAGCAGCCACACGAAGAGGGCGAGCGCTATGGCGGCCGGCGCGAGGAGCCACGCGGGACCTTCGCGCTTGAGCCAGAGGTAAGGCAGATAACAACCGACGATTTCCGCGATCGCGGTGAGGGTGAACAGCGCCAACACCTTCGCTGCTTCCATCGAGTCCTCCTGGGCTACCGGTAGCAGCGCAGTATAGCCCGCTCGCGACACCGCGTTCTGTTCCAGCTCGACCGCGTTCAGCCGCCAGCAGTGGCTCGTCGCCGATTCATGGCCTGGATCCGGCGCCGCTGCTTCTTGCGGCCTGCCGCCTGTTGCTTGTAATTTGCGAGCTGGATGCACGATTTGACGCTCATCATCAATCTCGCCGCGGCGCTGGCGGTTGCGCTGGTGTTCGGCTGGGCGACGCAGCGCCTGGGACTTTCCACGCTGGTCGGCTATTTGCTCGCCGGCATCGCCGTCGGGCCCTACACGCCCGGATTCGTCGCCGACATCCGCATCGCGTCCCAGATGGCCGAAATCGGCGTCATCCTGCTGATGTTCAGCGTGGGCCTGCATTTTCATCCGGAGGAGCTGCTCCGCGTCTGGCGCATCGCGGTGCCGGGAGCGATCGGGCAAAGCGCGGTGGCGGCGGCCGCGGGCTGGGCGGCGGCGCGCATCTTCGGATGGAGCCATGGCGCGGGCCTCGTGTTCGGAATGGCGCTCGCTGTCGCGAGCACCGTCGTGCTGATGCGCATGCTCGTGCAGGAGGATCGCCTGAGCGCGCACGACGGCCACGTCGCAGTCGGATGGCTGATCGTCGAGGATCTGTTCACCGTGCTCGCCCTGGTCGTGCTGCCGGCGCTGGCGATGCAACGCGCCGATGCGTGGGAGGCGGCGCGCGCGCTGGCGCTCGCCATGCTCAAGGCGGCGGCGTTCGCCGCCGCCATCTGGCTGCTCGGCACCCGGCTGGTCGCGCCCGTGATGGAGCGCATCGCGCGGATGCGATCCACCGAATTGTTCACGATGACGGTGTTCGTCGTGGCCATGGGTGTGGCCATCGTGGCGGCGGAGATATTCAACGTGTCGGTGGCGCTGGGCGCGTTCTTCGCAGGCCTCGTCGTGGGGCGATCCCGCTTCGGACCCCAGGCGGCCTCCGACATGGCGCCCTTCCGCGACGTTTTCTCGGCGCTGTTCTTCGTCTCGATTGGCATGCTGTTCAATCCCGCGCTCGTGGCCTCCAGCCCGCTGTTGCTCGTGGCCGCGCTCTCGATCGTGCTGGTGCTGAAGCCCCTGACGGCGCTCGCTCTCGTTGCAGCGCTGGGGGACACGCGGCGCACGGGCCTCACGGTCGCGGTCGGCCTCGCCCAGATCGGGGAGTTCTCGTTCATTCTCGGCGCGCTCGGCACGGCGCTGGGCGTTCTGCCGCGGGAAGCGATGGACGCACTGGTCGCCGCCGCCATCCTGTCAATCGCGTTGAATCCCCTGCTGTTTCGGGCCCTGCGCGCGGCGGAGTCCAGGGCCGCAGCGGCCGCCACGACGGAGCCAGAGCCGGCCGCCGCGCTGGAAGGCACCGGCCGCGAGGCGCCGTGTCCGGTCATCGTGGCGGCGGAGATATTCAACGTGTCGGTGGCGCTGGGCGCGTTCTTCGCAGGCCTCGTCGTGGGGCGATCCCGCTTCGGACCCCAGGCGGCCTCCGACATGGCGCCCTTCCGCGACGTTTTCTCGGCGCTGTTC
>DATLZE010000040.1:0-24318 GCA_035574195.1 Burkholderiales bacterium | reverse complement strand
CACGCCACGGCGCGACCGGTCGTGGAGCCCGATCCCGGCGACCGCCGGTTCCGCGCTCCGGAATGGCGCGAGCAGCGCTACTTCGACTACCTCGCGCAGTCCTATCTCCTCGCCGCCCGCTGGCTGAATGAGATCGCGCGGCAGGCGAAGCTCGAACCCCACGCCAAAAGAAAGCTCGAGTTCATGGTGCGGCAGTTCGCGGATTCGGTGTCTCCCGCCAACTTTCCGTGGAGCAACCCCGAGGCGCTCAAGCTCGCCGCCGAAAGCGGCGGCGATAGCCTCGCGCGCGGGCTGCGCAACCTCGCCGCCGATCTGCAACGCGGCATGATCTCGATGACCGACGAGAGCGCTTTCGAGGTGGGACGCAATCTCGCCGTCACGCCAGGCGCAGTCATCCACCAGAACGAGCTGATGCAGCTCATCCAGTACCGCCCTGCTGGCACGACCGTGTTCGAGCGGCCGCTCGTCATGGTGCCGCCGTGCATCAACAAGTACTACATCCTGGACCTTCAGCCCGAGAATTCCTTGGTGCGCTTCGCCGTCGAACAGGGCCATACCGTGTTCATGGTGTCGTGGCGCAACGTGTCGCGCGAGCAGGGGCACCTCACCTGGGACGACTACCTCGAGCGCGGCGTGATCGAGGCGCTCGACGCGGCCGCAGCTGCGTGCGGAGTGCGCCAGGTCAACGCCCTCGGCTTCTGCGTCGGCGGCACGCTGCTCGGCTCGGCGGCCGCCGTGCTGCGGGCGAGGCGCGCAGACCGCATCGCGAGCCTCACTCTGCTCGCCTCCATGCTCGACTTCAGCGATACCGGCGAGCTCGGCGTGTTCGTGGACGAGGCCTATGTGCGCGCTCGCGAGCTGGAGTTCGCGCGGGGCGGCGTGCTGCACGGCCGGCAGCTCGCGCTCACCTTCGCGAGTCTGCGCGCGAACGATCTCGTCTGGCACTACGTGGTGAACAACTATCTCAAGGGGCGCACTCCCGAGCCCTTCGATCTCCTCTACTGGAACGCCGACAGCACCAATCTCCCGGGGGCTATGTACGTATACTACTTGCGCAACATGTACCTCGAGAACAACCTGCGCCTGCCGGGCAGGCTCATCATGTGCGGGGCGCCCGTGGACCTGGGCAAGGTGGACGCACCGGCCTACGTGCTCGCGGCGCTCGAAGACCACATCGTGCCGTGGAAAACCGCCTACGCCAGCGCGCGCTTGCTCGGAGGTAGAATCGAATTCGTGCTGGCGGCCAGCGGGCACATCGCCGGGGTCGTCAACCCGGCTTCGAAGAACCGGCGCAATTACTGGCTCAACCCGACGCTAGAGCGAGACCCCGAGCGCTGGATCGCCGGGGCGCAATCCCGCTCGGGAAGCTGGTGGCCGCACTGGGGGCAATGGCTCGCGCGTCACGGAGGCGGGCGGGCGCCAGCGCGCGAGCGGCTCGGAGGCACCACCTACAGCGAGATCGAGCCAGCTCCGGGCCGCTACGTCCGTGAAAAATGCTAAGTTGTCGGCGGCGCGATCGTTCGGGCGGCGCGGCGTGATTTCCTGCCGCGCGCGACCGGAGGTGCTCGATCGAACTCGGAGGGAATGTCATGGCACAGCGAGTGGCAGTGGTGACCGGCGGAATGGGGGGAATCGGTGAAGCGATCTGCGAGCGGCTCGCTCGGGCGGGCCACAGGGTGGTGGCCACTTATTCTCCCGGCAACACCCGTGCGGCCGAATGGCAGGAGGAAATGAAGTCCCGGGGCTGCGAGATCGCCGCCGTCCAAGTGGATGTCACGGATTTCGACTCCTGCCAGAGGGCGGTGGCGAGAATCCAGTCCGAGATCGGCCCGGTGGACATCTTGGTCAACAACGCGGGCATCACGCGCGATGCGACCTTCCGCAAGATGGGCCGCCCCGAGTGGGAGGCGGTGTTGCGCACCAATCTCGACAGCGTGTTCAACATGACCAAGCCGGTGTGCGAGGGCATGATGGAACGCGGCTGGGGCCGCATCATCAACATCTCCTCGGTCAACGGGCAGAAGGGGCAGTTCGGCCAGACCAATTACTCGGCGGCCAAGGCCGGCATGCACGGCTTCACCAAGGCGCTCGCGCAGGAGGTCGCGCGCCGCGGCGTGACCGTCAACACGATCTCGCCGGGCTACATCGCCACCAAGATGGTGCTCGCCATGCCCAAGGAAATCCTCGACACCAAGATCCTGCCCCAGATTCCGGTGGGCAGGCTGGGCAAGCCCGAGGAGGTGGCGGCGCTGGTCGCCTACCTGTGCACCGAAGAGGCGGCATTCATCACCGGCGCCAACATCGCCATCAACGGCGGGCAGCACATGTATTGAGGCTGCCGCGGCATGCCGCATCGCCGCACGCCTTCCGGAGCTCCTTGATTTGCCGATATTTTTCAATCTGTTAGATTGTCAGATCGGCGCTGCTCTGAAATAATAAGATTTTCCGAGCAGGGCGGGCCGTCATGACAAAGCCACCCAGGATCATCAAGAAATACCCCAATCGGCGGCTCTACGACACCGAAACGAGCAGCTACATCACGCTCGCGGATGTGAAGAAGCTCGTGCTCGATCAGGTGGACTTCCGGGTCGAGGACGCCAAGACCCACGAGGACCTCACGCGCAGCATTCTGCTGCAGATCATCCTGGAGGAGGAGAGCGCCGGCGCGCCGATGTTCTCGAGCGACGTGCTGTCGCAGATTATTCGCTTCTACGGTAACGCCATGCAGGGCATGATGGGCAGCTATCTCGAGAAGAATATCCAGACCTTTATCGAGATCCAGAAGCGGCTGCAGGACCAGTCACGCCAGATCTACGGCGAGAACCCGATGCTCTCGGCCGAGGCGTGGAGCGAGTTCATCAAGATGCAAGGCCCGGCGATTCAGGGGCTGATGGGGCGCTACCTCGAGCAGAGCGCCAATGCCTTCTTGGAAATGCAGCAGCAGCTCCAGCAGCAGGCCCGCAACCTGTTCGGCGGCTTCCCCTTTCCCCATTTCACCACCGGCGCGGGGCGGCAGGCGCCGGAATCGAGGGCGCCGGATTCCCCCGCACGCGACGGCAGCAAGAACGAGAGTGGCGAAAGCAAGCCCTGAGCGCTCCCCGCGCGCGCCGCGCCGCGCGCCGCCGGTGCCGAAAGTCGGTTTCGTTTCGCTGGGCTGCCCCAAGGCGCTGGTGGATTCCGAGCGCATCCTCACGCAGCTGCGCGCCGAAGGCTATCTGATCGCCCACACCTACGAGGATGCCGATCTCGTCGTCGTCAACACTTGCGGCTTCATCGGTGCCGCGGTGGACGAGTCGCTCGAGGCGATCGGGGAGGCGCTCGAGAAGAACGGCAGGGTGATCGTCACCGGTTGCCTCGGCGCCAAGGGCGACGTCGTCAGGCGGACCCATCCGCGCGTGCTCGCAGTGACGGGACCTCACGCGACCGAGGCCGTGATGCGCGCGGTGCACGAGCACCTGCCGCAGCCGCACGATCCCTACACGAGCCTGATTCCGCCGCAGGGGGTGAAGCTCACGCCCGCGCACTACGCCTACCTCAAGATCGCCGAAGGCTGCAATCATCGCTGCACGTTTTGCGTGATCCCCTCGATGCGCGGCGCTCTGGTGAGCCGGCCGATCGGCGAGGTGCTCCAGGAGGCCGAGAACCTAGTGCGGTCGGGGGTGAAGGAACTGCTCGTGATCGCGCAGGACACGAGCGCCTACGGGGCGGACGTGAAATACCGCACGGGTTTCTGGCGCGGCCAGCCGCTCAAAACACGCCTCGCCGACCTCGCGCGCGCGCTCTCCGGCTTCGGAGTCTGGGTGCGACTGCACTATGTCTATCCCTATCCCCACGTGGACGAAATCGTGCCGCTGATGGCCGAGGGCAGGCTGCTGCCCTACCTCGACGTGCCCTTCCAGCATGCGAGCCGCCGCATTCTCAAGCTCATGAAGCGTCCGGCGAGCGCCGAGGACAACCTCGCGCGCATCCGCCGCTGGCGCGAGATCTGTCCGGAGCTCACGCTGCGCAGCACCTTCATCGTCGGCTTTCCGGGGGAGACCGAGGCCGAATTCGAGGAGCTGCTCGCTTTCCTCGGGGAAGCCGAGCTCGACCGCGTCGGCTGCTTCGCATACTCGGCGGTGGAAGGGGCCGCTGCGAACGCCCTGCCCGACCCGGTACCGGAGCCGATCAAGGAGGAGCGCCGTGCGCGCCTGATGGAGCTGCAGGAGCGCATCAGCGCGCGCCGCCTCGAGCGCAGGATTGGAAAAACGCTCACCGTGCTGGTGGACAAGGCCGGAGCGGACGGCGCGCTCGCGCGCTCGAGCGCCGATGCTCCGGAGATTGACGGCGTGGTCCACCTCGCGCCCCATCCCGGGCTCAAGGCGGGCGAGTTCGCACGAGTGCGCGTGACGCGCGCCGGAGTCCACGATCTGTGGGCCGAGGTCGTTGCGGCGTGACTCGTCGCCGCTGTCCGTTTCCGCTCACTGGCCGCCTGTTTTCTGCCCTCGCCGGCGATCGCGCGCCTTGGCACCGCCCCGGGCCCCGGTCCGCCCGAGGAAGAACGCCACGGCCTGCTGCGCGCTGCGCGTGAGCGGCATCGGCGGCAGGCTGGCGAGAATGCGCCTGCCGTAGCCGCGGGAGATGAGCCGCGGATCGCAGATCATGAGCACGCCGCGGTCGGTCTCGTCGCGGATCAGACGCCCCGCTCCCTGTTTCAGCGCGATCACCGCCGCGGGCAGCTGATATTCGAGAAAGGCGTTGCGGCCCTCCCGATTCATCTTGTCGATGCGCGCGGCGAGCACCGGATCGTCGGGCGAGGCGAACGGCAGCTTGTCGATCACCACCAGAGACAGCGCTTCCCCGCGCACGTCCACACCGTGCCAGAACGAGTGGCTTCCCACCAGAACCGCGTTGCCGAGCGCGCGGAAGCGCGCGAGCATCTCCGAGCGCGAGCCCTCGCCCTGCGCGAGCAGCGGATAGTCGAGCCCGCGCGCGCGCAGCGCGCTCGCGAGGTGCTCTCCTGCCTCGCGCATCGCCCGCAGGCTGGTGAAGAGCAGGAACGCCCCGCCGCCCGCAGCTTCGATCACCGGCAGCGCCGCATCCACCACCGCCCGCGTGTGCTCCGGAGTGTTGGGCTCCGGCAGCTCCTCGGGAACGTAGAGCAGGGCCTGGGTTGCGAAATCGTACGGGCTGTCCCAGCTCGCGGTGCGGGCGCCCTCGAGCCCCATCTCGCCGCAGTAATGGCTGAAGTCGCGATCCACCGACAGCGTCGCCGAAGTGAAGATCCAGGCGCGCGTGCCCTCCTCGACCCGCTTGCGGAAGATTTCGGAGACCGAGAGCGGAGTCGAGTTGAGGTGCAGCGCGTGCGGGAAGATCTCCGCCCATTTCACGCGTTCCCCGTCCACGCCGCTGCGCCAGCGCTCCAGTCCCTCGGCGAGCGCGAGCGCCCGCTGGTGACAGCGCGCCAGCCCTTCGCTGCGCTCGGCCTGGCTTGCGAGCGCCGCGGCGAGGCGGTCGAGGCTGGACAGCACGGCGTCGAGCGCCCGTCCGAATTCGCGGCGCTCCTCCAGCTGGCGCGCCGGAGCGCGCCCGGCTTCTTCAGGGAAGACGAGCCGCAGCTCGCGCGCAGCGCGGTCGAGCGCTTGCGCCGCCTCGGGCAGCGGAGCGTAATCCCTCGCGCCCGCCGCTGCCTCGAGCCGCACGTCGCGCGCGAGCTCGATCAGCTGCGAGGTCGAGACGGCCTCGCCGAAAAACAGGCTCGCGGTTTCGGGAAGCTGGTGCGCCTCGTCGAAGATTACCGTGTTGCAGGCGGGCAGCAGCTCCGCGACCCCCTCGTCGCGCAGCGCGAGATCGGCGAAGAACAGGTGGTGGTTCACCACCACCAGGTCGGCGGCGAGCGCCTCGCGCCGCGCCTTCATCAAAAAGCAGTCCTCGTAATGCGGGCACTGCGAGCCGAGGCAGTTGTCGCGCGTGGAAGTGACGTACGACCAGATCGCCGCGCCCTCCGGAACTTCAGCGCAGTCCGCCCGATCGCCGCTCGCCGTGCTGCACGCGAAGCGCTCGACAGCGCGCAGGTGCCGCGCGTCCTCGCGCGAGGGCAGCCGCCCGTCCTGCAGCGCGCGCTCCAGGTGATAGAGGCAGACGTAGTTCGCGCGCCCCTTGAGCAGCGCGACCGTGACCGGAGCCCCGAGCGCGGCGCGCACCGTGGGGATGTCGCGGTCGTAGAGCTGATCCTGGAGCGTCTTGGTGCCGGTGGAGACGATGACCTTGCCCCCGGAGAGCATGGCCGGCACCAGATAAGCGAAGGTTTTGCCGGTGCCCGTTCCTGCCTCGGCGACGAGCACGCCCGCGCTCGCGATCGTCTCCGCCACCGCGCGCGCCATTTCCACCTGGAACGGGCGCGGGCGGTAGCCCTTCACCGCGCGAGCGAGCGGCCCTTGCTCCGAGAACAGCGAATCGAGATCAGGCACCGCGCACAATCTTAGCCCGGCCCCGGGCTCCTGGCCATGCCGCGGGCTCAGCGCGCTTCCTC
This sequence comes from Burkholderiales bacterium, assembly GCA_035574195.1. Classification (GTDB taxonomy): domain Bacteria; phylum Pseudomonadota; class Gammaproteobacteria; order Burkholderiales; family SG8-41; genus SG8-41. Next base: position 17,807 of record DATLZE010000040.1, on the reverse strand, counting down.
GACCCGGATCAGCACCCGGTGCCGCTCGGCAGCGGCGGCAGCGGTGCGACCGAGGAGCACCGACTGGCGCTGCTCGGCTTCCCGCAGCGCTCCACCGATCTCGACCCACTCGCCGAGGCGCGCGCTGACGGTGGTGACGACGCGCTGGTGCCGGACGCTTTCCGGCGTCTCGGTCGAAAGCGCTTCGCGCTGAGGGCTGATGTCGAGCGTGACGCGGTCGCCCGCGAGCCGCGCGAGCACGTGGAAACCGGTCGCCGCTTCCCGGTAGCGCGTGCCCTCCACCACCTGCTCGATCACCTGCCCGCCGACGGCGGTGCGCCGCACCTCGCGTTCCCGCACCGGCACCGACTGGCCGATGCGCACGAACGCCTCCCGCCCCTCCAGCACCCGCACCGTTTGCGTGCCGCGTTCGCTCTCGGCGATGTGCGATTCGAACACGCGCGCGCGCAGCCGCTCATCGCCCTCGCGCAGCACGACACTCGCCCCGCGCCGCTCGCCGCCCTCCGGCACGATCACCCGCGCGCGGTCGCTGCCGCCGCGCCCCGAGATTTCCGCATCGCGCTCGCCGCGGCCGGCGTCCACGTCCTGCCGCACCGTGATGAGCAATTGACGGGGCGCCACGTCCAGGCTCTCCAGAATGCGCCTGATTTCCTCCAGGTTGGCCGGGGTGGTGCGCACGACGAGCCGGCCCTGGAAACCGCTCACGCTGCCTTCGCGCGCGAGCACGGGACGGATCACGGGAATGAGTTCTTCCGCCGTGCGGTAGCGCAGCGGGAGCACTTCCACGACCATCGCTTGGGCGAACGCAACGCCCGCCGTGGCAGCGAGGAGCAGCCAGATACGCGCCTGCCGCAGCGCCTCCAGCAGGCGGATCAGCGGAATTTTCGCCATCGAGACTCGAAGCCTTCTACGGCGCCCAGTTTACGCGATCCGCTCCCTGGAGAGCGAGCCGGCCTGGAAAGGTGCCGGTCAGCCCCCGCCCCCCGCCTTGCCGGTCAACCGTGCCTGGATTTGCGGCAGCGCGGCGCGCGCGGCCCGCTCTCCTTCCCGGATCGCGAGTCCCCGGTTCTCGAAACCGATCGCCGTCAATTGCGAAGTGTCCGGGCGGATCACGATGTCCGCTTCCGGCAGCTCGTTCGCCGCGATCGCCTGTCCCATGATGGCGAAAGTCTGGAGCAGCACTTCCAGCGTATCTGCGGTTCCGCCATGTTTCGGGCGAGCCGAGACGTCCACCGCGATCACGACGTCGGCACCGAGCCGTCGCGCGACGCGCACCGGCACCGGTCCGGTGAGACCGCCGTCCACGTACTCGCGGCCGTTGATCCGCACCGGCTGGAAGACTCCGGGCACGCTGCTCGAGGCGCGTACCGCCATGCCTGTGTTACCGCGGCGAAACACCACCTGCTCGCCGCTCTGCAAGTCGGTCGCCACCACCGCGAAAACACGGTTCAGCTTCTCGAGCGGCCGGTATTGCACCGCCCGGTTGACGAAATCCTGCAGGGCCTCGCCCTTGAAAATGCCGCGGTGGGGCAGCGTCCAGTCGCCGAGCACTCTCTCGTCGAGGGTGAGCGCGACGCGTTCCAGATCGGCAGCACCATAGCCCCCCGCGTAGAGCGCCCCGACCAGGCTGCCGGCGCTCACGCCGACGACGATATCGGGCCTGATGCCGTTCGCCTCCAGCACCTTGATGACGCCGACATGGGCGAAGCCGCGCGCCGCGCCTCCGCCCAGCACCAGCGCAACTTTCGGTGCAGCGGACTTGGCTTCAGCCTTGGGCTGCGGCGGGAGCGTCTCGCGGGGCTGCTCGCGCAGTGCGCTCGCGCAGCCGAAGACGAAGAGCACGCAAAACAACGAGAGGAAGCGTGACAGAGCAGACATGGCGCGCATCGATTGATCGCTCCTCGAACCGACAGCGGAGAGCAGGTGGAGTTCTCGTCACGGGCGAAGTGGTAGACCTCCTGTCATCGATTGCCGGCAGCCCATACGTGCAACGTGGCAAAAGACGCGTGGCGGATCGTGTCGCTGCCCGAGTTCATGCCCCAGTTTCACAAACGAGCCAGGGATTGATAATGATAACTATTCTCATTACTATTTACTGCATGGATGGCGAGTCCTCTTAACAAGCTCATGATTTGATTAACTAAAGGTCCACCATGAATAGGATATGGCAGCTGACACTTTGTGCGTTGGTCTCCTCGTTCGCATCCCCCGCGTTCGCCCAACAGCAGGTGCTCAACCTCTACACATCCCGCCATTACCACACGGACGAGGCGCTCTACGCGAATTTCACCAAGCAGACCGGCATCCAGATCAACCGCATCGAGGGCACCGAGGACGCTCTCCTCGAGCGGCTGAAAAATGAGGGCCCCAACAGCCCGGGCGACGTGCTGATCACGGTTGATGTCGCCCGGCTGTGGCGCGCCCAGCAAATGGGCCTGTTCCAGCCAGTCAGATCGGCGGTGCTGGAGAATCGCATCCCCGCGCACTTGCGCGAGCCCGGCGGTCACTGGTTCGGTTTCTCCAAGCGCGCGCGCGTGATCGTCTACAACAAGCAGCTCATCAACCCGGCGGAAGTGCAGAACTACGAGGACCTCGCAGCCCCGAAAATGAAAGGCAAGGTATGCACGCGTTCGCTCGCACACGTCTACAACCTCTCCCTCATGTCGGCGCTGATCCATCACTTGGGAGAGGCGAAAGCCCAGCAGTGGGCGCAGGGCATCAAGGCCAATCTCGCGCGCGATCCCAAGGGCGGGGACACCGACCAGATCCGCTCGGTCGCGGCGGGCGAGTGCCAAGTCGCGATCAGCAACACCTATTACTACGTGCGGCTCGCGAGCTCGAAGAAGCCCGATGAGCGCGCGGTCGCGGAAAAAGTGGGCGTGATCTTTCCCAACCAGAAAAGCTTCGGAACCCACATCAATATCTCGGGCGGCGGCGTGCTGCGTCATGCGCCTCACCGCGAGAACGCGATCCGCTTCCTCGAGTATCTGGCAGGCGAAGAAGCCCAATCCTACTTCGCCAATGGCAACAACGAATGGCCCGCCGTGATCGGCACCCGGCTCGATAACCCTGCGCTCGCGGCGCTCGGAACCTTCAGGGAAGACAAGCTCGGCGTCGGCACGCTCGGACAGAACCAGCCGCTCGCCCAGAAGGTATTCAATCTCGCTGGCCTGAGATAACCGCCGGGGACTGCGTGCTCGGGAGATGCTTTCAGCGCGGTTCGGGCACCGCTCCGTAGGGCACCAGCTCGGCCTGCGGCAGGCGTCGGGTCTTCGCGATGTTGCGCGAGATCACGATGAGAGGGAGCAGTCCTACGGCGACGATGGCGAGCGCCGCGGTCGAGGCCTCGGTGAGCCGCTCGTCGTGCGCCAGAGTGTAGACCTGGGTCGCGAGCGTGTCGAAGTTGAACGGCCGCATGACGAGCGTCGCGGGCAGCTCCTTCATCACCTCCACGAACACGAGGAGCAGCGCGGTGAAGAGCCCGCGCGCCATGATCGGTACGTGGATCCGCAGCAGCGTCTCGACCGCGCCGCACCCCAGGCTGCGGGCGGCATCATCCATGCTCGTCCTCACCTTCACCAGCGACGCCTCGATGGTCTGCAATCCGACGGAAAAGAACCGCACTACGTACGCATACACCAGAGCGACGACGCCGCCGGTGAACAGCAATCCCGTCGAGACGCCGAAAGTGCGCCTCATCCAAGTATCCAGCAGGTTGTCGAACTGCGCGAGCGGAATCAGTGTACCCACCGCGATCACCAGTCCCGGCACGGCGTATCCTACGCCCGCCATGCGGTTCAGTCCCTGGCTGAGCCATCCCGGGTTCAGGCGCGCGTTGTAGGCCAGCAGCACGGCGAGCACAACCAGCACGGCCGCGGTGAGCATAGCGAGGGTCACGCTGTTCAGAGCGAGCTGCGCGAAGCGCGGCCCGAACTGCACGTCTCCTTCGGCGACCGCCATCCTGAGCAGCAGCCCTGCCGGCAGCAGGAAACCGAGCGCGAGCGGCGCGAGACATACGAGCACCGCGCCGAGCGCCGAGAGGCCGGTACAGCGCCGGCGCGAGGGCGCTCGCGCGCGCTGCGAGGTCTCGTGGAAGCGCCGGCGGCCGCGGCTCAGGTGCTCGGCGAGCAGTACCAACAGCACGAAGCCGAGCAGCGCTGCGGCGAGCTGCGCCGCGACGATCCTGTCGCCCATCGAGAACCAGGCCTGGTAGATGCCGGTGGTGAAGGTCGGCACGCCGAAATAGGAGACGGTACCGAAATCGGCAATCGCCTCCATCAGAGCGAGCGCGGTCCCCGCCGCAACGGCCGGGCGTGCGAGCGGGAGCGCGACTCGAAAAAACACCCCGGCACCCCCCGCACCCAGCATGCGGCCCGCCTCGAGCAGGCTTGCCGAGCGCTCGAGAAAGGCCGCACGCGCGAGGAGATAGACATAGGGATAGAGCACGAGGATGAACATCGCGATCGCTCCGGCGAGCGAGCGCACCTCCGGGAACCAGTAATCGCCTTTCGACCACCCGGTCATTTCGCGCAGCCAAGTCTGCACCGGACCCACGAATTGCAGCAGATCGGTATAGACGAAGGCGATCACATAGGCTGGCATCGCGAGCGGCAGGATCAGCGCCCATTCGAACAGGCGCCGGCCGGGAAACTCGCGCATGGTGGTGAGCCATGCGGTGGCGACCCCTAACACCATCACCCCCGCGCCCACCCCCGCCATCAGCCACAGCGTGTTGGCAAGATATTCCGGCAGCACGGTGCGGAAAAGATGCTCCCACATGCCGGGCGTGCCCCGTGCGAACACGTTCATCAAGACGCTCGCCACGGGAAGCGCGCACAAGAGGCCGACTGCCGCCGCCGCGATGGCGAGTCTCTTGGAGAGCAGGCGCGCGAAAATCAGGGGCATGGCATGTCATGAAAATGAGATTTATTATTATACGCATGTCCCTGAATTTACACGGCTCTGAAACGGGGATTGAAGGCGAGCCCTGTCTCGTCACCGACCCTCTCACCCTTCCTCTTCTCTCGGTGCGCGAGCTCTGCCACGCCTACGGCGATCAACCAGTCGTCAAGGGGCTCAGCTTCTCGCTCTCCCGCGGCACGATCGGCTGTCTTCTCGGCGCTAGCGGCTGCGGCAAGACCACGGTGCTGCGCTGCATTGCGGGGCTCGAGCCGGTGCAAGCGGGCGAGATCTGGCTGAGCGGCCGGCTGGTGAGCCGCAGGAACTATCTCGTTCCGACGGAAGCACGCCACGTCGGCATGGTGTTCCAGGACTATGCGCTGTTCCCCCACCTCACCGTCGAGCAGAACATCGCTTTCGGGCTGCGCAACAGCGACAGCGCCGAACGCGCGCGCCGCGTAGCCGAGATGCTCGAGGTCGTGCGGCTCGCCGAGGTGCGCGACAAGTACCCGGACGAGCTCTCGGGGGGGCAGCAGCAGCGCGTGGCGCTCGCGCGGGCACTCGCCCCGCGCCCCGACCTGCTGTTGCTCGACGAGCCGTTCTCCAACCTCGACGTCGAGCTACGCGCGCAGCTCGGCCTGGAAGTGCGCGAGATTCTCAAGCAGCAGAACACCACCGCCATCCTCGTCACCCATGACCAGAACGAGGCATTTCACATCGCCGACGAGATCGGCCTCATGCGTGACGGCGCAATCGAGCAGTGGGATACTCCCTACCGCCTCTACCACGAGCCGGCGAGCCGTTACGTAGCGGACTTCATCGGCCAGGGCTCGTTTCTGCCCGGCACGGTGCTCTCCGGCAACCGCATCCGGCTCGAGCTGGGTGTCTTCCAGAACAGCGTCCCGAACGACTGGCCCGAAGGCACTGTGGTGGATGTGCTGATTCGACCCGACGACATCCTGCACGACGACGCGAGCCCGCTCCAGGCGCAGGTACTGCACAAGGCGTTCCGCGGAGCCGAGTTTCTCTACACCCTGCAGCTTCCAGGCGGCGGGCGCGTGATGTCGCTCGTGCCGAGCCACCACAATCACTCGATCGGCGAAAGAATCGGCATCCGGCTCGAGCTCGATCACCTAGTCGCCTTCCGGCGCGAGCCGGAGGCGGCGCAATCAGGCTAGCCGCCGGGCTTGACCAGCGCCCTCAGCTCGCGTGCGAGTTCGTGCACCGCGAGCGCGTAGTTCACGCTGCGGTTGTAGCGCGTGATCACGTAGAAGTTGTTGAAGGCGAGCCAGTAGCGCGGACCGCTCTCGGTCTCGGCCATGATGAGGGCCGCCGCAAGCGTCTCCTGCACCGGGGCGAGCGGCACGACTCCCAGGCGCCTGAGCTCGGCCACCGTAATCCGCGGCTCGATGCCCGACGCCATCACGGCATCGGCGTCGCTCTCGCCGATGTCGGCCGGCGCAATCACGATTTCCCCCGGCCGCCAGCCGTGCGCCCGGTAGTAGTGGGCGACGCTTCCGATCGCATCCTGCGGGGTGCCCCACAGGTCGCGCCGCCCGTCTCCATCGTAATCGAGCGCGAACCGCCGGTAGCTGCTGGGCAAAAACTGGGGAATACCCATCGCGCCGGCGTAAGATCCTTTCGCCGACGCCATATCGAATCCGGTCTCCCGCGCGAGCAGCAGGTATTCCTCCAGCTCGCTGCGGAACAGTTCCGCGCGCGGCGGATAGTGGAAGGCGAGCGTGGTGAGCGCCTCCAGCACCCGGAAGGAGCCGGTGTTGCGCCCGAACATCGTCTCCAGGCCGATCGTCGCGACGATGATCTCTTCCGGCACGCCGAACTCCCGGCTCGCCCGCTCGAGCGTCGCCGCGTGCTCCCGCCAGAAGCGCACGCCGCCCTGGATGCGCGCCGCGTCGAGCAGGCGGGCGCGGAATTCGTGCCATGGCCGTGCAGTCGCCGGCGCCATGACAGCGCGGATCACTGCGGCGCGCGGCCGCACCTGGCTGAAGACGCGGCGCAGAGCCGCGCGATCGAAACCGTGCTTATGCGATATCTCGTTGATGAAGGTCTCGATTTCCGGGGCCAGCTCGCGCTGCGCGAAGGCTGTCTCTGCAGCAAGCGCTGCCGCGGCAAGCGCTGCCAGGGTGAAATACCGAACGAGATGGGCGCAGCGCATCGGACTGGCCGTAATCAGCACGGTCGCGGAATTTCTGCCCGAATCATATCGTGCGTGCCCCATGCTCCTGTACGCGCCACGGCGACAGCGTGTATTCCCCGCAACCGGCCGTTGGCCCCATCACCGTGCGCTGTCCCCTACTCCGGGCCGACGAACCCGATGTAGGCGCCGCAGGCCTCGGCGGGGGGCACGAGCATCGCTCGCTCGCCAGTATTGCGCACGCCGCGCACGGGCGGCGGCATGCCGTGCTGCTCCATCCAGCGGGCTGCGGCGTTCAGACTGGCGGTGCGGTAGAGCGCCTGGAAAGGCCCTGGACCGCGCCGCTCGAGCGCTTCCGCCGCCGGTCCCGGCGCATAAGGCTGTGCAATGCCGAGCCCGTGCGCTCCGAGCTGGAACACCGCCATGTCGGCCATGATCACCGTGCCCTTCTGCAGCGGCGGCTGGGGCACGCCCAGCACTTTCGCATAGAGCGCCACTGCAGTCCCGGCATCCCGCACGACGATATAGGCGCGCTCGATGGAGTACACGCCGTTGGGATGGGCGTTGCCATCCGGCACCTGTCTGCGGCGCTCTGCCATCGGCGTAAGATGCTGGACGAAGAAGATCGGTAGCGGATTTTTCGGCCCGAGCACCGCAGCCTTCCACCGCAGCTCAAGCCCCGCAGGGGTGCGCCGGCCGGCCTCGACCGCATCGCTCACGTCCACACCGCGGCGGCGCATCGCGGAGATGTCAGCCGCGAGATCATCGCTCTGCAGCACGACGTAGCGCAGACCGCCCCCCTCCTCGACAAAGCGCTCCAGCCCCGCGTGGGGACTGCCCGGGCTGTGCTGCGCCGCGCGGTACTCGGCCCGATCGCGAATCGCCAGCAACTCGATGTAATCCTCCCGGTTGAGCGCGACGGCATTGTGCGTTCCCCTACCAGGATGAACACCGCCCGCGTGCACGCTGAAACCCATGCGGCGGTAGCATTCCATGCCCTGCTCGAGATCGGGCACGCAGATCATGACGTGGTCAATGCCCGTGAACATGGGTCAATCCGTCTCTCGTTCTGCACCGCGACAAAAAAAAGCGACCACCCGGGGTCGCTTTCCTGGCGGAGAGGGTGTCGATACGATTCCTGTTCGCAGTTGTTCGCATACGTCCGATATTTGACCAGCGCAGGGTTATGGCGTAACTACCTGCGTCCATGATAGCGCGCTGGCGTTCGCCGTTGTTAGTGGCGATCCGGTGACGATATGTGGGTACCAGTATAGGTAGCAACCACGGACAGGAGTTGGGATGAGCAAGCGACAATTAAACAGGCTTTCCGCGCGCACGATTCTCACCAAGAAGCGGCCCGGTCTCTACTGCGATGGCGGCGGGCTCTATCTCCAAGTTACGCCCACCGGTAGCAAGACGTGGATCTTCCGCTATCGGTCACCGCTGACGAAGAAGCTGCGCTACATGGGCCTGGGCTCCGTTCGCGCTGTGGGGCTGCCAGAGGCCAGGACGAAGGCAGCGGCGCAGCGTGGGCTCATCTCGCAAGGAATCGACCCTATTTCAGCGCGCAATGAGGAAATCGAGCGCAAGGCGATGGAAGCGGCAAAGGCCCTCACCTTCGGCCAGTGTGCCACGGCCTACATCGAATCCCACCGGGCGGGCTGGAAAAGCGCGAAGCATGCTGGCCAGTGGACCGAGACCCTCAACACCTTCGCCGGCCCCATCATCGGCACCCTGCCGGTCCAGGCGGTCGATACCGGGCTTGTCCTGAAAATCCTCGAGCCGATATGGGCGAAGCTGCCTGAGACCGCCAGCCGGCTGCGCGGCCGGATTGAAGCGGTGCTCGATTGGGCGAAAGCCCGAGGCCATCGCAGCGGCGAGAACCCCGCGCGCTGGAAGGGACATCTGAATCAACTGCTGCCGGCGCTGGCGAGGAAAAGCCGGGCGAAGCACTACGCCGCGCTACCGTACGAGCAAATCGGCGAGTTCGTGACCCGCCTGCGGGCGCTGGACAGCGTGGGCGCGCTGGCGCTCGAATTCACGATCCTGACCGCCGCCCGCACCGGTGAGGTCATCGGCGCCAAACCCGAGGAGATCGACCTTGATAAGGCGATCTGGACGGTCCCCGCCGAGCGGATGAAGGCGGGGCGTGAGCATCGGGTTCCGCTCTCGCCGCGGGCCTTGGAGATTGCGCGGAAGATGCTGGAGCTGAAGGGAACCTACCTGTTCCCGGGGCGCGGAGACAAGCGTCAGTCCAATATGACGATGCTGGCCGTCCTCAAACGAATGGGGCGCACCGATATCACTGTCCACGGCTTCCGTTCGAGCTTCCGCGATTGGGCAGCGGAGCAAACTGCCTGGCCGCGCGAAGTTTGCGAGATGGCACTGGCGCACACGATCACGGACAAGACCGAGGCCGCGTACCGGCGCGGTGACCTGTTCGAGAAGCGCAGGGCGCTCATGGGGGCATGGGCCGAGTTCATCGACAGGCCACCGTCCGAGGGAACGGTCATTCCCCTGCGGCAGGTGGCCTGACCTCGTAACGATTCGGCCCGGCGGTCATGAGGCAACCCCCCCCCGAGATTGACGCCTGTATCTTATAGCGATACACTCCAACATGATCAAGACCTTCCGGCACAAGGGGCTTGAGCGGTTTTTTCGAGAAGGATCGAAGGCAGGCATCCAGCCGCAGCACGCCAAGCGGTTGCGGCTCCAACTCGGCCGGCTCGACGCCGCCAAGAGCGCGGCGGACATGAATCTGCCGGGCTGGCAGTTCCATGCGCTGACTCACGATCTCAAGGGTCACTGGGCCGTATCGGTCAGCGGCAACTGGCGCCTCACCTTCGCCTTCGAGGGCTCTGACGCTGTGCTTGTGGACTACCAAGACTATCACTGAGGAAAAGACGATGGCGACGACCCGCATGCATAACCCCCCGCACCCCGGCGAAGTGCTTCAGGACACCGTGCTGGCGGAGGGCCGGATTTCGGTCAGCGAGTTCGCGCGCAAGCTCGGCGTCTCGCGCGTGGCGCTCTCCCGCGTGGTGAACGCCCGCGCCGCGGTGAGTGCCGACATGGCGCTGCGCCTGGCTGCGGCGCTCGGGGGCTCGGCGGAATCGTGGCTTACGATGCAGGCGGCCTACGATCTCTGGCAGGCATCGAAGAAGGGCCGGCCGAAGGTGCAGCCGCTTAAGTTGGCAGCGTAGGAGCAGGACCGCCCCGGTGCGGTTCACCGGGAAAAGCGGCGCCAGCGGTGGTTTCAACACCGCCGACGCCTGACCACAACGCAACCTGCAAGGAGGTCGCATCATGGCTGCAAAAAATCGTAGCACGAAGGCAGTTCGCAAGGTCCAAGAATTTGCGCCCATCTTCACAAAGAAGTCGGTTCTAAACGGGATACGGGCGGGCGTGGATGCTGAACCGATTCGGGCAATGACCAACCCGCGCATCGAGACGCCTCCATTGCCCTGCTCCGTCGCCGAGCACCGCAAGAAACTCCTCGCCTATGTCACCGGTGTAGAGCGCATCGGGCAGGGCCTCTTAGTAGATGACGAGGACAGCTTCTACCGCCTGTCTCCGGATGACGCTCAGAAACTCACGGAGGTCTGGTCGCACCTTCGCAACGTTATCGAACATGCGCGGATCCTGCCGCGCCGGTTCAGCGTGATCGAGGGCGGGCTCGCGAAGCCGGAAAGCACATTGTAGTCGGAGGTCCCCTCACCTTGCAGGAAGAACGCTACGCTTGGGCAGAGTCGCCGTCGCCGACGATGCCGAAGTCGAGCGCATCGCGGGCAAACATTTCGTAAGTTCGCAGTTGTCATTTGTCATGCTTGACGTGCCATGGTTGCTCAAGTTATATTAGTTGCGCGTAACGAGTTTGATCCTGGCTCGGAAAGCAGTACCGAGCAAACCCCGCGGAAGCGGGCATAGAGCCAAAGCGCCACTCCGACTGTCGCAGTCGGACAGGACTCCCGAGCACGTGATGCTCGAATAGAACTCGCAAGACGGTCGCACAGCATGGGTGCTGGCGACCGTTTTTTGTTGTGCGGCACCCGGTGATTGACCTGACCGTACGAGGTGCCGAATGAAGAAGGTCGAATCGATCCAGCCCGAACAGGCTGGACTCTCACTCAGCGAGTTCCTGCGTCGCGTCGGTTTTTCGAGATCGACGTACTACTCGCTGCCCAAAGCCGAAAAGCCCAAGCTTGTCCGCATCGGCAAAGAGGGCTCGAAGCGCAGCGCGATCGTGGTCATTGAGCGGCCGGACTTGTATCTGCAACGAATCGCCGAAATGCAGGCGCAGCGGGAGGTGGCATGAGATCCGCCCTGCTGCTGAAACGGCCGCCCGATCCACCCCCACAAAAGCGAAGGCCCCGGAGCAGCGAACTCCAGGGCCAAGAAAAACAACGAGGACGAGCGGAGTATACGCCGGACAAGCCCCAACAGCAAGATCGCGACGCGCGGCTCGAGCGGTTGATCCGGCTCGCCACGACTGCCCTTGGTGTGAATTTCACCCCCGTGAGGTGGCGGCGGCTGGCGCGGTTGGTGGCAGCACGATCACCAGCAGCGATCCGGCGGCTCGAGGTCGAGCGAGGTCTCGTATGAGGCGGCCGGCGTTCCTGTTTTATGCTGGAGACTGGCAGCGTGACGCTGCACTCAGGACATGCTCCGTGGCCGCCCGCGGCCTCTGGATCGAGATGATCTGCATCATGCATCAGGCCGAGCCCTACGGGCATCTCGTGGTCAACGGCAAGCCCATCCAGCCGGCGGTCCTAGCGCGCATGGTCGGCGCTTCTCCGAAGGAGGTCGAACAGTGGACCTGCGAGCTGGAGGACGCCGGCGTGTTCGACCGTGACGAGAATGGCACCATCATCTCGCGGCGGATGGTCCGCGACGAACGGGTCAGAAGGTTGCGCGCTGAAGGCGGGAAGCTTGGGGGTAACCCTGCCCTCAAGGATAACCGCAAGGTTAATCCTAAGGATGGGGCGAAGGTTGGAGAAAAGGTTAACCTTCCGGCCAACCTTAAGCCAACCCCTTCATCTTCATCTTCAGTTTCAACTTCAACACCAACCCCCAAAGAAGCCCCCTTCCGCACAGTGGAGGATGCCGCTCGCTTCGCTCGCTGGTGGATGGCTTATCCGCGAAAGGAAGCGAAGGCAAAAGCGATCAAGGCGTGGTGCAAGCTCCGGGTCAATGATGAGCTGCTCGACGCGATGCTGAGCGCGGTCGAGAACAAGCGCCGCACGGAAGCCTGGACCAAAAACGGCGGGGCCTACATCCCGCACCCCGCAACATGGCTAAACGATCGCCGGTGGGAGGACGAAACCGCGGTGGTCAACGATAAAGCCACTGCCCCGAAACTTTGTCAATGCGGGGCAGAGGGAATACTCCGGATCGGCGACCGTTGGTTTTGTGCCGCTCATCGGGAGGCTGCCTGATGGTCGCAGTCGCGATTCCTGAGCTGCGCCTACCGCCACAGGCAATCGATGCCGAGCAGTCGGTCCTGGGCGGGCTTCTGCTCGATGGCGGTGCTTTTGACCGAATTGCCGACGTGGTAACGGAGGGCGACTTCTACCGGGCCGAGCACCGGCTGATCTTTCGCGCTATCGCGCGCCTCGCTGAAGCCGGGAAACCGGCCGATACCTTGACCGTGGCTGATTGCCTCCGCGAGCATGGCAAGCTCGACGAGGCCGGCGGGAACGCCTACCTCGGACAGCTTGCGCTGAACACACCGAGCGCCGCCAATATCCGGCGTTACGCAGAGATCGTGCGCGACCGGGCGATGCTGCGCGGCATCGTGGCCGCCGCGCACGAGGCGATAGACGCCTGCACACTGCCGAGCGGCGCGAATCCCGCCGAGATTGCCGGCCGGATGGAGGAAGCCCTTTCGGGCGTAATCACCCGTCAGCGTGGCGACGTCACAACCCTCGGGGACGCTGTGGCCGATGCCGTGCGGTACGTGGACGCGCTGCACGCCAAGGGCGGGGGCATGGCCGGGCTGCCCACGGGCTTCGTCGATCTCGACCACATTACGGGCGGCCTCTCGGGGGGTGACCTGATTATCGTCGCCGGGCGCACGAGCATGGGCAAAACCGCCTTCGGCTTGAGCATCGCCCAGCACGTCGCCCAGAATGCGGGTTCGGTGGCCGTCTTCACGCTGGAGATGTCCGGGCGGCAGCTCGCGATGCGGGTGCTCTCGGCTTCCTCGCGGGTGTCCATGCACCGATTGCGCACCGGCTACGTCGCCGAGGATCAGTGGCCGGCGATCGCGGAGGCGGGCGCGAGGCTGCGGGATGTCCGGATCTTTATCGACGACACGCCGGCCGTGACCTGCGCGCACGTGCGGGCCCGCTGTCGGCGGATCAAGCGGCAGCACGGCCTAGCGCTCATCATCGTGGACTACCTCCAGCTCATGCGCGGCGAGGGTGATAACCGGGTGCAGGAGGTCGGGAGCATCAGCCGCGGCTTGAAGATCATAGCCAAAGAACTGGACGTCCCGGTGATCGCGCTCTCGCAGCTGAACCGCAAAGTGGAGGAGCGCACCGACAAGCGTCCCACGCTCTCCGATCTCAGAGACTCCGGCGAGCTCGAGCAGGACGCCGATGTGATCGCCTTCATCTACCGCGACGAGGTTTACCACCCTGACTCGCCCGCGAAGGGGACCGCCGAGCTTCTCATCCGCAAGCAGCGCAACGGCCCGCTTGGAGATATCCGGTTGTGGTTCCGCGAGGAGCTGATGCGCTTCGAGAACTATGCCGGACCGGAGATCGAGACCCCGCCGAAGCAGCGCACGAGGGCACGCCAGGGCTTTGACTACAAGGCCGCGCAGGCGGGTGAGCGAGGATGAGGAAGATGAACAAGGCTCAGAAGCGTGAACGCAGGGGCGCGGCACGCGAACGACACATCCGTGCATCTGCCGCGCTGTTCGAACTCTCGGAGCACAGGGTCTTGGGCCGCATGCGTGTCACTCCCGGACTCATCGAGCGGCGAGTCAAGACGGCGAGAGCGAACGGTCGAGTAAGTGATGCAACACTCAGGAGGATGGCCGAGGAGGTAGCTCAGGGGGAAGAAGCTGCTTGCGCCAAAAATCGCGGGCTGAGGCAAACGCCTCGTAGAACGATTCTGGCCGTCGGGAGTAGAGCGTTCGAATCTCGTGATCCTCGGCCATTGCCTCGAAGTCGCGAACCAATTTCGCCTTGCGCGGCACCTGTCGGCACAAGGCTATTACTACCAACTCAAGGGCGGCGACATGTGCAGCCTGACTATTGATGGCGAGTCGAAGCTGCTTGGGAATTTTGTCCATAGGAGCCTCCGTGAGAGCAAAGAAACCCGCGCGCGTGCCTTACGCCAGCCGCACAGTTGCACAGCAGAAAAAGGACAAGGCTGCCTTTCTCGAAGCCTTGGCTGAGACCGCGAACGTGACGTGGGCGTGTCGAGCTGCCGGACTACCGCGCCGAGTCGCTTACGAATGGCGCGAGGCTGATCGGGCCTTTGCGAAGGCATGGGAGGAAGCAGTGGAGCTCGGCACCGACGCGCTTGAGGATGAGGCGATCCGGCGCGGGCATCAAGGGGTCGATAAGCCGGTGTATCAAGGCGGGCGCAAGGTGGGCACGGTACGCGAGTATTCGGACACACTGCTCATCTTCATGCTGAAGGCGCGGCGGCCGGAGAAGTTCAAGGACCGGGCGGAGATCGACCACAAGATCCCGTTGATCAAGCAGTTCATGGAGGCTGTTAGTGGGAAATCCCGTGGACTTCCCAAGCCACTTCAGTGACGAGAGCGTGAAGCAGTACGCCAGCGCCTGGTGGCGCTTGCACAACCTCTACTGGATCCGGAACGAGGCCGGGGAGCGGGTTCGCTTCATCCCGAACTGGGTGCAGGAAGACTTGCTCACCGAGATGTGGTACTGCAACCTCATCCTGAAGGCCCGTCAGCTCGGATGTTCTACGTTCATTGATCTGTTCCTGCTCGATGCCTGCGTGTGGAATCCGAACGTCGCGGCGGCAATCATTGCCGACACCGAGGACAAGGCAAAGGAGATTTTCGACAACATCGTGCGCTTCGCCTACGAGAACCTGCCGGAGTGGGTCAAGCACGGCGTGGTGGTCGAGGAGGACAACCGCAGCAGCATCGCCTTCGATAACGGTTCCTCGATCATGGTGGGCGTCTCGATTCGGGGGCTGACCTTCCAGTACCTGCATATCTCAGAGCTGGGGAAGATCGCGCGCTACTCGCCGGAGAAGGCCGAGGAAATCAGGACCGGTGCGATTAACACGATTCACGCCGGCCAGATCATGTTCGTCGAGTCCACTGCCCAGGGCATGGAGGGCTTGTTCTACGAGCTCTGCGACAAGGCAATAAAAGCAAAGGCGGAGAAGCGCGAGTTGACGCCGCTCTCCTTTAAGTTCCATTTCTACCCGTGGTATCTCGACGAGCGCTACATGCTCTCAGACGAAGACACGGAGAAGGTGGTGATCAGCGAGGAGAAGCGGGCCTACTTCGACAAGCTGGAGGCCGATCTCGGCATTGAACTTGCGGCAGCTCAGCGCGCTTGGTACGTGGCGAAGGAGGACACCCAAGGCGAGCGCATGAAGCAGGAGTATCCGAGCACGCCGCAGGAGGCGTTCGAGTCGAGCCTTGAGGGCAAGATCCTCGCCCGCGAGATGGCGAAGGCGCGCGCAGAAGGTCGCATCCTGCCGCGCGTGCCGGTCATCCCGAACATCCCGGTCAACACCTTCTGGGATATCGGGCACCACGACCCGACTGCGATCTGGTTCCACCAGCGGGTCGGACCGGAAAATCGGCTGATCCGCTTCTACAAAAACTCTGGTTACGGCCTAGCGCACTATGTCACCTACCTGCGCTCCCACGGCTACCTGCTTGGCAAGCTCTACCTCCCGCACGACGCCGAGCACAAGCGGCTAACCGGGCAGATGCAGGGCAAGAGCGTGGTGGACCACCTTTACGAAATGGGATTCACGGCCAGAGACATCGAGATCGTTCCGAGGCCGGAGGACAAGTGGCGCGACGGCATTGACCCACTGCGCAGCTTCCTCGTCACCTGCGTGTTCGACGGCGGGAACTGCGCCGAGGGCATCAAGGATCTCGACAACTACAAGAAGCAGTGGAACGCGCAGCTCGGATGCTGGCGCGATCTGCCGGCGGAGGATGATGCCTGCCACGGTGCTGATGCGCTGGAGACTGGCGCCAGGATGTTTACACCGCCACCGACGACCGCGCGCCGGAAGCGGAGCGTCCGCCAGCCCAACTGGAGGACAGTCTGAGATGCACTGACAGGCCCATTTGCGGACCAGTCCTCCGTCAAACTCAAGAGAGCGGATCCACGCTCAGCGGTGTCATACCCATAGCGTTACCCACATTCGAGCGGTGATCATGAGAACCAACGAGCCCCCCAAATTCGATCCCGATGGACGCGACCCAGCGCTGGTAGCGACGTTTCGATGGCTTGCTGAAACCATGGGGACGGAGTTCGACCGGGAAGCCGTACCCATCGGCATGACCGATGCCGAGTGGTGGCGGGAATTGCTCGCAGCAATCGAGGCAGATCCCCGCTCATCCGGGGCGGCGGCGATCGAGCGTAACGCTCAGCGGCCGGACTACGGTATGACCTCGAGCCAGCGATGGGGGCTTAAACAGCGAAAGAAGAGGCTACAGCAGCGTATCAACGCTACCCAGGCCGATCCGGAGTTTCAGGCGTTTCTCAAGAAGGCCGTAAAGGCCGCGACCAGAGGCAATGATGGGTGAGGTGGCCAACTTCGTGCCGCCGGTGACCGGCTTTGTCGAAGGCCGCGACCTCGAGCGCACGGTCGAGCGCGTGATCGAGCGTCACATCAGCGAGTTTGAGAGGCAGTTCGGATGCAACGACAAGTCAGTGACCGAGTGACAGTCAATCGGGTAGGAGCGGGATCTCATACATCGCCAGTATCTCGCTGTCCGGGACGTCCATGATCCTGCCTCCCACTTGGGCATCCGCTATCGTCTGGTTCTCGAGTTCCGCCTGCTCCCTCAGACGCTGCAGAAGCGTCCCCTCCGCCTCCATCGCCTTCACCTTCTTCGGCGCCCCAGAGACCCACCTGTCCGCTATCTGCTGCACGCGGAGGCTTTCTTGGAGCACGGCCTTCACGGTCTCCGGCTTGAATCGCTTGGCGTACATCAGGCTGTGGTCCGACATCTAGCGCCACGCCTCCTCGATCGCCTGCGCTCTGGTTTCCGGGTCCGGGTTCGTTCTCAGGAAGGCGTCCAGCTCCGGGTCGTAGATCGGCATTCCGTTGTCTTGAGGAATCAGGGCGTCGCGGTTGTAGCCCAAGCTGACCAGCCTCTCCACCTCCCTTAGACCCTCGGGCGAGAACCTTCGGCCTTTCTCCGAACGGAACGTCATTCGAGTACTCGACGTATTCATCAACCAGCCTTTCAGCCACAATTATATCAAAGATTTGCTTCGGTTTCGTGCGAGAGGCCACGTAAGCTCCCCCATTTCGTAGACAGGCTGGAAGTGGAGCTTTCTGGCAGGATGATACTGCAAGGAGGCTCGGATGAAGCGGTCACGGTTTACGGAGCAACAGATCGTCGGGGTTCTGAAGGAAGCGGAGGCTGGGGTTGCGGTGAAGGAGCTGTGCCGCAAGCACGGGATTTCCGATGCGACGTTCTATAACTGGAAGGCCAAGTACGGTGGGCTGGGGGTCTCGGAGTTGAAGCGGCTGCGGGAGCTGGAAGCGGAGAACGCGCGGTTGAAGA
>DATLZE010000039.1:0-20048 GCA_035574195.1 Burkholderiales bacterium | reverse complement strand
CCGGCGCCTGCCGGCGCGCATCGTGGTGCTCGCCGATCGCGAGCTGCTGCGCGCGCGCGCGCGCCTGCTCGGCGTTCCGCTCAGGACCGCGGCGTTCGTGCCGGGCGCCGCGCGCGCGGGGGGCGCCAACGCGCTGCTCGTGCATCACGTGCCGCTCGCGCGGCGGGCGCTGCCCGGACGGCTCGATCCGGCGAACAGCGGCTACGTGCTGCGCACGCTGGAGATCGCCGCCGAGGGCTGCCGCGACGGGATATTCGACGCGATGGTGACGGCACCGGTGCAGAAGAGCGTGATCAACGAGGCGGGTATCGCCTTCACCGGGCACACCGAGTTCCTCGCCGAGCGCCTGGGTGTGCAGCAGGCGGTGATGATGCTGGTGGGCGGCGGGCTGCGGGTCGCGCTCGCCACCACCCATCTGCCGCTCAGGGAAGTGGCGCGGAGCCTTACCCGAGAAGCCTTGGAGCGCACCCTCGTCGTCCTGCGGCAGGAGTTGATCGGGCGCTTCGGCATCGCCCGCCCGCGCATTGCGGTGGCGGGCTTGAATCCTCACGCTGGGGAAGCCGGATACCTCGGACGCGAAGAAATCGAGGTGATCGTGCCGGTCCTCGAGAAACTGCGCGCGCGCGGTTTCGATCTCGCAGGACCGCTGCCCGCCGATACGCTGTTCCACCCGCGGCTGCGCCGCTACGACTGTGTGCTCGCGATGTATCACGACCAGGGCCTTCCGGTGCTCAAGTACGCGGGCTTCGGCTCCGCCGTCAACGTGACGCTCGGGCTGCCCATCATCCGCACTTCGGTCGACCACGGCACCGCGCTCGATCTCGCCGGCACCGGGCGCGCGCGCGCCGGCAGCCTCATCGAGGCGATCCGGCTCGCTGCTGCGCTCGCCACCCGCGCGCGGCGCGCAGCCTGATGCGCCACCGCCCCCGCAAGCGATTCGGGCAACACTTTCTCGCCGACGACTCGATCGTCGCCGCGATCATCGCCGCCATCGCCCCGCGCGCGAGCGACCGCATGGTGGAGATCGGACCCGGGCTGGGCGCGCTCACGCGCGCCTTAGTCGAGCGGCTCGAGCACCTGCACGCCGTCGAGATCGACCGCGACCTCGTCGCGCGGCTGCGGGCCGAGCTTTCTGCCGCGCGCCTCACCGTCCACGAAGGCGACGCGCTCGAGTTCGATTTCTCCGCGCTCGGGCCGCAGCTGCGCGTGGTGGGAAACCTGCCCTACAACATCTCCACGCCGCTCCTCTTCCGCCTCGCGCAGCACGCGGGCGCGATCCGCGACATCCACGTGATGCTGCAGCGGGAAGTGGTCGAGCGCATGCTCGCCGCGCCCGCCACCGCACCCTACGGGCGCCTGTCGGTCATGCTGCAGTACCGCTTCCGCATGGAGCGCGTGCTGCTCGTCCCCGCGCGCGCGTTCCGCCCTGCGCCGCGGGTCGAATCGGCGGTGGTGCGCATGGTGCCGCACGCGCCGCTGCCGCACCCGGCACGGGACGAGGCGCGCTTCGCGAGCGTGGTGCGCGCCGCTTTTTCCCAGCGCCGCAAAACGCTGCGCAACGCCCTGCGAGGGCTCGTCAGCGCGGAGATGCTCGCCGCGCTCGGGATCGCGCCCGGCGCGCGCGCCGAAACGCTCGCAGTGGAACAGTTCGTGCGAATCGCGAACGCCCTCTGCCCCGGGGTCGCCCCGGCACCGCCCGTCGCGCGTTAGGACTGCTTGCGCTCGATCAGCTCGATCTTGTATCCGTCCGGGTCCTCGACGAAGGCGATCACCGTGGTGCCGTGCTTCATCGGCCCGGCCTCGCGCGTGACCTTTCCGCCGCGCTCCTTCACTTGGGCGCACGCGCGGCGGGCGTCCTCGACTTCGATCGCGATATGGCCGAAGCCGTTGCCGAGATCGTAGGAGCGGATATCCCAGTTGTGAGTGAGCTCGATCACCGCCTCGCGCGACTCCTCGCCGTAGCCCACGAAGGCGTTGGTGAAGCGCCCCTCGGGATAGTCGGTGCGCCGCAGCAGCTTCATGCCGAGCACCTGGGTGTAGAACCGGATCGAGCGCTCGAGGTCGCCCACCCGGATCATGGTGTGCAGGATGCGCACCCTAGACCTCCACCATTTCGAAATCCTCCTTGCGCGCACCGCAGTCGGGGCAGGTCCAGTTGATCGGGACATCTTCCCAGCGGGTGCCCGGGGCGATGCCTTCCTCGGGCAGGCCGGCGGCCTCGTCGTAGATGAAACCGCAAATCAGACACATGTATTTCTTGTAGACCCGGGTGTCGGTCTCGGTCATGCAGGCGTCCAAATTTAGGCTACAATCAAAATTTTAGCCAATCGCCCCGCCCGCAACCAAGCGCGGGCGTCCGTGCCCCCCGCCATGCCGGAGACCCCGCCCATCGTGCTCGTGTTCGCCGCCTCCGACCCGAGCGGCGGCGCGGGGCTGCAGGCCGACATCATGACGCTCTCCAGCATGGGCTGCCACCCGCTCTCGGTGGTGACCGCGGTCACCATCCAGGACACCACCGGCGTGGACGAGGTTTCCCCGATCGACGCCGAGTGGGTCGCGGATCAGGCGCGCTGCGTGCTCGAGGACATGCCGGTGGCGGCGTTCAAGATCGGGCTGCTCGGCAGCGTCGAGCAGATCGCCGCGATCGCGGAGGTGGTGTCCGACTATCCCGAAGTGCCGCTGGTGCTCGATCCAGTGCTCGCCTCGGGCCGCGGTGACGAGCTCGTCACCGACGAAATGATCGGCGCGCTCAAGGAACTGCTCATCCCCCAGACCACGATCCTCACGCCGAACAGCCTGGAGGCGCGGCGGCTCGCCGCCAACGAATCGGACGAGAACGACGCGCCGGAACTCGCCGAATGCGCGCGCCGCCTGATCGCGACCGGATGCGAATACGTGCTGATCACCGGCACCCACGAGAACACGCCCCAGGTCGTCAACACGCTCTACGGGCCGAACGGGGTGGTGCGCGCCGACACCTGGCAACGGCTGCCGGGCGCCTACCACGGCTCGGGCTGCACGCTCGCCTCGGCGATCGCCGCCACCCTCGCGAACGGGCTGGAGATCGCCGACGCGGTGCGGGACGCGCAGGAATACACCTGGCAGACGCTGAAGGCGGCGTTCCGCCCCGGCATGGGTCAGCACATCCCCGACCGCCTGTTCTGGGCGCGGGAGAAAGAAGCGGCCGATGAAGGTGGAAGTTAGGGGGCTCTACGCCGTCACGCCCGACATCGAGGACACCGCTGAGCTGCTCGCCAAGGTCGAGGCGGCACTGGCGGGCGGCGCACGGCTGCTGCAGTACCGCAACAAGCGCGCGGATGCCGAGCGCAGGCGCGTCCAGGCGCGCTCGCTCGCAGCGCTCGCGCGCGAGCACGGTGTGCCGCTTATCATCAACGATCAGCTGGAGCTCGCGCTGGAGATCGCGGCCGACGGCGTGCATCTCGGCGCCGCAGACGGCCCGCTCGCCGCGGCCCGCGCCCGGCTGGGCGAACGGCGGCTGCTCGGCGCCTCCTGCTACGACCGCGTGGAGGCAGCGCTCGAGGCCGAGCGTGCCGGCGCGAGCTACGTCGCCTTCGGCAGCTTCTTCCCTTCCGCGGTGAAGCCCGGCGCGGTGCGGGCGCCGCTCGCGCTGCTCGCCGAAGCAAAGCGCCGGCTGCGGGTTCCGGTCGTGGCGATCGGCGGCATCACTCCGGAGAACGCGCCGCAGCTCATCGCCGCAGGTGCGGACAGCGTGGCGGTGATCTCGGCGCTGTTCGAGGCGCCCGACATCCGCGCCGCAGCGCGGCGTTTCAGCGCGCTGTTCGCCGATGGGAAACGGCAATCAGGCGATGGGAATCAAGGTTGCTCGAACGAATAGCGATGTTTTTTCCGTTCACCGTACGCGATTTTCGATTCGGCAAATGAAACGCAGCCAGATCTTGTTCCAGCGCGCGCAGCGCTCGATCCCCGGAGGGGTCAATTCGCCGGTGCGCGCGTTCCGCTCGGTGGGAGGCACCCCCCCCTTCATCCAGCGCGGCCGGGGCGCGCAGGTATGGGATGCCGATGGCAAGGCTTACGTGGATTACGTGGGGTCGTGGGGGCCGCTCATCGTCGGCCACGCCCACCCGGAAGTGGTGGCCGCGGTGCAGCGAGCTGCCGAGCGCGGGCTTTCTTTCGGCGCGCCTACCGAGGCCGAGGTGGAGATGGCGGAGTGCCTGCTGCGGCTCGTGCCATCGCTCGAGCAGGTGCGACTGGTATCCTCCGGCACGGAAGCGACCATGAGCGCGGTGCGGCTCGCGCGGGGCTACACCGGGCGGTCGAAGATCATCAAGTTCGAAGGCTGCTATCACGGTCACGCCGACGCGCTGCTCGTCAAGGCGGGCTCCGGAGCGCTTACCTTCGGCCAGCCCTCCTCGGCGGGCGTGCCGGCGGAGACCGCGGCCCATACTCTGGTGCTCGACTACAACGACGAGCACGCGCTCGAGCGCGCCTTCGAGCGCGCGGGCGCGGAGATCGCTGCGGTGATCGTCGAGCCGGTCGCCGGCAACATGAACTTGGTCGCGCCGCGGGCGGGGTTTCTCGAGAGCCTGCGGCGGCTGTGCACGCGGCACGGCGCGCTGCTGATTTTCGACGAGGTGATGACCGGATTTCGCGTCGCGCTTGGTGGCGCGCAGGCGCTCTTCGGCATCCGGCCCGATCTCACCACGCTCGGCAAGGTGATCGGCGGCGGGCTGCCGCTCGGCGCCTTCGGGGGGCGACGCGAGATCATGCAGGCGATCGCCCCCTTGGGCCCCGTCTACCAAGCCGGGACGCTCTCCGGAAATCCGCTGGCGGTCGCCGCCGGCCTCGCCACCCTCAGGCTGGTCCAGGCACCGGGGTTCTTCGAGCGGCTGGCCGCAACCGCGCGGCAGCTATGCGATGGTCTCGCGGAGGCGGCGCGCGCACATGGCATCGGATTCTCGGCGCAGAGCGTGGGCGGGATGTTCGGGATCTATTTCCGCGAAACCCCGCCCGCGAGCTACGCCGAGGTCATGCAGTGCGACCGCGAGGCCTTCAACCGCTTCTTCCACGCCATGCTCGCTCAAGGCGTCTATCTCGCGCCCTCGGCCTTCGAAGCAGGGTTCGTCTCGAGCGCGCACGGCAGCCCCGAGATCGAGAAAACGGTGGAAGCCGCGCGCCGCGCGTTCGCGCAACTGGCCCTTTAGGCTGGCCGGGTTCAGCGCAGCCCCGCGATATACTCGGCCACCGCGGCGATCTCGCGGTCGGAGAGCTTCTCGGCAAGCGCGCGCATCATGCGGTTGGGATCGTTGGCGCGCTCGCCCGAGCGAAACGCCTTGAGCTGCGCCGCGGTATATTCCGCATGCTGTCCGGCGAGCCGCGGGAACTGTGCCGGCACGCCCGCGCCGTTCGGTCCATGGCAACCGCTGCACGCTGCCACGTTCTTGGCGAAGATGCCGCCGCGGTAGATCGCCTGACCGAGCTTGGCGAGCTCCGGATCGCGCGCCGCCCGCGGCTTGGGCTTCTGGCTCTCGAAATAAACCGCGAGCGCGCGCATCTCCCCCGGCGAGAGGTTCGCCACCATGCCCGCCATCACGGCGTTCGGCCGCGCGGCCGGCCTGCCGCCCTCGGGCTTGAAGTCGGCGAGCTGCTTGAATGTGTAGTCTGCGTGCTGGCCGGCGAGCACCGGGTTGGCGGCCTGCGTGCTGTTGCCGTCGGCGCCGTGACAGGCGGCGCAGACCTCGAGCGCGAGTCTCTGGGCCTGGGCGGCATCGGCCTTGGGCGCGGGCTGGGCATACGAAACCGGGAGCAGCAGTACGCCAGCAACCAAGGCGAGCAGCCAGCGAAGGCGCATGCGGAACCTTTTTATTCGTAGCGTGGTGAAAGGAGCGCGTATTGTATAGTAAGCGCCCGCCGGGGCGCCAGTTCGACTCGAAATAACAACAACCTAGACCACTTTCCGGGCAACGAAAGCCGCACCCCGGCGCTTTTCTGGCAAGCCCGGTCGGGCGAACGCGCCCGGGAGCCCCCGCCCGAGGCGGCCTGCACGGGCATAGCGATGGGAGGTTGCGGCGGCGTACACAAAAAACCCCCGGTTAAAGGGGAGTAAAACCGGGGGCAAAATGCCTTAATTGGGATTAAGGCGCCCGCTCAGGGAGGAGAAGCGGGAGACGACTCATCATCGTCTGGTTCTTCAGACGTTTATAATGCTCAATAGTTCCCTGTCCGGCCAAGAAAAATCACTCATTTCTTCAAAAGGTTGTTTGATGCGGCTCTATGGCGTGTTCCCGCGGCGGCGCATGCGCCGGATGCGGCGCGATGAGTTCTCCCGGCGCCTGCGGCGCGAGCACCGGCTCACGACGGACGATCTCATCTATCCGGTATTCGTGATCGAGGGCAAAAACCGCACCGAGCCCGTGCCCTCGATGCCGGGCATCCAGCGCTACACCTTGGACCGGCTGCTCCCCCATGCCGAGCAATGCCTGAAGCGCGGGATCCCCGCGCTTGCGGTCTTTCCCCACATCGCCCGCGAGCTCAAGAGCGCCGACGGGCGCGAAGCGACCAACCCCAAGGGGCTCGTGCCGCGCGCGGTGGCGGCGCTCAAGAAGCGCTTCCCCGAGCTGGGCGTCATCACCGACGTTGCGCTCGATCCCTATACCACCCATGGCCACGACGGCGTGCTGGGGCGCGATGGCTACGTGCTCAACGACGAGACGATCGCGGTGCTCGAGCGCCAGGCGCTGGTGTGCGCCGCGGCGGGGGTGGACGTGGTGGCGCCATCCGACATGATGGACGGGCGTGTTGGCGCGATTCGAGCCGCGCTCGACGCCGCCAAATTCATCCACACCCGCATCCTCGCCTACTCCGCGAAGTATGCCTCCGGCTTCTATGGGCCGTTTCGCGACGCTGTGGGTTCGGCACGCGCGCTGGGGCGGGCAACCAAGCACACCTATCAGATGGACTACGCGAACAGCGACGAGGCGCTGTGGGAGGTGGCGCTCGACCTGGAGGAGGGCGCCGATATGGTGATGGTGAAGCCGGGGCTGCCCTATCTCGACATCGTGCGGCGCGTGAAGGACGCGTTCCGGGCGCCCACCTATGTCTACCATGTGAGCGGCGAATACGCGATGCTCAAGGCCGCGGCCGCGCGCGGCTGGCTCGAGGAGCAGCCGTGCGTGATGGAAGTGCTCACTGCGTTCAAGCGCGCCGGCGCCGATGGCATTCTGACCTACTACGCCTTCGAAGTCGCCGGCTGGCTCAAGGCCGGGGCACGCTAGCGGGTGCCGCGCGCCGCGTTCAAGTTTGCGCGAGCAGCTGCTCGACCGCCCGCAGCTTGGCGCGTTCGATCACGCGCCCCTCGAGACTCGTCCTGAGGGGCACGCGCAGGTCGCGCACCGAGAGCACCGTGAGTTCGATCTCGGTGCCGCCTTCCTCCAAGGTGTAGACCGGCACCGTGCGCGCTACCGCGCCGAAATAGAGCCGGCACTGCGCCGCGCGGTACGGGATGCCGCGGTCGATCAGGTAGAGCTCCACCGCCTTTACGTTGTCGGTGAAAAGCTGCAGGTTGATATCGGCGTACTTGCCCGCGTTGCCGGTGAGGACCGAGCCGGTCAGGTACGGGTTGAACCGTGCAAGCTCGCGCATCGCGCGCAGCGCTTTCTCCCGCAGCTCGCGCAGCCGGCTGCGATGCTCCTCGGGGTGGTAGATTTGCTGATAGTCCTTGAGCGCGAGCTCCACTTCCTCGTTCGTCGGCAGCCCGCGGGCGTCGGCGATTCCGGCCTGGCGCGCCGCCTTGCGCTTGGCGAGCGCGTAATCCTCGATGCCGTCCTCGGCCATCAGCCGCGCCGCCAGGTGGGCGATGCGGCTGCGCGCGTCGTTGCGGCCCGTGTCCTTGGGCATGCCGATGCGACTAGAAGAGCTGGTTGCGCACTTCGTCGGCAGGGCGCGCGCCCCTCAGCACGCCGCCGACCAGCGTCTCGTGTTCGGGCGGCAGAAACTCGTGGTAGAAGTAGTCCACGATGCCCGCCTGCCCGTCGGCGACCCGCAGGCCCGTATCGGGGTCGACCCGCACTGCCACCACGCCCTCGGGCGGGATGAACGGCCGCTCCGGCACTCCGCGCAGCACGGCTCCCATGTAACCCATCCAGATCGGCAGCGCGGCCTGCGCGCCGGTCTCGTTGCGTCCCAGCGTCTGCGGCGTGTCGTAGCCGATCCAGGCCACCGCCACCAGCTCCGGGTTATAGCCGCAGAACCAGGCATCCACGAACTCGTTGGTGGTGCCGGTCTTGCCCGCGAGGTCGCCGCGCCCGAGCTTCATGGCGCGGGCGGCGGTGCCCATGCGCACCACGTCGCGCATGATGCTGGTCATGATGAAGGCGTTGCGCGCGTCGATCACGCGCGGCGCTCCGCCTCCCGCCACCGCGGGCTTGGCCTGCATGAGCACGTTGCCGCGCGCATCCTCCACGCGCTCGATGAAGTAGGGCGAGACGCGATAGCCGCCGTTCGCGAAGACGGCGTAGGCCACCGCCATCTGCAGCGGTGTCACGTTGCCCGCACCGAGCGCCATCGTGAGATAGGGCGGGTGCAGCTTCGGGTCGAAGCCGAAGCGCGCGATGTAGTCCTGCGCGTACTGGGGCGTGATCGCCTGCAGGATGCGCACCGACACCAAGTTCTTCGACTTGACGAGCGCGGTGCGCAGGCGCATCGGCCCCTCGAACTTGCCGTCGAAATTTTTCGGCTCCCACGGTTCCGATCCGGTCTGGGCAGCGGTAAACAGCAGCGGCGCGTCGTTCACCACGGTGGCCGCGGTGAAGCCCTTCTCGAGCGCCGCGGAATAGATGAACGGTTTGAAACTCGAGCCCGGCTGTCTGAGCGCCTGGGTGACGTGGTTGTATTGGTTGCGTCCGAAATCGAAGCCGCCGACGAGCGCGCGGATCGCGCCGTCGCGCGGATCGAGCGCCACCAACGATGCCTCGACCGCGGGCAGCTGCGTGATCTGCCAGCGCCCCTTCTCGTCCTTCTGCACGCGGATGATGGATCCGCGCCGCAGCCGCTGGCCGGGATTGACCTTCTCGCCGAGCATGCGGGCCGCGAATTTGAGCCCCTCCTCGCCCACCTGCACCCACTCCCCGCCCCTGCGATACGCCCGCACGAGTCTGGGGCTCGCCTCCACCACCACCGCGGCGTAGATGTCCCCGCTGTCCGCGGTCTCCTGCAGCGCATCCTCCAGCGCCTCCTCGCTCGGGTTGGCCGGCAGCTCGGCGTAGCCCTCGGGGCCGCGGTAGCCGTGACGCCGGTCGTATTCCTGCACCCCGCGGCGCAGCGCGGCATACGCCGCCTCCTGGTGCGAGGCGAGTAGCGTGGTGTAGACGCGCAGCCCCATTGCGTAGGCTTCTTCCTGGTAGCGCTCGTAGAGGGTCTGCCGAACCATCTCGGCCAAATGCTCGGCGTGCACCGGATAATCGTTTGCCTCCTTCTTCACCAGCAGCGGCTGCGCCTCGGCCGCGGCGTATTGCTCCTCCGAGATCCATTGCAGGTCCCGCATGCGGCGCAACACGTACTGCTGCCTCTGCTTCGCGCGCTTGGGATTGGCGATGGGGTTGTAGCGCGAGGGCGCCTTGGGCAGGCCGGCGAGCATGGCAGCCTCCGCCAGCGTGATCTGGGGCAGCGGCTTGCCGAAATAGGTCTGGGCGGCTGCGGCAAAGCCGTATGCGCGCTGACCGAGGTAGATCTGGTTGACGTAGAGCTCGAGAATCTGGTCCTTCGTGAGGTTCGCCTCGATCTTGAAAGCGAGCAGCATCTCGTTGAACTTGCGGGTGAGCGTGCGCTCCTTCGAAAGGAAGAAGTTGCGCGCGACCTGCATGGTGATGGTGGAGGCCCCCTGGCGCACGCCACCCGAGACGAAGTTCGACAGCGCCGCGCGCGCAACTCCGATGTAGTCCACGCCGCTGTGCTGGTAGAAACGCTCGTCCTCGGCCGCGAGAATCGCCTGGATCAAGTGTTGCGGCACTTCGCCGATCCGCACCACCGCCCGGCGTTCCTCGCCGAACTCGCCGATCAGCTGGCCATCGGCGCTGTAGATCCGCAGCGGAATCTTGGGCCGGTAATCGGTCAGCACTTCCAGCGACGGCAGCCCCGGATAGAGCAGGGTTGCTGCAAAAGCGATCAACAACGCCGCTGCCGCCGCACTAGAGAAGAGCAGCACCAGAGGAAAGGTCCACCAGCGAAACGACATGAAATTAAGACCTTAGAGCCGGATTGTTGGTTTTTCGCAACAGCTGAGCCGATGCGGACAAAACCGTGAAGTGCAGCACTTCACAGCCACTTGCAGCGGAGTAAGCTATGAAAAACCCATTATAAGTCCGGGGCCCTCACAAATAAACGAAGCCAAAAGGCTTTACACCCAAAATAGTTGTTGTTAGCATTTAAAGTAAACTGTGGGATTGTCTCCCCATTGACCTATGCTCAAAGGAAAATTCAGCTTCAACCTCGACGCGCTGGAGGGGTTGTTCAAGGTCAAGTCGCCACCCCTGATCGGCACGGACATCAGTTCGTCCTCGATCAAAATGGTGGAGATCTCCGAGGCGGGCAAGGGGATGTACCGTGTGGAGCGCTATGCCATCGAGCCGCTGCCCAAGGACTCGGTGGTGGAGGGCAACATCAACAACCTCGACGCGGTGAGCGATGCGCTCAAGCGCTGCCACAAGCGGCTCGGCAGCAACCTCAAGAACCTCGCCCTCGCGCTGCCCAACGCCGCGGTCATCAGCAAGAAGATCCTGGTGCCGGCCGGACAAAGCGAAGAGGACCTCGAGCTGCAGGTCGAGACCGAGGCGAACCAGTATATTCCCTTCTCGCTCGACGAGGTCAACCTCGATTTCCAGGTGCTCGGACCCGCGCCCAACAGCCCGGACGACGTGGAGGTGCTGATCGCCGCCTCGCGCAAGGAGAAGGTCATTGACCGGGTGGCGGTCGCCGAGGCCGCCGGATTGAAGGCGCTGGTGATGGACGTGGATGTGTTCGCCGCCCAGACCGCCTTCGAGCTGATCGAGAGCCAGTTCCCGGAGCGAGGCAAGGATCAGAATATCGCCATCGTGGACGTCGGCGCCACCATGATGGCGGTCAACGTGCTGCGCAACGACCAGTCGATCTACATGCGCGAGCAGCCGTTCGGGGGCAATCAGCTCACCCAGGAAATCCAGAACCGCTTCGGCCTGACTGCGGAGGAGGCCGAGGCCGCCAAGCGGTCTGGGGGCCTTCCCGAGAATTACGAATCGGAGGTGCTGCAGCCGTTCATGGACATGATGGGGCTGGAAGTCGCGCGCGCGCTGCAGTTCTTCTTCACCTCGACCCAGTACAACCAAGTCAACCACATCGTGCTCTCCGGCGGCTGCGCCGCCATTCCGGGCGTGGATGAGGCCGTCGCCAGGCGCGTGCAGGTCAACACCATCATCGCCAATCCGTTCGTCAACATGGCGCTTTCCTCGCGCATCCGGCCGAAGAGCCTCGCCCAGGACGCGCCTTCGCTGATGGTCGCGTGCGGGCTTGCCATGCGGAGGTTCGATCCATGATCCGCATCAACCTGCTGCCGTACCGCGAGATGCGGCGCCGGCAGCAACAGCAGCAGTTCTTCATCATGCTCGCCATCGTGGCCGCGTTCGGCATCGCGATCTGGTTCGCCGGGCACACCTACCTGAGCGAGCAGTACGACACCCAGCTGCGCCGCAACCAGTATCTGCAGGACGAGATCGCCAAGCTCGAGAAGCAGATCGCCGAGATCCAGAAACTGAAGGAGCAGATCGCCTCGCTGCTCGCGCGCAAGCGCGTGGTCGAGGCGCTCCAGAGCAACCGCTCGGAAGTGGTGCACCTGCTCGACCAGCTGGTGCGACAGCTGCCCGACGGGGTCTATCTCAAGGCCGTCAAACAATCCGGCACCCGCGTCACCATCACGGGGCTCACCCAGTCGCAGGCGCGCATCTCCACCTTGATGCGCAACCTCGAGTCCTCGCCCCACCTCGAGAACCCCGGCCTGGTCGAGATCAAGGCGATCCAGCAGGGCAACCAGCGCCTGAACGAGTTCATCATGACCGTCAGCATCACGCGCGCCAGGCCCGAGGACAGCGCCAAGAAGAAAGGATGATCTGCCCATGGCCATGACACTGGATGATCTGAGGCGGCTCGATCCCAAGAAGATCGGCAGCTGGCCGGTGCTGCCCAAGCTGGGCGTGCTGCTGATCACGCTCGTGCTGACCGTGGCCGCAGGCTGGTGGTTCGACTGGCAGGACCAGCTCGACCGGATCGGCGCCGAGCAGCGCAAGGAGGAGCAGCTTCGCACCACCTTCCTCGAAAAGAAAAAGCAGGCGATCGATCTCCCGGCCTACCGCAAGCAGCTCGAAGACATCGAGAAGCAGTTCGGCGCGCTGCTCAAGCAGCTGCCGGGCAAGGCGGAGATGGACGCGCTGCTCACCGACATCAACCAGGCGGGGCTCGGGCGCGGGCTGCAGTTCGAGCTGTTCAAGCCGGCGGCGGCCGAGACCAAGCAGGACTTCTACGCCGAGCTGCCGATCTCGATCCGCGTCACGGGCAATTATCACGACATCGGCGCATTCGCGAGCGACATCGGCAAGCTCTCGCGCATCGTCACGCTGAACGACATCGCGCTCTCGCCCGCCGGCAAGGGCGGGACCCTGGTGATGGACGCGACGGCCAAGACTTTCCGCTATCTCGATGAAGAGGAGCTGGCGCAACAGCGCAAGGCTGCGGCGGCAGCGAAGAAAGGCGCCAAGAAATGACGTGCAGAACCCATTTCACCGCACTGTTGATGAGCCTCGCGCTCACCGCGTGCGGCGGCGAGCAGCTCTCGGATCTGCAGCAGTTCGTCAAGGACTCCGACAACCTGCCGCGCGGGCGCATCCCGCCGCTGCCGGAGGTGAAGCCCTACGAGCCCTTCACCTACAATGCCTACGACCTGCTCGATCCGTTCACCCCGCGCGCGGTGCAGCCGCCCAAGCCGACCAAGATCGCCGGCGGCATCCAGCCGCCCGACCCCAATCGCCGCAAGGAACCGCTCGAGGCCTATCCTCTGGAGAACCTCAAGATGGTGGGCACGCTCTCGCAGAAGAAGGAGATCTTCGCGCTGGTGAAGACGCCGGACAACAACCTGTTCCGGGTGCGGGCCGGCAACTACATCGGGCAGAATTTCGGGCGCATCACCGAGATTTCGGAAGCCGCAATCAAGCTGAAGGAGCTGGTCCAGGACAGCGGTGGCGACTGGAAGGAAGAGGAACGCACGCTGCTGCTGCAGGAGTGAACAGGAGGCCGACAGATGAAACTTCCAGCCCAACTGATTTCGACGGTGTCGTGCGCGGCGGCTGCACTGCTGCTCGCGGCGGCGAGCCCCGTCGCGCACGCCCAGGCGAACGCTATCGAGGCGATCAACGTCTCGCCGCAGGCCGGGGGCAAGGTCATCGTCCGGGTGACCCTCAGGCAGGCGCCCGCGAGCCCGCCCGCAGGGTTCACCATCAACAACCCGCCGCGCATCGCATTCGACTTCCCCAACACCGGCAGCGCGCTCGGGCGCGCCACCCAAGAAGTGGGCGAAGGCGACCTGCGCAGCATCAACGTGGTGCAGGCCGGCGACCGCACGCGGCTCGTGCTCAACCTCTCGCGCGCCAGCGGCTACGACACGCAGATCGAAGGACGCGCGCTGCTCATCACGCTGCATGGTGCCGCGGCCGCCGCTGACCCCGCCGGCGTCACCACGCGCTTCGCCCAGGCGCAGCCGGGCGACCGGCGCCACGCGCTGCGCGACATCGACTTCCGCCGCGGCACCGCGGGTGAGGGGCGCGTCGTGGTGGATCTCTCCGACAGCGCTGTCGGAATTGACCTGAGGCTCCAAGGCAAGTTCATCGTGGTCGACTTCATCAATACCGCGCTTCCCAAGAACCTCGAGCGGCGCCTCGACGTGACCGATTTCGGCACCCCGGTGCAGACGGTGGACGCCTTCGCGCAGGGCGGCAACACGCGCCTCGTGATCGAGCCGCGCGGGGACTGGGAACACACCGCCTACCAGACCGATAACCGCTTCATCCTCGAGATCAAGCAGCGCACCGAGGAGCGGGACCGCATCGCGCGCGGCTACGGCTACACCGGCGAGAAGCTCTCGCTCAACTTCCAGAACGTGGAAGTGCGCGCGGTGCTGCAGGTGATCGCCGATTTCACCGGGCTCAACATCATCACCAGCGACACGGTGACCGGAAACCTCACGCTGCGGTTGAAGGACGTGCCGTGGGACCAGGCCCTCGACATCATCCTGCAGAGCAAGGGCCTCGACATGCGCAAGACCGGCAACGTCGTGTGGATCGCCCCGCGCGACGAGCTGGCGACGCGGGAGAAGCTCGCGCTCGAAGCGCAGCAGCAGATCTCCGACCTCGAGCCCACCCGCACCGAGAGCTTCCAGCTGAACTACCAGAGGGCGGACGCCTTCCAGAAGCTGCTCTCGGACCCCAACCAGCGGGTGCTCTCCAAGCGCGGCAGCGCGGTGGTGGACGCGCGCACCAACACGCTCTTCGTCCAGGACACGCCCTCGCGCCTGGAGGAGGTGCGCAAGCTGATCCGCAAGGTGGACATACCGGTGCGCCAAGTGATGATCGAGTCGCGCATCGTGGAGGCGACCGATTCCTTCAGCCGCAACCTCGGTGCGCGGCTGGGCTACCACGACCTGACGGGCAGGGGCTCGCGGCTCGGCTCCGGCACGGGCGGCGGCACGCGCTTCAACATCGGCGGACGGCTGGAGGATACCGGTTTCCACACCAACCAGACCGTCACCTCGCCGAGCTTTCCGAGCGACACGCTGTTCGTGAACCTGCCCGCCCCGGGCGTGGGGGGCGGTCAGCCGGGGGCGTTCTCGCTGCTCCTGTTCAACGACAAGGGCTCCAAGTTCCTCAACCTCGAGCTCTCGGCGCTGCAAGCCGACAACCGCGGCAAGATCATCTCCAGCCCGCGCGTGATCACCGCCGATCAGGTCGAAGCGACCATCGAGCAGGGCACGGAAATCCCGTACCAGCAGGCAACCTCCTCGGGCGCGACCAGCGTCTCGTTCAAGAAGGCGACGCTCTCGCTCAAGGTGAAGCCGCAGATCACGCCGGACGACAACGTGATCATGAACCTGCGGGTCAACAAGGACAGCGTGGGGCAGAACACGGTGGCGGGACCGGCGATCGACACCAAGCAGATCGTGACCGAGGTGCTGGTGGAAAACGGCGGCACCGTGGTAATCGGGGGCATCTACACGCAGGAGGAACGCTCCACCACCAACAAAGTGCCCGTGCTGGGCGACCTGCCCTATGTCGGGTTCCTGTTCAAGCAAAATCTGAAGGTGGACGACCGGCGCGAGCTGCTGATCTTCATCACGCCGAGGATCCTGAAGGAGACGCTCTCGGTGCGCCAGTAGAGGCGCTTCTACAGCGCCCGCTGGCGATGCGACGGAAAGGCGGCCCTTGCGGGCCGCTTTTTTGTCGGGCAATGCCCTGTTGCCCGGCAAGGGCGCGCCCCGCGGGCTGCTAGAATCCCCTCATGCACGGCGATGCGCACAAGAGGGAGGCGAGGCCAGGAACTGTTGCTGGCAACATTTTCCTGGTCGGCCTGATGGGGGCGGGCAAGACCTCGGTCGGAAAGATCCTCGCCCGCCGCCTCGGCAAGACCTTCTACGACTGCGACCAGGAGATCGAGCGCGCGACCGGGGTCGGCATCCCGGTGATTTTCGAAATCGAAGGCGAGGCGGGGTTTCGGGCGCGCGAGGCGAAGATGCTCGCGGAGCTCGCGCGCCGCAACAACATCGTGCTCGCCACCGGCGGAGGTGCGGTGCTCGCGGAGGCGAACCGCAGGCTCCTGGCCGCGCGGGGGACCGTCGTCTACCTGAGAGCGGCGCCGGCGCAACTGTGGCAGCGCACGCGTCGCGACAAGAACCGGCCGCTGCTCCAGACCGCCGATCCCCTCGCCCGGCTCGAGCAGCTCTATGCCGAGCGCGACCCGCTCTACCGCGAGATCGCTGATATCATCGTGGACACCGCCAGCCAGAGCCCGGGGCGCCTTGCGCACAAGCTGGAGCGCAGCCTGCTCGAGCTGCGTGCCGGCGAACCCGCGCACACCGGCGGCTGAGCCCGCCTGACCGCTGATGAAGACGCTGACCGTGACGCTCGCCAGCCGCAGCTACCCGATCTACATCGGGCCGGGGCTGCTCGCGCGCGCCGAGCTGATCGCCGCGCGCCTGCCCCAGAAAAAAGCGGCGGTCATCACCAACGAGGTCGTGGCCCCACTTCATCTCGCGCCGCTCAAGCGCGCGCTGGAGGAGTGCGGCGTCGAGGTGGTGACGGTCACGCTCCCCGACGGCGAAGCGCACAAGAACTGGGAGACGCTCAACCGCATCTTCGACGCCCTGCTCGAGTGCCGCTGCGAGCGCGGCACGGCGCTGATCGCGCTCGGCGGCGGCGTGATCGGGGATCTCGCCGGCTTCGCAGCGGCGGTGTATCTGCGCGGCGTACCCTACATCCAGGTTCCGACCACCCTTCTCGCCCAGGTGGATTCGGCGGTCGGCGGCAAGACCGCGATCAACCACCCGCGCGGCAAGAACATGATCGGCGCTTTCTACCAGCCGCTCGCCGTGATCGCCGACACCGATACCCTGGCGACCCTGCCCCGTCGTGAGCTCGCTGCGGGGCTCGCGGAAGTGATCAAGTACGGCCTCATCCGCGACCACGCGTTCTTCGCGTGGCTGGAAGCGAATCTCGCGCGGCTTCTCGGGCGCGAGGCCGAGGCGCTCGGCTACGCGATCGAGCGCTCGTGCGCCAACAAGGCAGAGGTCGTGGCGCGCGACGAGCGCGAGCGTGGCGAGCGTGCGCTGCTCAACTTCGGCCACACCTTCGGGCACGCGATCGAGGCCGGCCTCGGCTACGGCCAGTGGCTGCACGGGGAGGCGGTGGCAGCCGGCATGGTGCTCGCTGCGCGGCTGTCACGGCGGCTCGGCCTGATCGGCGCGCAGGAGGTCGAGCGCATCACCGCGCTGATCGCCGCCGCGGGGTTGCCGGTGCACCCCCCCGACCTGGGGCTCGCGCGCTATCTCGAGCTGATGGGACGCGACAAGAAGGTTGCGGGCGGGCGCATCCGCTTCGTGCTGCTGCGGCGCATCGGCGAGGCCTTCCTCTCGGAGGAGGTCCCGCACGCGGCGCTCGCGGAAGTGCTCGGGGAAGCTCGGGAGCATGCCTGAGCGGGGGCTCGCCCCGTACGCGGCCTCGCCCGCGCGCTCTCGCGGCCGCCGCCATCGCGAGGCCCCGCCGCGCGGCCGCAGCGAATACCAGCGCGACCGCGACCGCATTGTCCACTCCACCGCCTTCCGGCGCCTCGAGTACAAGACCCAGGTCTTCGTCAACCACGAGGGCGACCTCTTTCGCACCCGGCTCACCCACAGCCTGGAGGTCGCGCAGATCGCGCGCTCGGTCGCGAGGCGCCTCGCCCTCGACGAGGATCTTACCGAGGCGATCGCGCTCGCCCACGACCTCGGGCACACGCCATTCGGCCACACCGGGCAGGAGGCGCTGAACGCTTGCATGAAACCCTACGGCGGCTTCGAGCATAACCTCCAGAGCCTGCGCGTGGTGGATTTGCTGGAACAGCGCTACGCCGCTTTCGACGGACTGAACCTGATGTTCGAGACGCGCGAGGGCATCCTCAAGCACTGCTCGCTCAGGAACGCGCGCGCGTTGGGTGAGCTTGGCGAGCGCTTCATCCGGCGCCGGCAGCCATCGCTGGAGGCGCAGGTCGCCAACCTGGCCGACGAGATCGCCTACAACAACCACGACGTGGACGATGGGCTGCGCTCGGGACTGATCACGCTCGAACAGCTCGCCGGGGTGCGCATTTTCGCGCGCCACATGAAGGCAGTGCTGCGCGAATACCCGCGGGTCGCCGGCCGGCGGCTCATCCACGAGACGGTGCGCCGCATGATCGATACGCTGGTCACCGATCTCACGCGCGCCAGCGCCGAGAACATCCGCCGGCATGCACCGTCCTCGATCGAGGAGGTACGGCTCGCGCCCCCGCTGGTCGCCTTCAGCCCGCGCATCCGGGAAGAAAGCCAGGAGCTCAAGCGCTTCTTGCACGAGAACCTCTACCGGCACTACCGGGTGGTGCGCATGAGCGCCAAGGCGCGCCGCATCGTGACCGATCTCTTCCAGGCGTTTCTCGCCGACCCCCGGCTGCTGCCACCGGAGTTCCAGGCGCGCGCGCGTGAGGACGCGCCCCGAGCGATCGCCGATTACATCGCCGGCATGACCGATCGCTACGCTATTCTCGAGCACCGGCGGCTGTTCGCGATCGAGGAGGTCTGAGCCGCGGCCCGCTGGTTGCCGGGGAACACGCCTGACGGTAGAATTCGCCTTCGCGCCCGCAATTCGCTGAGGAATGCTGCGCCGCAGCGTGATCAATCGTAACTGGCTGTTTTCACTAGATGTAGTTTGAGTTCGCGATGAACCAAGATCAACAGCCGCTCGCACCCGGGCTCTACCATCCGACTCACGAGCACGATTCGTGCGGGGTCGGGTTCATCGCTCACATCAAGGGCAAGAAGTCGCACGCCCTGATCGAGCAAGGGCTCACCATCCTCAAGAACCTCACCCACCGCGGCGCGGTGGGCTGGGATCCGAAGCTCTCCGACGGGGCGGGTTGCCTCATCCAGATCCCCGACCGCTTCTTCCGCGAAGAGCTGGCGAAGCAGGGCGTGAAGCTTCCTCCGCCCGGCCAGTACGGCGTGGGCATGGTGTTCTTGCCGCGCGACCCCGCCTCGCGCATCGCCTGCGAGTACGAGATCGAGCGCGCGATCAAGGACGAGGGCCAGGTGCTGCTCGGCTGGCGCGACGTCCCGGTCGACAACTCCGATCTGGGCGAATCGGTCAAGGCGCTGGAGCCGGTCATCCGCCAGGTCTTCATCCGCCGCGGCAGCGGCGTGACCGTCACCGACGCCCTCGAGCGCAAGCTCTACGTGATCCGCAAGAGCGCCGGCCACGCGATCCAGGCGCTCAAGCTCGCCCACGGCAAGGAGTTCTACGTCGCCTCGATGTCGGCGCGCACCATCGTCTACAAGGGCATGCTGCTGGCGGGCCAGGTCGGCACCTACTACAAGGACCTGCAGGACGCCCGCTTCGTCTCGGCGCTGGCGCTGGTGCACCAGCGCTTCTCCACCAATACCTTTCCCGCCTGGGATCTGGCGCACCCGTTCCGCATGATCGCCCACAATGGGGAGATCAACACGCTGCGCGGCAACGTCAACTGGATCCGCGCGCGCCAGCAGACCATCTCGTCCAAGCTGTTGGGAGACGATCTGGACAAGGTCTGGCCCCTGATCTACGAAGGGCAGTCGGACTCCGCCTCGTTCGACAATGCGCTGGAGTTGCTGGTCATGGGCGGCTATCCGCTCGCCCATGCGATGATGCTGCTGATCCCGGAAGCCTGGGCCGGCAATCCGCTCATGGACGAGAAGCGGGGCGCCTTCTACGAGTACCACGCGGCGCTGATGGAGCCCTGGGACGGCCCGGCGGCGGTGGCCTTCACCGACGGCCGCCAGATCGGTGCAACGCTGGACCGCAACGGCCTGCGCCCGGCCCGCTACCTGGTCACCGACGACGGCATGGTGCTGATGGCCTCCGAAATGGGCGTGCTCGACATCCCGCAGCACAAGATCGTCAAGAAATGGCGCCTGCAGCCGGGCAAGATGCTGCTCATCGACCTGGAACAGGGCCGCATCGTCAGCGACGCGGAGTTGAAGGACCGGCTTGCCTCCGCCAAGCCTTACCGGGAGTGGCTGAGCCGCACCCAGATCCATCTGGAAGACCTCCCCATGCCGGAGCAGATCCCCACCCCGGACCGGGACAAGCTGCTCGACCGGCAGCAGGCATTCGGCTACACCCAGGAGGACCTCAAGCTCCTGATGGCACCGATGGCGGTGACCGGCCAGGAGGCGGTCGGCTCGATGGGGACCGACACGCCGATCTCGGCTCTCTCCGACCGGCCGAAGCTGCTCTACA
>DATLZE010000038.1:0-22181 GCA_035574195.1 Burkholderiales bacterium | reverse complement strand
GGCGAGCCGGCGCCCGATCGCTTCGGCTCCTGCCGCGGTCGTCGCCGTGCCGGCCACCACCGCGCCATGACGCGCGAGCTCGAGCGCGATCGCCTCGCCGATGCCGCGCGAGGCGCCGGTGACGAGAGCGACCTTTCCTTCGAGCATCATGCTGCGAGCGCCTGCAATGCTTGTTCGAGAGACTGCGGATCGCTGATCGCGTGGCTCTGGAGCCGCTCGTCGATGCGCCGGGTAAAGGCCGAGAGCACCTTGCCCGGTCCGCACTCTGCGAGATGACGGACCCCGGTGCCGGCGATATGCCGCACCACCTCCACCCATCGTACCGGGTTGCACGCCTGGCGCGCCAGAGCGTCCTTAATGCACGCAGGATCGCGCTCCACCGACACGTCCACGTTGTTCACCACCGGGACGCGCGGCGCCTGGAAATCCACCCGCGCGAGATATCCGGCCAGGCGCTCGGCGGCCGGCGCGAGCAACGACGAATGGAAGGGCGCGCTCACCGGCAGCAGAACCGCGCGCTTGGCGCCCCTCGCCTTGGCCGCTGCGATGCAGCGCTCCACCGCCGCCTTGTGTCCGGCGATCACGACCTGGCCGGGGGCGTTGAAATTGACCGGCTCGACGACTTCCCCTTGCGCGGCCTCGCCGCATGCCGCGCGTACCGCTTCGTCCTCCAGTCCGAGGATCGCAGCCATCGCGCCCTGTCCCGCCGGCACCGCCTGTTGCATCGCTTCCGCCCGGAAGCGCACGAGTGGCACGGCGTCGCGGAAGGCGATCACGCCTGCCGCCACCAGCGCCGTGTACTCGCCGAGGCTGTGCCCCGCGACCAGCGCCGGCTCTGCTCCGCCCGCCTCGAGCCAGGCGCGGTACACGGCGTAGCCGGCGGCGAGCATCACGGGTTGAGTATTGACCGTAGCGTTCAGGGACTCCGCAGGACCTTCGGCCACGAGCTTCCACAGGTCCTGGCGCAGCGCCTCGGATGCCTCGTCGAACACTGCACGCACCGCCCGCGATTCCGCGAACGGCTGCATCATGCCCACCGACTGCGAGCCCTGTCCCGGGAAGAGGAATGCGAATTTCATGATCCGTGGTCGCGTCCTGCGTCCTGCGACGGGTGGCGGGAAACTACCATCTGATCAGCACTGCACCCCAGGTGAAGCCACCGCCGACCGCCTCGAGCAGCACGTGCTGTCCAGGCCGGATGCGCCCGTCGCGCACCGCCTCGTCGAGGGCGAGCGGAATCGAGGCGGCTGAAGTATTCGCGTGGCGGTCCACCGTCACCACCACCCGCTCCATGCTGAGCCCCAGCTTCTTCGCGGTCGCCTGGATGATGCGGATGTTGGCCTGATGCGGCACCAGCCAGTCGATGTCCGATTTCCGCAGCCCGTTCTCGGCGAGCGCTTCCTCCACGATCTCGCCGAGCGCCCGCACCGCGAACTTGAACACCCCCGGCCCGTCCATCTGGAGCAGCGGCCGGCCGCGAACCTCTCCGCCGCACACCGTTCCCGGCACCCAAAGCTGGTTCGCGTAGGCGCCGTCGGCATGCAGGTGGCTCGAGAGGATGCCGGGGCGGTCGCTGCTTCCGAGCACGACCGCTCCAGCGCCGTCGCCGAACAGCACGCAGGTCGAGCGATCCTTCCAGTCGAGGATGCGCGAGTAGATTTCGGCACCCACCACCAGTGCGTGCCGCAGCCGCCCGTCGCGCATGAACTGATCCGCCGTCGCGAGCCCGTAGATGAAACCGCTGCACACCGCTTGCACGTCGAAAGCCGGGCTGCCGCGGATACCGAGCTTCGACTGGAGCAGGCAGGCCGTGCTCGGGAACACCATGTCGGGTGTAGTGGTCGCCACCACGATGAGATCGATCTGCTCGGGGGCGATTCCGGCCGCTTCGATCGCGCGCCGGCTCGCGTGCAGGGCGAGATCGCTGGTGTGCTCGCCCTCCGCCGCGATGCGCCGCTCGCGGATTCCGGTGCGGGCGCGGATCCACTCGTCGCTGGTGTCCACCATGCGCTCGAGGTCGCGATTGGTGAGCACCCGCGACGGAAGATAGCTGCCGGTGCCGAGGATCTTCGCGTAGACGCGGCTCACGCTGCGCTCTTGTGGACAGCCGCCATGCGCTCGGCGATGTGCGCGATCACGCCGCTGCGCGCTTCTTGCAGCGCGCGCCGGATCGCAAACTCGAAGGCGAACGCGTCCGCCGAGCCGTGGCTTTTCACCACGATACCGCGCAGCCCGAGCAGGCTCGCGCCGTTGTAACGGCGATGATCCACGCGCCGCTTGAAGGCGTTGAGCACCGGTAACGCGACGAGCCCGGCGGCGCGGGTAAGGACGTTGCGGTTGAATTCCCTGCGGAGAAAGACAGCGAGCATCTGGGCGAGGCCTTCCGAGGCCTTCAGCGCGACGTTGCCGACGAAGCCGTCGCACACCACGATATCGGTAGTGCCCTTGTAGATGTCGTCGCCCTCGACGTAGCCGTAGAAGTTGATTCCGCTCGCCCGCATCAATTCCGCCGCCCGCTTCACCAGCTCGTTGCCCTTGATGTCCTCCACCCCGATGTTGAGCAACCCCACCGTCGGGCGCTCCCGGCCCTCGACCGAACTCACCAGCTCCGAGCACATGATTCCGAACTGCAACAGGTGCTCGGGAGTGCAGTTCACGTTGGCACCGAGGTCGAGAATGTAGGTATGGCCCTTGAGCGTGGGCAGCGGCGTGGCGATAGCGGGCCGGTCGATACCGGGGAGCGTCTTCAGCACGAAGCGCGCGATCGCCATCAGCGCCCCGGTGTTGCCGGCGCTCACACAAGCCGCCGCCTCGCCATGCTTGACCAGATTGACTGCGACTCGGATCGAGGAATCCTTCTTGCTGCGCAGCGCCGCAGCGGGCGCCTCGTTCATCTCGACGATCTCGCTCGCATGCTGCACGCGCAAGCGAACGCCAGGGGCCGCGCCGTGGCGGGAGAGCTCCGACTCGATCGCTTCGCGCCTTCCGACCAGGATGAAAGAGGCGTCCGGGTCCGCCTGCAGCACGCCGAGCGCAGCGGGCACGGTAACCGGCACACCGTGATCGCCGCCCATGCAATCAATGGCTACCGTGACGCCCATCCGCAACCAGCCTCCCCCGGGCGCGCCAAGCCCGCGCCGGCAATGAACGAGATCCGGGACCGGGCAAGTGTCTATTCGCCCTTGGTCCCGAGCACCTTCTTGCCGCGGTAGTAGCCGCTGGGGCTGATGTGATGCCGCAGGTGCACTTCCCCGGTGGTCGGCTCGACCGCCAGCGGCGGGGCGGACAGCGCGTGGTGCGAGCGGCGCATGCCGCGCTTGGAGGGGGACTTCTTGTTCTGCTGAACTGCCATGTCAACGCTCCTTGTGCTTCGTGTCCTTCAGCGCCGCGAGCGCGGCGAACGCCGTGAGCCTGATGTCGTGCACCGCCGCTCCCGCGGCGGCTCGACATTGTCCTTCCTCGTGCCGCGGCGCGTACGGCAGGGCCAGGATGATCTCGTCCTCGACCAGATCCGCCACATCGAGCTCCACGCTCGCCTCGATCCACTCGAGCTCGTCCTCGTCGAGCGCGCCCGAGGCGGCCTCGGCCGCGCTCGCGAGCAACAACCTGTTGGTGATGCGCAGCGGATAGTCGAGCAGCCCCAGGCAGCGCTGGCAGCGCAAATGCAACAGCCCGCTCACCTCCAGCGTGAGCGTCGGCCGCTGCCGCGCGTCGTGCCCGCCCGTCACCACGAACGCGACCTCGCCGAGCGCGTCGAACAGGCAGTCCTGCAGCCGCTGGAGAGCGGGAACGGGCAGGCTCCCGCGCAGGGTTTGCCCGCTCCGGGCGAACTCCAGACTATCGATGACAGCCGGCGCCGGCCCCTGTCCAGACATAAGGCGCGCATGATAGTATTTTTGGCCGGCGCTGTCAAAAAAATTCATCGAAAATTCCAGATTCGGCAGAGACTTAGAACACGCACCGCCTTGTCCACCCCGCGCCTCGTGCTCGCCTCCAGCTCGCCTTACCGGCGCCAGCTACTGGAGCGCCTCAAGCTGCCGTTCGAGGTGCGGGCACCGGCCGTGGACGAGACCGCGCTTCCCGGAGAGTCTGCGCGCGAGACGGCGCTGCGCCTGGCCGAGGCCAAGGCGCGCGCGGTGGCGCGCGGGTGTCCGGATGCCCTGATCATCGGCAGCGATCAGACCGCCGTCCTCGACGGCACGCGCCTCGGCAAGCCGGGCAGCCGCGAGAACGCGCTCGCGCAACTCAGAGCGATGCGCGGCAGAAGCGTGCTGTTTCATACCGCGCTTGCGTTGCTCAACGTCTCGAACGGAGCGATCCAGCGCGAGGAGGTTCCGACCCTCGTGCAGTTGCGCCACTACCGCGACGAGGAAATCGAGCGCTACCTCGCGCTCGAGCAGCCGTACGACTGCGCAGGAGCCGCGCGCATCGAGGGGCTCGGCATCGCGCTGGTCGAGCGAGTGGCGAGCGAGGATCCCAGCGCCCTGATCGGACTGCCGCTGATCGCGCTCGCCGCCATGCTCAGAAACGAGGGCGTGCTGGTCCCCTGAGCGAGCGCGGCATGTCGCACGGGAAGGGCACCCTCTATCTCGTCCCCGTCGCGCTGGACGCGGAAGCGGCCGCGGTTTTGCCGCAAGCGACGCTGGAGGTGGTGCGCTCGCTGCGCACCTTCATCGTGGAAAACGCGAAATCAGCGCGCCGCTTCCTCAAGGCCGTGGGCCACCCCGGTCCGCTGCAGGCGCTCGGCTTTCATCGGCTCGACGAGCACGTGAAGCCAGAGGACCTCGAGCGCCTGCTCGCATTGCTGCTCGGGGGCGAGGACTGCGGACTGATGTCCGAGGCGGGCTGCCCGGCGGTGGCCGACCCGGGCGCGGACTTGGTGCTGCGTGCGCACCGGGCGGGCGTGCGGGTCGTTCCGCTGGTCGGCCCCTCCTCCCTGCTGCTCGCGCTGATGGCCTCCGGGCTCGACGGCCAGCGCTTCGCCTTCCACGGCTATCTCCCGGCCGACCGCACCGGGCGCGAGCGCGCGCTCCGGGCGCTCGAGGCGCGGGCGGCCGAGGCGACCCAGATCTTCATCGAAACCCCCTACCGCAACGCAGCGCTGCTCG
Source organism: Burkholderiales bacterium (assembly GCA_035574195.1). Classification (GTDB taxonomy): domain Bacteria; phylum Pseudomonadota; class Gammaproteobacteria; order Burkholderiales; family SG8-41; genus SG8-41. The sequence continues at coordinate 17,073 of DATLZE010000038.1, read as the reverse complement.
CCGCGCTGCTGCAAGTGTGCCGCCCCGACACCTTGCTTGCGATCGCCGCCGATCTCACCCGCCCCACCGAGTTCATCGCGACGCGCACCGTCGCCGAGTGGAGAAAGAATCCGCCCCGGCTCGAGCGCCGGCCCGCGGTATTCCTGCTCCTGCGCGAGCGCCACTAGAGCTCAGGACAACGGCTGACAAGCCGCGTGCCGCCGCACATTTCCTCGCCCCCCGGCAAAGGGGGAAGGAGTGAAGAATCGTGCGCCTGCAGGAATTTTCCTGACGCTCGCCAGGATTCGGCCGCAGGCCATATCCTCAGCGCAACGTGATTCCCGGGATCAACCCGAAGCGCGCGAGCCCCTCGGCCAAGCCGGCTCCGAACTTCTTGGCGAGGCGTTCGGCGACGTTTTCTCGCGGCGTGAAATCAACGATGTCCTCGGCCTTGATCACCTCACGCGCCACGTACTCGACGCTCCCCAGCGCATCCGCCAGTCCCAGCTCGATGCTCTTTTCCCCGACCCACAACAGCCCCGAAAAAAGCTCGGGGGATTCCTTCAGGCGCTTGCCCCGGCCCTGGCGCACCACGTTGATGAACTGCTGGTGGATCTGTTCGAGCATCTTCTCGGCGTGCTCCTTCTGCGACTCGAGCATCGGCAGGAAGGGATCGAGGAAGGCCTTGTTTTCGCCGGCCACGAGCAGCCGCCGCTCGATGCCGAGCTTTTCCATCGCGCCGGTGAAGCCGAAGCCGTCCATCATCACGCCGATCGAGCCGATGATGCTCGCCTTGTCCACGAAAATCTTGTCGGCCGCGACCGCGATGTAGTAGCCACCCGAGGCGCAGATATCCTCGATCACGGCGTAGAGCGGGATGTTCGGGTGCTTGGCGCGCAGTCGCCGGATCTCGTCGTTGATGTGGCCCGCCTGCACCGGGCTGCCACCCGGGCTGTTGATACGCAGCACTACGCCCTGCGTGCGCTTGTCCTTGAACGCCTCCTGCAGCCCGGCCATCACGTTGTCCGCGCTCGCCGGATTGTCGTGAGCGATCACGCCCCGCACCTCGACGAGCGCCGTATGCTTGCCCGGGCTCACGTCCTTCTTCCCGAACCAGCCCAGCCACAGGAACAGCAGCGCGAAGAGGTAGATGAACAGGAGCAGCTTGAAGAAGATGCCCCAATGCCGCGCCCGCCGCTGTTCCTCGATCGCCGCAAGCGCGACTTTCTCGAGCGTCTGGCGTTCCCAGCTCGTTGCCTGCCCGCCCGGACTTTCCTCAGCCATGTGCCTCGCTCCTGCTCGAATCCACAACCGTTCAGTATAGCTCGACAAAAGCCGCAGAATCCCCCGGCGTGGGCCTCGCGCGTGCTCGATAAGCGAGCGGCTGCAGCCGCCGCCCGACGCCGCTTACACAGGCAACCGGATCGTAGGCGAGCAGCGCCTCCCGGGCGTTCGCCCGTAGCCGGCGGCGAGGCGCGGCGCTGCGGCGCGGTGCGCCATCTTCTCCATGCCGCGGAGGGAGCCGCCGATCATCGGCGTGCGGGCGCGTTTCCGTCCCGAGTTCCCCGATCAGCCCCTCGAGCATGCCCGGATGGCCTGGCGAGATCCTCGCCGGCGCAGCGCGGACGGGGAAATACCGCTTGCGTCCGGCTGCGGCGAACGCGCTTCACCCCCGGCGACTTTTGCCGCCGGCGACCGCGAGCGGGAGGACCGCCTCGTGCGGCGCTCGACCATCTCAACCAGGGTGGTTGCGGCATCGCGCTCCGGGAAATGCCTGCGGTAGCGCTCTGCGAGGCACGGAGCCAATGCGCCGGGCCGAGCTGCGGCGGCACGCGCGCCATCGCATCGGCGAGCCCAGCCCGATGATGTGGCGCGCCTGCTCCTCGCTCGGTAGCGACAGCGCGAGATCCCGGCGGGCTTGGAGGAAGGCGACTATGGTGGCCGCCGAGTCCATGAGCGTGCCGTCTCGGTCGCGGACGAGCGGCTCAAAGCGTCTCGGCATGCCGCGCCTCCTCTGGCTCGATCGTCGCGAGAAACGCTTGCAGCTCGCGCGGCAGCGCTGCCTCGAAGGCGAGCGCAGCGCCGGTTACCGGGTGCGTGATCTGCGTCCGGCAGGCGTGCAGGAACATCCGCTTCAGCCCCCGGCGCGCGAGCGCCTTGTTGAGCGCGAAGTCGCCGTATTTGTCGTCGCCGGCGATCGGGAAGCCGAGATGGGCGAGATGCACTCGGATCTGATGCGTGCGGCCGGTCTTGAGTTCGGCCTCGAGCAGGCTGTATTGGCCCAACGAGCGCACCAGGCGAAACACGGTGTGGGCAGGAGCGCCCTCCTCCTTCACGCTGACGCGCCGCTCGCCCGAGGCGAGGACGTATTTCTCGAGCGGCAGCCGCACGCTGCGCTGCGGCTCTCGCCAGCGCCCGCGCACCAGCGCGAGGTAGAACTTGCGCACCCGCCCCTCGCGCAGCTGTGCGTGCAGTGCGGCGAGCGCCGAGCGCCTCCGGGCGAGCATCAGCACGCCGGAGGTGTCGCGGTCGAGCCGATGCACGAGTTCGAGGAAGCGCTCGGCGGGACGCTCCAGACGCAACTGCTCGATCACTCCGCGGCTCACGCCGCTGCCGCCATGCACCGCGATGCCCGCCGGCTTGTTGATCACCAGGATTGCCTCGTCTTCGTAGAGGATCTCGGCCTTCAAGCGCGTCGCGGGCGGGGCCGGTGCCGCAGGCCGCCGCGTGCTGGCGCGTATCGGCGGCAGCCTCAGGCGGTCGCCCGGTTGGACCCGGTAGCTGGGATCTGCGCGGCGGCTGTTCACGCGGACTTCGCCGCTGCGCAAAATGCGGTAGATATGGCTTTTCGGCACCCCTTTCAGCCACTTGAGCAAATAATTGTCCAGTCGCCGACCGGCAGCTTCCGCTTCCACCTCATGCCAGCTTGCAGAATCTTTACTTAAGCCTTTCATTTGTTTATACTATTCATTGCACACCGCGCACCGGCCGGTGAGAGGGCATGTCTTCCGCCGCCCGGTGCTGGAGCGTGGCCCGCGTTTTACCGCAATCGAGGCACGAGCAACCGGCGGAAAACAGGCAAGCCCCGAACAAGTGTGCCGAACGCTGCTCGTGCCCGCCTGTTGCGCTGCCACACACACGCCGCGCCGGCCGGACCCGCAGCCGATGGTTAATGTCGCTCACCACACGAAAGTAGCGATACTAGACGAATTGCGCGCTCACGACACCCAGGAATTCCCGAGTCCGGCCCGATGCCGGATTTCACGGCAAACCGCACGAGAGAGCCTGATCATCCCGTCCATCATGCTCACGCCACGCCACTGATGCAGTCGGCGCCGCCCGTCTGAACGGGCATCCCCGGGTTTGCCCCATCCCGTGTCCGAGCGCGGGAGAAGACAACAATGAAACGCATGCTGTTCAACGCGACGCAGGCCGAAGAGCTGCGCGTTGCGATCGTTGACGGCCAGAAGCTGATCGATCTCGACATCGAGACCCCCGGCAAGGAACAGCGCAAGAGCAACATTTACAAGGGGGTCGTCACCCGCATCGAGCCGAGTCTCGAGGCCGCTTTCGTGGACTACGGCGCGGAGCGCCACGGTTTTCTTCCCTTCAAGGAAGTGGCGCGCAGCTACTTCAAGCCCGGCGTAGATGCCGGTCGAGCCCGCATCCAGGACGCGCTCCAGGAGGGTCAGGAGTTGATCGTCCAGGTGGACAAGGACGAGCGCGGAACCAAGGGGGCGGCGCTCACCACCTTCATCAGCCTCGCTGGCCGCTACCTCGTGCTGATGCCCAATAATCCGCGCGGCGGCGGCGTCTCGCGCCGCGTCGAAGGCGAGGAGCGCGACGAACTGCGCGAGGTGATAGAACAGCTCCCAGTGCCGCAGGGCATGAGCGTGATCGGCCGCACCGCGGCGATCGGCCGCTCGCTGGAGGAGCTCAACTGGGACCTCAACTATCTGCTCCAGCTCTGGCATGCGATCGAGAACGCCGCCGGGCAGCAGAGCGGCGCGTTCCTGATCTACCAGGAGTCGAGCTTGGTGATCCGCGCGATTCGCGACTACTTCCACCAAGATATCGGCGAGATCCTGATCGACACCGAGGCGATCTACGAGCAGGCGCGGCAGTTCATGAGCCACGTCATGCCGCAGAACGTCAACCGCATCAAGCTCTACCGCGACGACGTGCCGTTGTTCTCGCGCTTCCAGATCGAGCACCAGATCGAGTCCGCCTACTCGCGCTCGGTCAACCTGCCCTCTGGCGGCTCGATCGTGTTCGACCACACCGAGGCGCTGGTTGCGATCGACGTCAACTCCGCGCGCGCGACCCGCGGGGCCGACATCGAGGAGACGGCGCTACGCACCAACCTCGAAGCCGCGGACGAGATTGCGCGGCAGCTACGGCTGCGCGACCTCGGAGGCCTCATCGTGATCGATTTCATCGACATGGAGTCGGGACGCAACCAGCGCGAGGTGGAGAACCGCCTGCGCGAGGCGCTGCGCTACGATCGGGCGCGGGTGCAGATCGGCAAGATCTCGCGTTTCGGATTGATGGAACTCTCGCGCCAGCGGCTGCGCCCCTCACTGGGCGAAACCGCGCACAGCCCCTGCCCGCGCTGCCACGGCACCGGGCACATACGCGGTACCGAATCCACGGCGCTGCACATTCTGCGCATCATCCAGGAAGAGGCGATGAAGGAGAACACCGCGGCGGTACATGCCCAGGTGCCGGTGGATGTGGCCACTTTCCTGCTCAACGAGAAGCGCGTGGACCTGCAGCTGATCGAAGCGCGCCACCGTGTCTCGATCGTGCTCGTGCCGAACGTGCACCTCGAGACCCCGAACTACACCGTGACGCGGTTGCGCCACGACGACCTCAACCGCGCCGAGCCGCTGCCCGCGAGCTACAACTTGGTGGAGGTGCCCGCCGAGGAACCGAAGGCGGTCGCCAGCGCGCAGGAACCGGCAGCGCCGCGGCAGGAAGCGGCGGTCAAGGGCATCACGCCGCAGCAGCCCGCGCCCGTGCCGCCAGAGACTCGGACCGAGCCTGCGGCACAGCCTCAGCCCGCACCGCAACAGCCCTCGATCATCGGCAAGATCTTCAGCTGGTTCAAGCGCCGGCCGGCTGCGGAGACGGTGCCCGCTGCCGAGCCCGCGCGCGCGCAGCCGGAGCGCGGTCCGCGCCGCAGCCGGCACGAGCGCGATGCGCGGCGGGAACGCGAAGCCGAGCGGGGCGCGCATCCCGGGGGAGCTCGCCCGCGGCCCGAACTGCAGCGCCCGCAGCAGCCGGCTCCGCGTGAGAACGGCGCACGCCACCGCGGCGAGCGGGAGCGCCAAGCCGAGCACCGCCATGAGCCGCGGCCGCCGCAAGCCCAGCACCAGCGGCAGCAACAGCCGCAGCGTCCAGCTGAACCGCGTCCCGTTGCCGCCTCGGAAGGCCAGTCCTCGCGCGAGCACGGCGAGCAGCCACGCGAAGGCCGCGGCCGGCGGCGGCGGCGCAGGCGCGACCGCCATGACCAGCGTCAGCCGGAACCGGGAATGCAGGCCCAGCCCGGGGCACAACCGCAGCGCGAGCCGGCGCCCCCGGCGCTCGAACCACCCGCATCGCCGGCCGCGACCCCGCAGCAACCCCGCCCGGCTCCAGCGGCCGAGGCCCTGGTTGCGGCGGGAGAAAATCGCGCTGCTCCAGCTCCACCGTCCCCCGAAGTCGGGCGCGAGCGTTCAACTGCGGTAGCAGCGGCTGCAGCAGCACCGGCCATCCCCTCCGGGCCGGGCGTCGCGCCCGCGACACCGCTCAAAATCGAATGGCCCGCCGACTTGGTACAGGTCGAATCCGATCCCAGCAAGGTGCGGGCCGTGGAGCAACAGCTGCAGGAAGAAACACCCGCACCGCGCCCGCGCCGCGTGCGACCGGCCCCTGCCCCGCTGGAGGAAGGACCGCTGGTGCAGGTCGAGACCAGCAAATCGCGGCCGACGGAACAGGGCGCAACGACGCTGCCCGGCTAACTACCCGGGGCTTGACCTGTGACTCGACCAGCCGGAAACCGGATAGCGACGCGAAGCGGCAGACGAATCACTCGCCGAGAAGCCGCCGGCGAAGATGATCGAGCAGGCCGCGCGCCGCCTCCTCCGCCAGATCGAGTACGCGCTCGAACTCCTCCCTGCCGCCGTAGTACGGATCGGGAACTTCGCGCTCGCGCGCCCCGTCGGCGAATTCCATGAAGAGCCTGACCTTCCGCGCGTGCTCCGGCGGGCACAGGCGCGCGAGCGCCCGCAGATTCATCGAGTCCATCGCGAGCACGTAGTCGAACTCGCTGAAATCGCGCCGGCTGACCTGGCGCGCACGATGCGCGCCCAGGTCGTAGCCGCGATGAGCAGCGGCGTCCCGCGCGCGGGGGTCGGGCGGCTCGCCGAGGTGGTAGCCGTGGGTGCCTGCGGAGTCGGCAACAACCCGTCCCGCGAGCCCCGCCTCCCGCACCAGGCGCGTGAACACACCCTCTGCGATCGGCGAGCGGCAGATGTTTCCGGTGCACACGAACAGCACCTTCACCGGCTGCGTCATGGTCAATTCAACACCGCCGCTCGCGGCGTGAGCACTCCAGGAACACCGATTGGATCGGGGGCCTTGCGCCGCGGAGACCCCGCAGTAGTAGCGAAAGCGTGATTTGTCCGGTTCTCACGCCACGGCTTCCCGCACGCTCTGTGGCCTGTTGCGATCGGGATTTATCTGTGGCTATATCCGTTTCCGGAGCTGCTGGAATATCGCGCGTCTAATCCGTGGCGGCGAGCTTCTGCGGGCGGCGGACCGCGGTCCAGGCGCCCTCTGCGGCGCCCTTCATCCGGCCGCGCATCGTGTCCCCTTGCACGCGTCCGACGTATTCCGCGCCGCCGACGGTGAAACGGATCTCGTCTCCGCGCAAACGGCCGTTCTTGATCGGCAGGCTCGTGCCCTCGGCCGTGAGGGTTCCCGTGAGCATCTGGAACTTCTGCGCGAGCCGCAGCTCGCCGCCTCCGAGGCTCCAGACTCCCGCCACCCGCGCCGGCACGATGTAGAGGTAGGCAGTGCACCAGTTGCCGCAATCGCCTTCCGCCCGCCCCGTCTCGTCCGGCGTCCACCCGTCGATCTGGAAGCCATTCACCACGATGCGGGCGCCCGGCCTGAGCGCGAGGAACTTCGGAACCAGCTTGTTGAGGTTTTCCGTGAGCAGAAACAGCGCGAGCACGCTCGCCCGCGAGATGTCGGCCTCGTACATGTCGCCCTGCACGAACTCGGCGCGACCTGCGACCCCCTCTTTCTCCGCAGCGCGTCTCGACAGCGCGACGAGGTCTTCGTTGTACTCCACGCCGAGCGCGCGCGCGCCGCGCTTCGCGGCGGCGATCACGATGCGCCCGTCGCCCGATCCCAGATCCATGACGAAGTCCCGGGGCTTCACGCGCGCCATATCGAGCATCTTCTCGACGAGCACGGGCGGCGTCGGAACCCAGACGACGTCCTTGCCCTGCTGGCCGACGACCGGCTCGTAGGCCGCCGCTCCCGGCTCCTGGGCGAACGCCGCCCCGCTGGCGGCGGCGAGGGCGAGGCAGAAAACGATCGAGCTGCGAAGCGCGCAGTGCGAGGGGTTCAAGACCGGCTCCTTCAAATCGGTGGCGAGAATCGAAATACTAGCAGAAGCGATGCCTTACACGGCTTCGAGAAAGAGGCGGGCCTTGAGCGCCTTCAGCTGGTCGCGCAGCCGCGCCGCGCGCTCGAACTCGAGGTTGCGCGCCGCCTCCAGCATCTCGCGCTCGACGCGCTTCACCTCGCGCGCCAGCGCCTTCTCGTCCATCGCCGCGTAGCGCGCCTCGGCCTGCGCCGCCTTCAACCCCTCGCGCGCAGCCTCGTAGTCGTAGACGCCCTCGATCAGGTCCTTGACGCGCTTCACGACACCTCGCGGCGTGATGCCGTGCGCGCGGTTGTAGGCGATTTGCTTGCGGCGGCGGCGCTCGGTCTCCTCGATCGCGCGGCGCATCGAATCGGTGACGGTGTCAGCATAGAGGATCGCGGTGCCGTTGATGTGGCGCGCGGCGCGGCCGATGGTCTGGATCAGCGAGCGCTCGGAGCGGAGGAAGCCCTCCTTGTCAGCGTCCAGGATCGCGACGAGCGAGACCTCCGGAAGATCGAGCCCCTCGCGCAGCAGGTTGATCCCGACCAGCACGTCGAAGCGGCCGAGCCGCAGGTCGCGGATGATCTCGACCCGCTCGACCGTGTCGATGTCGGAGTGGAGATAGCGCACCCTGACCCCGTGTTCGCCCAGGTAGTCGGTCAAGTCCTCGGCCATGCGCTTGGTGAGCGTGGTCACGAGCACGCGCTCGCTCGCCTTCGCCCGCTCGTTGATCTCGGAGAGGAGATCGTCGACTTGGGTCGCGGCCGGGCGCACCTCCACGCGCGGGTCAACCAGCCCGGTCGGGCGCACCACCTGTTCCACTACCTGCTCCTGGCGCGCCTGCTCGTACTCGGCGGGGGTCGCGGAGACGAAGATCGTGCGCCGCATCACGCGCTCGAATTCGTCGAAGCGCAGCGGCCGGTTGTCGAGAGCGGAGGGCAGGCGAAAGCCGTAGTCCACCAGGTTCTCCTTGCGCGAGCGGTCGCCGCGGTACATGCCGCCCAGTTGCGGGATCGTGACATGGCTCTCGTCTATGATCATCAGCGCGTCGCCGGGAAGGTAGTCGATCAAGGTGGGCGGCGGCTCGCCCGGCGCGCGGCCCGAGAGGTGGCGCGAATAGTTCTCGATCCCCTTGCAGAAGCCCATCTCGGCGAGCATCTCGAGGTCGAAGCGCGTGCGGCTCTCGATGCGCTGCGCTTCCACGAGCTTGCCCCGGCTGCGGAACCACTCGACGCGCTCGCGCAGTTCCTCTTTGATCGCCTCGATCGCGCGCAGCGTGGTGCCGCGCGGCGTGACGTAATGATTGGAGGGATACACGGTGAAGCGCGGCACCCGCTGGAGAACCTGCCCGGTCAGGGGATCGAACAGGTGGATCGCCTCGATCTCCTCGTCGAAGAGCGTCACTCGCACCGCGGTCTCGGAGTGCTCCGCCGGGAAGACGTCGAGCACGTCGCCGCGCACCCGGAACACCCCGCGGCGGAACTCGAGGTCGTTCCTCTCGTACTGCATTTCCGCGAGCCGCCGTATCACCTCGCGCTGGGGGAGCCGCTCGCGCTCGCGCAGGTGCAGGATCATGCCGTGGTAGTCGGCAGGGTCTCCGATGCCGTAGATCGCCGACACGGTGGCGACGATGACCGTGTCGCGGCGCTCGAGCAACGACTTGGTGGCCGAGAGCCTCATCTGCTCGATGTGCTCGTTGATGCTCGAGTCCTTCTCGATGTAGAGGTCCTTCGAGGGCACGTAGGCCTCGGGCTGGTAATAGTCGTAGTAGGAGACGAAATATTCCACCGCGTTGTCCGGGAAGAACTCCCGCATCTCGGAGTAGAGCTGAGCGGCGAGCGTCTTGTTGGGCGCGAGAATGAGCGCCGGGCATCCGAGGCGCGCGATGACGTGCGCCATGGTGTAGGTCTTGCCCGAGCCCGTCACGCCGAGCAGCGTCTGGAACGAGAGCCCCGCGCGCACGCCGGCGACGAGCCGCTCGATCGCCTCGGGCTGGTCGCCCGCGGGCTCGAACGCCTGGTAAAGGCGGAAAGGGCTGCCGGGGAAGGTGACCGGCGCGGCGCGGCGCGCGAGTCCGGCTTCGGGAGAAACAGCGCGGCTCATGATCGGCAGAATGGACGAACATTCGATTGTCCCACAGCGGCGCGCCTCGCCGCCAGTCTCGCGGCCGCCGTCACACCGGGTCGCGCAGCGGGTAAAATGTCGTTTGACGCAGTGGCCGGCCACCGGTTCCCACCACCTCCTCTACGACAATGTGCCCTTCCCCCCTCTCCGGCGTCGAGATGGCGCCGCGCGATCCGATACTCGGCGTCACCGAAGCCTATGTCGCCGACACCAACCCCGACAAGGTGAACCTCGGAGTCGGCGTCTATTGCGACGACACAGGCAAGGTCCCGGTGCTCGAATGCGTGCGCCGCGCCGAGCGCAAGCTCCTGGAGTCGCCTCAGCCGCGCAACTACCTGCCGATCGACGGGCTTCCGGACTACGACCGCGCGGTCCAGGATCTGCTGTTCGGGACCGACAGCGAGCCGGTGCGCAGCCGCCGGGTGACGACGGTGCAGGCGCTCGGCGGCACCGGCGCGCTCAAGGTGGGGGCCGACCTCCTGCGCCGGGTGAACGGTCAGGCCGGGGTCTGGATCAGCGATCCGAGCTGGGAGAACCACCAGGCACTGTTCGAGTACGCGGGTTTCACGGTGCAGGCCTATCCCTACTACGACGCGGCGAGCCATGGCGTGCGCTTCGAGGCGATGCTCGATGCGCTGCGCGGCCTGAAAGCAGGCTCGATCGTGGTGCTGCACGCCTGCTGCCACAATCCGACCGGCGTGGATCTCGCGCCGGACGAATGGGAGCGCGTGATCGAGATCGTCAAGGCGCGCGAACTCGTGCCCTTCCTCGACATCGCCTATCAGGGATTCGCCGAGGGACTCGACGCCGACGCCGCGCCGGTGCGCCGCTTCGCGCAGGCCTGCCCCGTGGTGTTCGTGTCGAGTTCTTTTTCGAAGTCGCTCTCGCTCTACGGCGAGCGCGTGGGTGCGCTCTCCGTCGTCGCCGAGGACGCGCAGCAGGCGGCGCGAGTGCTGAGCCAGTTGAAGCGCGTAATTCGCACCAATTACTCCAACCCCCCCACGCACGGGGGCAGAATCGCCGCAACCGTGCTGACGACGCCGGAGCTGCGCGCTCTTTGGGAGCAGGAGCTCGGCGGCATGCGGGAGCGTATCAAGGCGATGCGGCGCGAGCTGGTCGAGAAAATCCGCGCCATCCGCTCCGATTTCGACCTGAGCTTCGTCGTGCGCCAGCGCGGAATGTTCTCCTACTCCGGGCTCACCCGGGAGCAGGTGCGCCGGCTGCGGGAACAGTATTCGGTCTACGCGATCGAGAGCGGGCGCATCTGCATCGCAGCGCTCAATTCCCGCAACATCGACTACGTCGCGCGGGCGATCGCGAGCGTGCTCGTATGAAATTCTCGCCGCTGCCGCGCGAATCTCATTTCTTCTTTTCCTCCTTCCTGCCGAACAGCCGCTCCGTCCAGCCGCCGACTGTCGCGCCGACAGAGGTACCCAGTCCCGGGCCGAGCACCGCCGTGCCCGCAGCAGCCCCGGCCACGTAGCCTGCGGTGGGCAGCAGGAGCGGAGAGTGCACGGTGCCGGAAACGTTGAGCGGCACGTTGGCTGCGGTGACGCTCCCTGCCTTGACGCTGGCGTTGATTCGTCCCGAGAGCTCCTGTTTCGGCGAGATCGTCACATTGCCGTCGGCGGCGAGCGCCCCGGAAGCGACGTTGAGGTTCGTGAAGCGGTAGGTGCCGCGGTCGAGCACGAGGTGGCCCGAGAGCTGGTCGAAGCGGGTCTCTCCTCCCTTCGCGCCGTCCTTGCCCAGGATCGAGGTCGCGGCCTTGCCGATGTCCACCCCGTAGAGCACGCCGTCCTGTACGCTGAACGGCGTCTCGAGCCGCAGCGCGTTCATGAGCTGCCCCGCCTCGCGCGCTGCAGCCGAGAACACCGGCTTTGCGCTGAGCTTGCCGCTCATGTTGGTGCCGGGTGCGAGCAGCGGAACCAGCTGTTTCAATTCGACCTGGCTCACCTCGGCGCTGCCCCGGATTTGCACGCCCTTGTGCCACGCGACGGTGGTCCTGCCGCTGACGGTGCCGCCGTAGAGCCGTGCGCGCACCTGCTCGAGCACGGCGTCCTTGTGGGTAGCGACGCCCTTTACCGCCAGCTCGTCGAGCACGACCGGCGGGCCGGCGGGTGGTGTCCACGACTTTGCGACGGCGTCAATCCGGTAATTGGCCTTCTCGGGCCTGACCTCGGCGCGGAGCTTGCCGTCCTTGGTGACGATCGAGGCCGATTCCAGGTCGCCCGCACCGGAGAGATCGAGCCGCGCGTCGAAGGGGCCGAAGCTCGCCTTGGCGAGCTTCACCAGCGCCTCCTCGAGCCGCACGCTCTCCACTCTCAGCGCAGGGGGCTCGCCCGGGGGCGCCGGCTTGGCGCCTTCGGGCCGGGTCCACGCCGGGATCTTCTCGAGCGCCTTCTGGGTGAGAACCAGCCGCTCGACCTCGATGCTCTTGATCACCTTGGTCGGCCCGAGCAGCGACCACAGGTCCGGCGTGACAGTGACGCGTCCGACCTGGATGTCTCCGGTCTTGCCCACGGTAATGCCATCCACCGTGAGATGCGGCAGCGGTAGCGCTGCAGCGCGCAGGCTCCCGATTTTGACCGGTTCCTTCAGCCGCTCCGCGGCCTGCTTCTCGATCTCGGGGATAAAGTCGTCGAGCGAGATGAAGAACGGCAGCGCCGCGAGGATCAGGACGAGCACGCCGATAACCAGGATCGTCCACTTCAACCACTTCATAAAATTGGGAAAATCGGCAAATAACGTTGACCCGCCGGGCGCCAGACATTAATATATGCGCCTTTTTCGGACGGCGCCAAGCAGTTTTTCACGGCTCATTCCCCGATAGCTCAGTCGGTAGAGCGGAGGACTGTTAATCCTTAGGTCGCAGGTTCGAGCCCTGCTCGGGGAGCCAGGTCATGGCAGAGGCCGGCCCGGTGGCCGGCCTCTGTGTTTCTAGCGCAGCCGTGCCACAATTCCGCTGGCCGCGCCGGGCGCGGCCGTCTCCGAGGTGGTGGGAGGCCGCTTGCGCATTCTGCTGGTCGAGGACGATGCCATGCTTGCCGACGCAGTGGCACGGGCGCTCGCGCAGTCCGCCCATACAGTAGACGTCGCTCGCGACGGCGAGCAGGCCGATCGGATGCTCGCCCTCGGGGGGCACGATCTCGTCTTGCTCGATCTCGGGTTGCCGAAAACCGACGGATTTGAAGTGCTGAGGCGGCTGCGCGCCCGCCGCAGCACGGTGCCGGTGCTCGTGTTGACGGTGCGCGATGCCCTGGAGGACCGTGTCGCCGGCCTCGATCTGGGAGCCGACGACTATCTCACCAAGCCCTTTCACCTGTCGGAGCTCGAGGCCCGCGTGCGCGCCCTCATTCGGCGCGCGAATGTGGCTGCGAGCTCCGAGCTTGTACATGGACGGCTGCGGCTCGACATGACGGGCCGGCGGCTCTACTGCGACGGGCGGCCGCTCGAGCTTTCCATGCGCGAGTTCGCGGTGATCGAGTTACTGCTGCTGCGGGAGGGGAAAGTCGTCACCAAACAGAAAATCGTCGATCACCTCTACGGCTGGGAGGAAGCCTCCAGCAGCAACACGGTGGAGGTCTTTATCTACCGTCTGCGCAAGAAGCTGGAACCGTGCGGGGTGACCATTCGCACCGTGCGCGGCATGGGGTACATGATCGAAAAAACCGATGTCTCGTGAGCGACCCCTGCTGCGCACCCAGCTGCTCTTGTGGTTGCTGGTGCCGCTCTGCGCGCTGCTCGCTGCCGACACTCTCGTCAGCTACTGGATCGCCGTCAGTTTTTCACGTCGCGCCTACGACCGCTCCCTGATCGAGATCGCCCGCGACCTCTCCCTGCACGTCAAGGGCGAGGGGGTGCGCCTGCAGCTCGATCTGCCCGAGCCGTCGCGCCGGATACTGCTCACGGACCCTTACGACCGAATCTACTTCGAGGTCGCGACCGCCGCCGGCGAGCGCATCGCTGGCGAGCCGCTTCCATCCCCGGCACGAGGCTCGGACTCGCCCGGCACCGAAGTGCTCTACGACGGGGCGATCGAGGGAAACCCGGTACGCCTCGCACAGCTGCAATTCCGCGTTCCGAACGGAGCGGCCTTGGTGCGTGTCGCCGAGACGACAGCCAAGCGCGACGCGCTCGCTCGCGAAATTCTGGCGAGCGTGCTCGCACCCCAGCTCTTGCTCGTGCTGATTGCAACAGCGGTCGTGTGGTTCGGCGTCGTACGAGGGCTCGCCCCGCTCGCCCGCCTGCAGGAAGAGCTCGCTGCGCGCCTGGAACGCGACTTGCGCCCGCTGTCCCTCGCCGGGATCCCGGGTGAGCTGCGCCCACTGCTCGAAGCGATCAACGTCTTGCTCGCGCGGCTCGATGGCTTGCTCACTCTTCAAAGTCGCTTCATCGCTGACGCCGCGCATCAGTTGAAGACGCCGATCGCAGGACTTCAGGCGCATCTCGAGCTGGCGCTGCGGGAGCGAGATCCCGCTCGCATGGGCGAGGTCCTGGAAAAATTGAGCTCCGGTCTGGAGCGCCTCGCGCGTCTGGTCAACCAGATTCTCGCGCTCGCGCGCAACGAGCCGCAGGCGGCATCGGCCCTCGCGCTGGAGCGCGTGAACCTGCAAGCGCTGGCCTTCGACGTTGCGGCGAGCTGGGTGCCCGACGCCTTCAAGCGCGGAGTGGACCTCGGCTTCGAGGCCGAGCGCGAGGACGTGTTCGTAGCAGGCGATTCTGCGCGGTTGCGCGAGATGCTGGACAACCTTCTCGACAACGCCGTTCGCTACAGCCGCCGCGGCGGGCGCGTCACGGTGCGCGTCGCAGCGAGCCCGCAGCCGGTGGTGTCGGTGAGCGACGACGGCCCAGTCATCCCCCCAGAGGAACGCGACCGCGTGTTCGAGCGCTTCCACCGGCTGCTGGGAACCGGGCAGGAAGGCAGCGGGCTCGGACTATCGATCGTGCGCGAAATCGCGCACCGCCACGGCGCGGAAGTCTCGTTGGAGGCCGACCGCGACGGTGTCGGCAATACTTTCAGCGTGCGCTTCCCCTGGCCTGCCGGGAAGCTCCGGGACGAGCGCGTCATGCGAAATTCAGCATGATGTTATAGAAGGTTCATCTTCCGGACAGATTTCGGTCATCTCCCGCCTTTAGTCTGGAGCCTCCGGTGCGTGGTGCGCCGACGGAGGTCTCCGGATGGATTTCTTGTTCGACGCCTCGGGTTTCTGGATCCCGCTATGGCAGATCATCATGATCAATATCGTCCTGAGCGGCGACAACGCAGTGGTGATCGCCATGGCGTGCCGGGAGCTGCCGGAGCAGCAGCAAAAGCTCGGCATCCTGCTCGGCAGCTTCGGCGCGATCGCCCTGCGCGTGATCCTCACCTTCTTCGCAGTGTTGCTCCTCGAGTTGCCGTTGCTCAAGCTTGTCGGCGCGCTGCTGCTCGTGTGGATCGGCGTGAAGATGCTATTGCCGAGCGAGGACGAGGTCGCGCTCGACGGCCACGCGCAGCTCTGGGCAGCGGTGAGGACCGTTATCGTGGCCGACTTCGTCATGAGCCTGGACAACGTGATCGGGGTCGCAGCGGCGGCCAAGGGAAGCGTGGTGCTGCTCGTGCTCGGGCTCGGCATCAGCATCCCGCTCATTATCTATGGCAGCACGCTCTTGCTGACACTCATGAATCGCTATCCGGTAATCGTGACGCTGGGCGGCGCCGTTCTCGGGTGGGTGGCCGGAGAAATGCTCGTCAGCGATCCGGTGGTCGCGCCTTGGATCGAGGCGAACGCACGATGGATCCACGACGCCTCGCCCACCCTGGCCGCGCTGCTCGTCGTCGGTACCGGCAAGTGGCTCGGCTACTCGAAAAACTCTGCCGAAGAGGACACACCCAGGCGCGGTGAGGAGCCGGTGTCCAGTGTCGTTGCCGTGGCGGAGGCACCGACCGAAGAAGCGCCGCCGCCCGGGTACCGCTGGGTGAGCCGACGCTGGCGAACGCTGCCTGACGGCACACGCGACTATGCCGCCTCCCACGGCAAGACCGCGTTCAAGACCCTCGCGCCCATGAGCGGGCGGCTGCGCGCCCCGAGGCGCTAGTCGTTGCGCGAGTTTTCGTCGGCCCCCCTGACCGCGAAGCGCACCAGTTCCGCCACATTGCGCACGCCGAGCTTCGCCATGATGCGGGTTTTGTGCACCTCCACCGTGCGCGGGCTGATGCGCAGCTCCGCAGCGATCTCTTTCGCGTGCAGTCCTCGCGCGACGTGCTCCAGTACTTCCCGCTCGCGCGCGGTGAGCTGCGCCAGCCTTTCAGCTTCTGCGCGGCGCGCCTCGGCAGCCGCGATGCGCCGTCCCTCCAGCGCGAAGGCGGAGGCGATCGCCGCTTCGAGCTGCGCCTGATCGAAGGGTTTCTCGAGGAAGTCCACCGCCTGCGCCCGGAACGCGATCCGCGCGGTGGCGACATCGCCGTGCGCCGTGATGATGACGAACGGCAGGCCGCTGCCGCGACGCGCGAGCTCCGCCTGGAGCTCGATCCCGCTCATGCCAGGCAGCTTCAGGTCGGCGACGACGCAGCCGCGCCACTCCGGGCGCCAGGCCGCGAGAAAGCCCTCGGCGTCGGCGTAGAGCGCCGTGCGGTAGCCCGCGAGCCCGAGCATCAGCGCGAGCGAGTCGCGCACCGAGGCGTCGTCCTCGACGATGAAAACGGTCAGGTCTTCGCGGCGCATGGCAGGATCAGGTGAAACTCGCCGTGGCCGGCGCCGCGCGCCTGCAGCGACCCGCCGTGCGCCTCGGCGATCGCGCGGCTCACGGCCAATCCCAGCCCCATGCCCTTGGGCCGGGCGGAGGCGAACGGCTGGAACAGTCTGTGATAGGCGTCGGGATGCACGCCCGGCCCGTTATCCGAGACGACGATGCGCACGTGCTCCTCGTCCTGCTTGCGGATGGACACCTCGATGCGCGCCCCCGGCTCGGTACGCTCGGCGAGCGCGTCCACGGAGTTGGCGATGAGATTGCGCAGCACGAGCTCGATTTGCAAGCGGTCGACGTAGAGCGGCGGCGTTCCGGGGTCGGCGGTCACCTCCAGCGCGATAGCGCGCGTGCCGATCACCTGCTCGCCGATGCGGCGCACCCCCGCGGCGATCTCGTGCGCGTTCACGATCTCGAGCCGCGTCGTTCCCGTGCGGAACAGGTCGCGCAGCCTGCGCACGACTTCGGCGGCGCGCCGCGCCTCGGCGAGCATGCGGCCGATCACCTCGTTCACCTGCGCCCCGGCGGCGCCGCGTGCGAGCAAGGTCTGCGCCGAATGCCCGTAGTTGGCGACCGCGGTGAGCGGCTGGTTCAGCTCGTGCGCGATC
>DATLZE010000037.1:0-2726 GCA_035574195.1 Burkholderiales bacterium | reverse complement strand
CTATTTCCAGACCGCCGGAATCACCACCGCCATCACCACCGATGACGCGTTCACGGGCACGCTCGACACGAGCCCTACGGCCGGCGAGGGGGCCGAGCGCTGGGCGTACGTGCCCTCGTTCGTGATGAAGGACATGAAGCGGCTCGCCGACTCGCCGTACGTGCACCGCTTCTACACCGACGGCTCGCCGGTGGTGGGCGACGTCTGCTTCGGGCATTCCGACGCCACGCCCTGCGCGTCGCAGTCGGACTGGCGCACGATCCTCGTCGCCGGCGTCAACGCCGGCGGCCGCGGCTACTACGCGCTCGATGTCACCGACCCGGACAACCCGAAAGGCCTGTGGGAAATCAAGGGCGGCACCGGCACGACGTGCCTGACGGCCGCGCAGGCCGAGAGCGGAACGTTCTCCGAGGACTGCAACATCGGCTTCACCTACGGCAATCCGTTGATCGTCAAGCTCCCCGCGACGCTGAACGCCGCCGCCCCCAAGGGCAAGTGGGTGGTCATCTTCACCTCGGGCCTGAACAATGTCTCGCCCGGCGACGGCGTCGGCTACCTCTACATCGTGGACGCCCAGACCGGCAAGATCCTCAAGCGCTATTCGACCGGCACCGGCGACACCACGACGCCGAGCGGGCTGAACAGGATCAACGCCTGGGTGGACAATGCGACCTTCGACAACACCGCACGCACCGTGTACGCGGGCGATGTCCTCGGCAACCTCTGGCGCATCCAGCTCGACGACTCGGTGGTAGCCGTTCCGCAGCATTCGGTGGCGCGTCTTGCGACGCTGGTAGACCCGAGCAGCGTACCGCAACCGATCACCACCAAGCCCGAGTTGGGCGAGGTGGGAGGGACGCGCGTGGTGCTCATCGGCACCGGCAAATTCCTCGGCCTGTCGGACAAAGCCGACACGCAGCGCCAGACGATCTACGCGATCAAGGACGAGATGAACAGCGTCGCCTCGCCGGTCGTGGCGATGACGAGGAGCGGTGCGTTCCCCACTTCGTCCATTACGGGATTCGTACGCCAGGACCTCACCGCGAGCCCGACCAACCCGGCCACCGAACGGGTCACGACGACCAACACCGTGGACTTCTCCGATCCGGCGGTGCTCGGCTGGTTCATAGACCTGCCCGACGGCGGTACCGGCGGCAACGGCACCGAGCGCGTCAACGTGGACCCGATCTTGCAGCTCGGCACGCTGGTGGTCGCCTCCAACATCCCGAGCACCGACACGTGCACCGCCGGCGGCTTCGGCTGGATCAACTTCCTCGACTACAAGACGGGCGCGTTCATCCCCGGCGCGACGGCCAACATGGCGAGCACCAAGATCTCCGCCTCGCTCGTGGTCGGGATCAACGTGATCCAGCTTCCGGGCGGAACGGTGAAGACCATCGTCACCACCGCCGACAACCAGCAGCTCACCCGCGACACGCCGGTCGCGCCGACCTCGTTCGCCGGCCGGCGCGTGTCCTGGCGTGAGATCTTCTTCGAAAGATAGCCGCGCGGCCGCGGGCATCGGCTCGCGGCTCGCCGGCGCGCTCATCGCGTCGCTGTTCCTTCACGCCCTGCTTGTGGGGAGCGTGCCGGCGCCGTTCGGCGCCCGCTGGGGGAGCCTCGACTGGTTCAGGGCGAGCGCACCGCTGCGCGCGGCGCTGCGGCCCATGCCCGCGCAGGGCGAACCGGAATCGCTTCTCGCCGCACAGCAGCCCGTACAGGCGGCCCCTTCGCCACCCGCGCCTTCTCCAGCGCCAGCGCCCGCGGGCAAGCCACCCGCGGCGGATCCGCAGCGGGCGCTGCTGCCCCAGCCGCACTATTACCTCACGCGCGAGCTCGATGTGCGGCCAGGCATCATGACGCGCGTCGAACCCGAGTATCCGGAAGCGGCCGCGCGCAGGTTTCTCTCGGGCAAGGTGGTGCTTCGCCTCTACATCGAGGAAACCGGCGCCGTGGAGCGGGTCGAGATCCTCGCCGCCGAGCCACCGGGCTATTTCGAGGAGTCCGTCCGCCGCGCTTTCGGCGCCGCGCGCTTCACTCCGGGGATGAAGGACGGGCGCGCGGTACGCGTTCAGATGACACTTGAGGTGAGCTTCGAGAGCCCTTCCGCGCCGGCCTCTCAGATCGCGGAACCCGGCCGGTAACCTCGACCGCTTAGGGCGCCCGTCGGGTATTCAGCCTTCTGCCGCGCGCCCGAAGAACGGCGCGGTCCAGCCGCGGTCACTCAGCGCCCGGGTGCGGGAGTCTGCGGCGCCGCATCCTCGCCCGGCACCGAATAGGCGCCGCGCCTGCGCGACGGCTCACCCGGCTCCGGCGTCGCGTAGCGCCCCGCCGCGGAAGGAGTCTCTGCGGCAACGGGCTTCGCCACCGGTTTCTGCGTCTCGCCCGCGGCAGGCGGCACGTAGCCTTGCGGCGGCTCGGGCGCCTTCTGCGCGCGCGGCGGCAGGATGCCTTCGCGCGGATAGCCGGCGCTGTCGAGCAGCGCGTCGAACAGACCCTGCTCGAAGCCGCGCTGCACCGAGCGCCCGACGACGAGCGTCGGCACCTCGGTCGCGCCGGACACGCGTTTCAGCTCCTCGTTGGTATCCGGGTCCCACACCTGCACCTCCCTGAACGGGATGCCGCGGCGGTTGAGCGCCGCGCGCGCCAGTTCGCACGGCTCCTTGCAACCGGGCGAGGTGTAAAGCGTCACCGGAAAATCCTTCTGCAGGCGCGCAAGTTCGAAG
>DATLZE010000036.1:0-20530 GCA_035574195.1 Burkholderiales bacterium | reverse complement strand
CGTCCTGCGCGAACGCGCGCAGGACGCGCTCGGCTCCGCTCGCCGCGCCGGGCGCGGCGAGCGCCGCCGCGGCCATCACCACCACGAAGAGCTTCGCAGTCATGCGTATCGGACGGCGATCCGTCTCCCTCTAGCGGCGCTCGAAATCGTGCGCCTCATTATAGATGTGCTGCCCGGCAGCGTAGAGGTCCTGGTACAGCTCCGACCGCTCGGCGTGCGTCAGGACGCCGTCGGAGCGATAGAGCCGCTCCTGCGCGTGGATTGCGCGCTGCTCGGCGAGCAGCGCGCGCGCCTCCTCGCGCGTGAGCGCGCCGGAGCGCACGCCCTGCACGATGCGGTGGTGCTGGCGCCGCTGGATGGCGTCGATGCGCGGATCCCAGCCGATCGCGGGACGCCCGTGAGCGAAGCCGCGGCGCTCATCGGCGAAGGCCCCGGAGCGATGAACGCGAAGGTCACGAGCGTGCCACCTATGGATCCAGAACGGGCCGTGCCAGGAGCCGTGGCCCCCGGCGAGCGCGCGCGGTCGGGGCTCGCCGGAGCGGCGCTCGTGGTGAATTTCCCGGCCCAAGCGGTCGAGATCGCGGTGCAGGAGGTGGTGCTCGCCGCGCGTCGAGTGCCCCTCCGCCCGCAAAACGCGCTCCCGGTGCCCGATGTCGCGCGCGATTCTCCCCGGCCAGCGCGCTTCGCCGCGGGCGAGATCGCCGTGCCGCCAGCTTTGGTGGATGCGGTGCTCCATCGCCTGCTGGCGCGAGTGAACGCCGCGCTCGCGCGCCTGCGCGGGAGCGGGCGCTGCCGCGGCCGCCACGAGCGCCAACACCAGCAAGCCGTTCGACAAGGTATTCATGCCAGCCTCCTTCTGTTGCTCCCGGGCGGGATCGCCCGCTACTTCGGCCACGGCACGTAGATGTCCGGAAAGATCACGTGCACGCCCGGCCGCGGGACGCCGATGACGGCGGGCGGGTAGTGGTAGTAATAGTGATGGTGCACCTCGCGCTGCTTCTTCCAGTGCCCCCAGGCCGGCGGGTGATGCCAGTGATGAGGCACGGGATGCCCGGGGTACCCATAGGAACGGTGGTGGTGCTTGAAATCATGCGCCGCGGCCGGGACCGCGAGCCCCAGCCCGGCTGCCAGCACTGCTGCGACGATCGGACGCATCCAGAGAGCTCCTGTTCACGTTCTCCCCTGCTCAACCGTTATATCTGTGGTGTGCGGCATCGCCGCTCGCGCGGCGGCACTCGCATGCTAGTCACGACAACGGGGCCGGAAATGACCGGTGACGGGTTTTTTGTAACAATCTGTTTCGGGGCGGTGTGGCGCACAAGAACATTTACAATGCGGCGGCGCCCCCCGCGGCGGGGTGCATAGACTGGCGGCCATGGCGGAACCCAAGACCCGGATCCTGGTGGTGGACGACGACGCGCGGCTGCGGGAGCTGCTCAACCGCTACCTCTCCGAGCAGGGCTACGCGGTGCGCACGGTGCAAAACGCGATCGAGATGAACCGCCAGCTCGCGCGCGAGCGCTACGACCTCATGATTCTCGACCTCATGCTCCCCGGCGAGGATGGTCTTTCGATCTGCCGGCGGCTGCGCGGCGGCGGCGAGAAGCTGCCGATCATCATGCTGACCGCCAAGGGCGACGACGTGGATCGCATCGTGGGACTGGAACTCGGCGCCGACGACTACCTCCCGAAGCCCTTCAACCCCCGCGAGCTGCTCGCGCGCATCCAGGCAGTGCTGCGGCGCCGCCCGCCCCCGGCGCCCCCCGGCGCCCCCAGCCCCGAGCAGCAGGTCGTCGAGTTCGGGCCGTTCCGGCTCGACCTCGCGACCCGCACCCTCACTCGCGACGGAGACGACGTGCCGCTCACCACCGGGGAATTCGCGCTGCTCAAAGTCCTGGTGCAGCACCCGCGCACGCCGCTCTCGCGCGACAAGCTGATGGAGCTCGCCCGCGGGCGCGAGTTCGGCGCCTTCGATCGCTCGATCGACGTGCAGGTCTCGCGCCTGCGCAAGCTGATCGAGCCCGACCCGGCAAGACCCGTCTACATCCAGACCGTGTGGGGCTTCGGCTACGTGTTCGTGCCCGAGGGCAGAAGCGCCGACCAGAGGACGAACTGACGCGGCGAGGAGATGGCCACTCGGGGTTCGAGGTCCAGGGTTCGAGTTTCGCGGGCTCGTTCGACTTCGGGGCCGGAGGCTGAAACCCTGAACCCTGAACTTTGAACCCGGAACGGAGCATCGCAGTCGCCTGTCCCGCGCCATGACCCTGTTACCCCGGACGCTGCTGTGGCGCAGCGTGGCACTGATCGCGCTGCTGCTCGTCGTCGCGCACCTCGCGTGGTTCCAGATCTTCCGCGTGAGCGAGCGCGAGCCGCGCGCGCGCCAGGTCGCGCAGCAGATCGCGAGCGTGGTCAACCTCACGCGCGCGGCTCTCA
The DNA here is from genome assembly GCA_035574195.1 of Burkholderiales bacterium. GTDB lineage: Bacteria > Pseudomonadota > Gammaproteobacteria > Burkholderiales > SG8-41 > SG8-41. Next base: position 18,097 of record DATLZE010000036.1, on the reverse strand, counting down.
TCACCGCGGATCCCGCCAAGCGCCTGCAGTTGCTGCGCGACCTTTCGCAGGACGAGGGTATCCAGGTCTACCTCGGACATCCCGGAGAGCGCGCCGCGCCGCTCGGCGGGCGGCCGTTCCTGCGGCTGGTGGAGCGCGAGATCAAACGGCTGCTCGGCCCCGAGACCCAGCTCGCCACCAGCCGCGAGGGCGTGCGCGGCGCCTGGGTGAGCTTCCGCATCGACGAGGACGAGTACTGGGTGTTCATGCCGCGCTCGCGCCTGGAGCGCGCCGATCCCTTGCGCTGGATCGGCTGGGGGTTGCTCGTCCTGGCGCTGGCCCTCCTCGGTGCCTACCTCGTCGTCGCGCGCATCAACCGGCCGCTGCGCGATCTTACCCGCGCTGCGGAGGAGATCGGGCGTGGCCGCACGCCGCCGCCCGTGGCCGAGACCGGCCCCCTCGAGATCGCCACGCTCGCGGGCGCCTTCAACCGCATGGCCTCGGAGCTGAAGCGCACCGAGGAGGAGCGCGCGCTGCTGCTCGCCGGCGTCTCCCACGACCTGCGCACGCCGCTCTCGCGCCTGCGGCTGGGGCTCGAGATGCTGGACGAACGGTGCGATCCGGCGCTCAGAGCCGGGCTGGTGCGCGACATCGAGGACATCGACGCCGCGATCAACCAGTTCCTGGATTTCGCTCGGGCGAACGACGGCGAAGCCCTCGTGCCCGACTGCGACCTCAATGCGATCGTGCGCGAGGCATGCGCGCGCAACTCCCGTCCCTCGAGCGGTGTCGAGATGCGGCTCGCGCCGCTGCCGCCGATGAGCCTGCGCCCGCTCTCGATGCAGCGGCTCGTCGCGAATCTCGTGGACAACGCGCTGCGCCACGGGGGCGGGACGGCGGAGGTCGTGACCGCCATCGAGGAGGGCCGCGCGGTGATCGAGGTGCTCGACCGCGGCCCCGGCATCCCGCCCGGGGAGGCCGAGCGCATGCTGCGGCCGTTCACCCGGCTCGACAGCGCGCGCTCGGAGGCAGGCACCGGATTGGGGCTCGCGATCGTCGAGCGCATCGCGCGGCTGCACGGCGGGCAGGTGAGACTGCTCGCGCGCGAGGGCGGAGGGCTGCGCGCGCGGGTGGAACTGCCGCTGGCCGCGAAAGGCTGACCTCCCGGCGCGCAGGATGCAGAGGAAGAACAGCGACCCGGATTGAACCGCCGAGCGCCGTGAAATCCTGAAAAATCAGGAGGCCGGAGGATCGGGCGCCGGGAGGTGGCGAAATCGAAAAACCCGGCAAGGGGCTGCCGCTCTCGCGCTCTCGCGCATACGGGCCCTGTCCCGCCCTGCCTGTTTCCGCGGCGAGCGGGTCAGCGCCGCACGCGGAAAGTGGTGTTGCGCAGCCGCGAGGAGAGCACGCGTCCCAGCGCGAACAGGAAATCGCGCGCGAGCGCCGGCTCCTCGCGCGCGAAACCGACGAAGTCGTCGTATTCGAGCTGCAGCAGCTCGCCCTCCGCGACGCCCCACACGTTGGCCGAGCGCGGCTCCCCGTCGAAGAACGACTGCTCGCCGATCACGCTCCCCGCGCCGATCCTGGCGAGCGGCGCGATGCTCACCCCGTCCACGATGGTGACGCCGACCTCGAGCGAGCCCGCGGCGACGAAATAGAGGCAGCGGTCGGTCGCGCCGCGCCGGATCACCATTTCGCTCGCGCGAAACGGCCGGGGGCGGGTGAGCCCGAAGAGCTTGCTCCACTGCGCCTCGCCCCATTGCGGCAGCAGCAGCCGGTCGGGCGCGGCCTTCGCCGCGTCCGATCCGCTGCTGAACACCGCGATGCACTCGGCCCGCTCCATCGCACCCTCTCCTCGAAGCTCTCCGCGGCCCCATTATAGGCGTTCGCCCGGCGCGAGCGCCCAGCGGCGCAGCACCTCGTAGCGGCGCGCTCCTCCGTGCGGCACCGATTCCACCAGGGCGAACTGCTCCACCGGCCAGGCGACTGGGGGCACCGCGCCCGAGGCGGGCGCGCGCCGCGCATCGCGCAGCAGGGTGATGTGCGGAACATACGGCCGCCGCTCCAGGCGAAAACCCTGCTCCGCGAGCGCGCGCGCGAGCGCCTCCGCCAGCCCGGAGAGCGCCTCCGGACAGCGCTCGACGCCCGCCCACACGATGCGGTTGTGGGCCCAGTACTGGACGCGGGTGACGCTCAAGTCGAAGCGCGGCGCGCTCACCGCACCGGCCAGCGCCTCGATCGCGGGAAGGCGGCCGCGTTCCACGCCGCCGAGAAAAGCCAGGGTCAGGTGAATGTTGTCCGCGGGGACCGCGCGCCCCCCGCACTCCCGGCGCAGCGCCGCCGCCAGCGCGCCGAGCGCGCGCTGCACCTCGGGCGAAGGCCACACGGCAAAGAACAGCCGCGCGCTGTCAGCGATCGCCACCTTCATGCGGGAATCGGCCGCCCAGGCGCAAAGATCAGGATCCGGGCGCAAATCGAATCGAGAACAAGACGGACCGGGAAGCTCTCCTCCTGGTCATGCTCGCTTCGCCTTTCTCGGCCGCCCTGGCGTGCCGGCAGCCGTTTTCCTGCCTTGCGCGAGGAGGGCGACCGCCTCGGCGGCGATGCCCTCGCCGCGCCCGACGAAGCCCAGCCGGTCGGTGCTCTTGGCCTTGACGCTGACCGCGCCGGGCGCGAGCCCGAGGTCGGCAGCGAGGTTTTCCCGCATCCTCGCCACGTGGGGCGCGAGCCGCGGCGCCTGCGCGATCACGGTGGCATCCACGTTGACGACGCGCAGCCCCCGCTCGCGCAGCAGCGCGGCGACCTCGCGCAGCAGCCTGCGGCTGTCAACGTCCTGGTAGCGCGCGTCGCTCTCCGGGAAATGCGTGCCGATATCCCCCAGGCCGGCAGCGCCGAGCAGCGCGTCGCACACCGCGTGGATCAGCACGTCGGCATCCGAATGTCCGGCGAGCCCCTTCTCGTGCGCGATCTCCACGCCCCCGATGACGAGCCGGCGCCCGGCAACCAGCGCGTGCGCGTCGAATCCCTGCCCTATCCTCATGCCGCCGCCGAACCCGCGTCGAGCCTCGATGCCCAAAAAGCAGATCGAACCGCCAGGAACGCCAGGAATTCCCGTTCGCCACGGGCCCGTGTCAGAGCGCCTGACATGCAGGCTGCCGCCCGGCCGCCTGCATTCGTTATCCGCTCTTCGTCCCGGTATTTCGGCCCCCGTTCGTTTTTCTCGGCGGCCTTGGCGGTTCCTACCGGGCCCGGGTTTCCTGGCAATTGCTTCACGCCCCGCCTCGCCGGCTCCTGAGGACCAGCTCCGCGAGCGCCAGATCCTCCGGGAACGTGACCTTGAGGTTGAGCGTGCTGCCCATCACCAGGCGCGGCTTGAGCCCCATGCGCTCGACCGCCGCGGCCTCGTCGGTGACCGCCTGCTCGGCGGCGCGGGCGAGCGCCTCGACCAGCAGGCGGTAGCGGAACATCTGCGGCGTTTGCGCGAGCCACAGGTTGTCGCGCGGCTCGGTCGCCGCGACGCGCGCCTCGCTCCCGGCGCGCTTGACCGTGTCGGCGACCGGCAGCGCGAGCAGCCCTCCGGTCTCGTCCTCCCCTGCCTCGGCAAAGAGCCGGTCGAGCTCCGCGCGCGCAAGGCAGGGCCGCGCCGCGTCGTGCACCAGCACCCAGTCGGGTCCGGAGACGGCGTCGCGCACGGCGAGCAGTCCGTTGAATACGCTCGCAGCGCGGGTCTCGCCCCCGCAATAGAGCGGCTCCACCTTCGCCCCGAACTCGCTCCAGTCGTGCCGCGCGTAGTGGCGATCGCCCGGGGCGAGCACCACGAACACCTGCTCGATGCGGGGATGCGCCGCGAGCGCCCCCAGCGCGAAGTAGAGCAGCGGGCGCCCGGCGATCTGCACGTATGGCTTGGGCAGCGCCGCGTTGAGGCGCGAGCCGGCACCGGCGGCGGGCACCAGCGCGTAGGCTTTCTCCGAGGGCGGCACGAGGGAGCGAGGTCGCTGTTATTTCAGGGATTTTATCAGCAACGGCGGCTGCGCTGGCCGCACTTGAAAAACCTCCGCGCGGGCGCATAATGGATCGCAGGATGCAGCAATTTTTTTCGTCCGTGCGCCCCCCGGCCGTCGCGGGCACGTTCTATCCCGCCGACCGGCGCGAGCTGGCGCAGGCGCTAGCGCAGATGCTGGGCGCGGCAGCGCACGAAGCGCCCGAGCGCGCCGTGCCCAAGGCGATCATCGCACCGCATGCGGGCTACATCTACTCGGGTCCGGTGGCGGCGAGCGTCTACGCGCTGCTCGCGCCCGCGCGCGGCCGCATCCGGCGCGTCGTGCTCGCCGGGCCCACCCACCGCGTCGCGGTGCGGGGGCTCGCGCTACCGGATGCCGAGGCTTTCGCCACGCCGCTCGGCACGGTCGAAGTGGACCGTTCCGCGCTCGAATCGCTGCGCAGCTTGTCGCAGGTCGTGGTGAGCGCGCAGGCGCACGCCTTCGAGCACTCGCTGGAGGTGCACGTGCCGTTCCTGCAGGCGGTGCTGGAGGACTTCGCGCTGGTGCCGCTCGCGGTGGGCCACGCCTCGGCGCAGGATGTGGACGCGGTTCTTGAAGCGCTGTGGGACGGGCCCCAGACCCTGATCGTGGTGAGCTCCGACCTCTCCCACTACCTCCCCTATGCGGACGCGCAGGCGGTGGACCGCGCGACCGCCCGCGCGATCCTCGAGCTTTCGACCGGAATCTCGCACGAGCAGGCCTGCGGCGCGACGCCGGTCGCGGGGCTCACCCTCGCCGCGCGCCGCCGCGGGCTCAAGCCCGAGCTGATCGACCTCAGGAACTCGGGCGACACCGCCGGCGACAAGAGCCGGGTGGTCGGCTACGGCGCGTTCGCCTTCTACGAGCAGCCCGCCGGATCGCCCCCTCGGCGGGATGCCTGAGCCCGCACGCCGGGGGCTGGGGAACCGACATGCCCGGCAACTCCGATCCGATCGTGCTGCACGCCGTTTCGGGCACCGTCACGCTCCGGCAGAGCAGCGCGCCGGCAGCGCTTCCCCCTGACGCCGGCCGCGTGCTGCTGGCGCTTGCGCGCAGGGCGATCGCCACGGAGCTGGGTCTTTCCCACCCCGAGCACGCGCGCCCGTCGTGGCTCGAACAGCACGGCGCCTGCTTCATCACGCTCACGAGCGGCGGGAGGCTGCGCGGCTGCGTGGGCACGCTGCGGGCGCACCGCGCGCTCGGCGAGGACGTGCGGGAGAACGCGATCGCGGCGGCCTTCCGCGATCCGCGCTTCAAGCCGCTCGTGCAGGAGGAGTTCTTCACGGTGGCGCTCGAGATCTCGGTGCTCTCGGCCCTGGAGCCCCTCGCCTTCGCGAGCGAGCGCGAGGCGCTCGCGCAGCTGCGTCCCGGGGTGGACGGCCTCGTGTTCGAGTACGGGCATCACGCCAGCACCTTCCTGCCCCAGGTGTGGGAAGACCTCAAGGAACCCGCCGACTTCCTCGCCCATCTCAAGTACAAGGCGGGCCTGCCGCCCGACTTCTGGGACGAGGAGGTGAAGCTCTCGCGCTACACCGTGACCAAGTGGCGCGAAACCGATCCGTCTTGAGGTTCCGATGTGAGCGAACGCGAATATCCGGGCCGCTGGTGGCACATGCTGGAGGACGGCAGGCTCCAGTGCGACCTCTGCCCGCGCGACTGCCGCCTGCACGAAGGCCAGCGCGGAGCGTGCTTCGTGCGCATGCGCGCCAGCGACCGCATGGTGCTCACCACCTATGGGCGCTCCTCCGGCTTCTGCATCGACCCCATCGAGAAGAAGCCGCTCAACCACTTTTATCCGGGCACGAGCATCCTCTCCTTCGGCACCGCGGGCTGCAACCTCGCCTGCAAGTTCTGCCAGAACTGGGACATTTCCAAGTCGCGCGAGATGGACACGCTCGCCGACGAAGCCTCGCCGCGGGCGATCGCGGAGGCGGCGGCCGCCCACGGCTGCAAGAGCGTCGCCTTCACCTATAACGACCCGGTGATCTTCGCGGAGTACGCGATGGACATCGCCGATGCCTGCCATGAGCTCGGCATCCGGACCGTCGCGGTCACCGCGGGCTACATGCACGATGCGCCGCGGCGCGAGTTCTACGCCAAGATGGACGCCGCGAACGTGGACCTGAAGGCGTTCACCGACGAGTTCTACTTCAAGCTCTGCGCCGCGCGCCTGCAACCGGTCCTGGATACGCTCCTCTATCTCAAGCACGAGACCGACGTCTGGTTCGAGATCACGACACTGCTCATCCCCGGCAAGAACGATTCCAGCGCGGAGATCGAGGCCGAGTGCAAGTGGATCATGAAGGAGCTGGGACCCGACGTGCCGCTGCACTTCACGGCGTTCCATCCCGACTACAAGATGATGGACACGCCGCCGACGCCGCCCTCGACGCTCAGGCGCGCGCGGGAGATCGCGCTCGCCCAGGGCCTGCACTACGTCTACACCGGCAACGTCCACGACCCCGAGGGCGGCACCACTTACTGCCCCGGCTGCGGGGCGCCGCTCATCGTGCGCGACTGGTACCGCATCGAGTCCTACCGCGTGACGCCCGAGGGCCAGTGCCCCAGGTGCCGCACGAGGATCGCAGGGCGCTACGAACTCTTCGAGCGCGCGTTCGGGCCGCGGCGGGTGCCGGTCGCGATCCACCGACCGGTCTAGAACCGGAAACCTCGCGCCGGCAGCGCCAGCGCAAACCGAGGGTAACCCGGAGCTTCGGGCACCTCGCATCCGTACGGCGAACGCCGACTCGATACGGCGAATCGCTGCGGGCAGGGCAGCTGCCAAGCAGGCGGGGCGCTTTCTCCCCTCCGCGCGGAGGGCGGTCTTGTTTCGTTCGGCGCTTTCGCGGCTCGAGCATTCTCCTCGTTGGCGTGCAGGCGCCTCGGCGGTCCGATCCGAGCCCCGGACCGCCCGGCGGCCGATTCGGGGTTTGCAGGTAGAATGCCTGCCTCATGGTCGCGGGCATCCTGCGCTGGATCGATCGCAACATCCTCTCCCTCGGGCGGGAGATGCGCCTGTCCTATCTTCCCCCGCTCATGGTCTACCTCGCCTACGGCATCTCGGGCTTGACCGGCATCGTCGGCACCTTCTTCGTCAAAGACTACCTCGGGCTCTCCGCCGCGTTTCTCGCCGCGCTCGGCTTCTGGGCCGGCATCCCGTGGGCGCTCAAGATGCCGCTCGGGCATCTCGTGGATCTGCTCTGGCGCTGGAAGAGCGGGCTCGTCTTTCTCGGCGCGGCGCTGATCGCGGCGAGCCTCGCGATCATGGTGGGGCTGCTCACCGACCGCGCGGCGATGAGCGCCGTGATGAGCCCCGAGGCGTGGTTCGTGCTCTCGGCGCTGCTCGCGCCGGTGGGCTACGTGATTCAGGACGTGGTGGCCGACGCGATGACGGTGGAGGCGGTGCCGCGCGTGGATGCGCAGGGGCGCCCGCTCGACGCGGAGACGCGCAAGCTCATGAATACCACGATGCAGACGCTCGGGCGCGTGGCGATCATCGGCGGGCTCGTGCTGGTGGCGGCGATCAATCTGTACCTTTTCGCCGACGTCGAGAAGCTCTCGGAGGCGCAGAAGGTGGCTGTCTATCGGCAGATTTATCTCACCGCGATGGCGATTCCGGCCATCTCCGTCCTGGGAGTCGTTCTGGCCTCTTTCATCAGGCGCAGGGCGATCCGGCGGCTCGTCGCCCAGGGCATGGATCCCGCCAAAGCCCGGGAAGCCTTCGCCGGACCGCAAGACCGCCCTGCGCCCAACTGGTGGATCCTCGGGGGCAGCCTCGCCTTCGTCGCCTTCACCCTCGGCATGGGGCTCGGGCGCTTCGCCTACAACCAGGAGGTGATCTTCGCCGGCTCGATGGCGATCGTCGCGTTCCTGATCGCGAAGCTCACGCGCGAGCTCGAGCCCGAGGCGCGCGCGACGCTGATCGGAACCGCTGTCGTGATCTTCGTGTTCCGCGCCGTTCCCGGCCCGGGCGAAGGCCTCACCTGGTGGATGATCGATGTGCTGAAATTCGACCAGCGCTTCCTCGCGGTGCTCTCGCTGATCGGTGGCGTGCTCACGCTCGCCGGCATGTTCATCTTCCGCCGCTTCATGGCCGAGCACTCGATCGCCTACGTGGTAGGCTTTCTCACCGTCGCCGGCGTGCTGCTCGCCTCCCCGCTCCTCGGCATGTACTACGGGCTGCACGAGTGGACCGCCGCGAGGACCGGGGGCGTGGTGGACGCGCGTTTCATCGCGATCGTGAACACCGCGCTCGAATCCCCCCTCGGGCAGATCGCGATGATCCCGATGCTCGCCTGGATCGCGAACTCGGCCCCCCGGCACCTCAAGGCGACCTATTTCGCGGTGATGGCCTCCTTCACCAATCTCGCGCTCTCCGCCTCGCAGCTCGGCACCAAGTATCTCAACCAAGTCTTCGTGGTGACGCGTGAAGTGCGCGACGCGGCGAGCGGCGCGGTGAAGGTTCCCGCCGACTATTCCCAGCTCGGGGAGCTGCTCATCGCGCAGCTCGCGCTCGCGCTCGCCCTGCCCTTCGCGGCAATCCTCGCGGTGCGGCTCGCGCGGCTCAAGTGGGCCTGAGGCGCGGGCTCAACCCGGGGCCGCGGCGCGCATCGCAGCATTGTAGTTGAGGCAGGCGTTGCGCCCGCTCTTCTTGGCCTGGTACATGGCGATGTCGGCGTTCGCCATCAGAGTTTCGAGATCGCTCCCGTCCTCGGGATAGACGCTGATGCCGATGCTGCAGGAGATATCGAGCTCGTAGCCGCCGATCAGGAAGGGCTGCGCCAGCTCCTCCAGGATCTTGGCCCCGACCTGGGCCGCGTCGGATGCGCGCGCGAGATCGGTCAGCACGACGACGAATTCGTCCCCGCCGACGCGCGCGACCGTGTCCTCGCGCCGCACGCACTGGAGCAGGCGCTGCGCCACCGCCTTCAGCAGCTCATCGCCGATGGCGTGCCCGAAATTGTCGTTCACCGGCTTGAAGCGATCGAGATCCACGAACATCACGGCGAAGGGCCGGCCGCTGCGATCGGCGCGGCGCCGCGCCTGGTCGATCCGGTCCTCGAGCAGGAAGCGGTTCGGCAGCCCGGTCAGCCGGTCGTAGAGCGCGATGTTGCGCAGATCCTCGTTCGCCTGCCGCAGCCGTTCGGCGAGCTGCGCGGTGCGGGCCGCGACGTGCGCGTCGGTGGCGGAGATCACCAGCGCGATCGCGAGAATACTGATCGTGGCGAGCCCCACCACGAAGGCGAGAGTGCCGGCGCCCATGCCGCCAGTGGAATCCGCGGCGAGGGAAACGCTGCCGGGGGCGAAGCTCGCCGCCGCCATGCCGGTGTAGTGCATGCCGACCACGGCGAATCCCATGACGAGCGCGCTACCGAGCTTGGCGAGGATCGCTGCGCCCGCCCGCCGCCCCCTGAGCTGGAAGGCGATCCACAGCGCGGCGAGGGAGGCCGCGATCGCGATCGCGACCGAGGCGGCGAAGAGCCGAGGATCGTACTCGATCGGCGGCGACATCCGCAGCGCAGCCATGCCGGTGTAGTGCATCGAGCTGATGCCCGCGCCCATGAACGCCGCGCCGAGCGCGAGGTTGCGCGCGGTCATGGCGGGGCGTCCGGCCACGTAGAGCGCGACGCCCGAGGCCGCCATCGCGATCGCCCAGGAAAGGGCGTTGAGCCCGATGTCGTAGGCGAGTGGGATGGGCAGGCTGAAGGCGAGCATGCCGATGAAGTGCATCGCCCAGATCCCGGTGCCCATCGCAAACGCGCCGCCGAGCAGCCAGAGCCGAGAGACCCAGCCCTGTTTCGCGCCCACGCGCCCGGCGAGGTCGAGCGCAGTATAGGAGGCGATCGCCGCGACGATCCACGAAAGCACGACGAGCCTCCAGTCGTAGGTGCCTGTCATGGCGCTTTGCCCGCTCACTCACCGATCCCGGCTAGTCTTATAACCCATTCCAAATCCCGAGAGCCAATCGAACGCGGATGAACGCCGATTCGCGGATGCAGCAGTTGTGCGGGGCATTCCTCGTTTTTCAACCCCTTGCCAGCCGAGCGCCCGCAAATCCGCCCCCTCGCTCCCCGCCGGGCCTCCGGGGGCCGGCCCGAGGCCCGTGCCGGTATAATAAGCTCGGATTTTCAGTCACTTCCCGGCATGCTGTGGCCCGAACCGCCGGCGCCGGGGCAGCGCGCGCGTACGCCGCTCCTGCACGGCTCCTCCGATGCGCTCGCCCTCGCGCAACTCGCCCGCGCCGTGCGGCGCCCGCTCGCGGTTTTCACCGCCGCTGCCGGCGACGCGCAGCGATTGCTCGAGGAAATCCCCTTCTTCGATCCAGGGCTGAGGGTTCACTTGCTCCCGGACTGGGAGACGCTGCCCTACGACCAGCTCTCGCCGCACCCGGACCTCGTGTCCGAGCGCCTCGCCACGCTCTACCAGCTCATGCAGCGCGCGCTCGACCTCGTGCTCGTGCCCGTGACGACCGCGCTCCAGCGGCTCGCGCCGGTCGAGTACCTCGCGGCGCGCTCGTTCCATTTCAGGCAAGGCGAGCGGCTGCCGCTCGCCGAGCTGCGGCGCCAGCTCGTGGTCGCCGGCTACAGCCACGTCACCCAGGTGGTCGCGCCCGGCGAGTATTGCGTGCGCGGCGGGCTGATCGACCTCTTCCCCGCCGGCAGCGCCGTGCCCTACCGCATCGAGTTCGACGACGAGACGGTGGCGAGCATCCGCAGCTTCGACGCGGACACCCAGCGCTCGATCTACAAGGTGAACGAGGTGCGGCTGCTGCCGGCGCGCGAGTTTCCGCTCGACGAGGAAGCGCAGACACGCTTCCGCCGCAAGTTCCGCGAGAAGATCGAGGGCGATCCCTCGCGCAGCCGCGTCTACCGGGAGGTTTCGAAGGGAGTGCCCGTCGCGGGCATCGAGTACTACCTGCCGCTGTTCTTCGAGACCACCGCGATCCTCACCGACTACCTGCCTCAGGAGACGCTCGTGTGCGCGCAGCCGGGACTGCAGCAGGCGATCGAGCGCTTCTGGGAGGACGCCCACGCGCGCTATGCCATGATGCGCGGCGACGGCGAGCATCCCCCGCTGCCGCCGCACGAGCTGTTCCTGACCAGCGACGAGTTTTTCGGGGCGATCAAGCCCTACGCGCGCATCGAGATGCGCACCGCTCAGGGCCCGGAGCCCGGCGTTCTGGGCTCAGCGCCCGCGGATTGGACGCCGAGCGCGCAATACCGGGCGGAGCACCGGTCATCGGACACCGGACACGAGGCCCGCAATCTGCAGACCGAGCAAGCGGCTACGCGGCCGCTCCCCCGGCTTGCGGTCGAGCGTCGGGCAGAGGACCCCTTGCACCGCCTGAGATCGTTTCTCGCGGCGTTCGAGGGACGCGTGCTGGTGCTCGCCGAGGGTCCGGGACGGCGCGAGACGCTGTTCGAATACCTCGAAGCGCACGGGCTCAAGCCCGAGCCGGTGGCGGGCCACGCGGGCTTCGCCGCTTCGCACGCGCGCTTCGCGCTCGCGGTCGGACCGCTGCGCGCGGGCTTCATTCTCTGCGACCCGCCGCTCGCCATCGTCACCGAGAACGAGCTCTACGCCGAGCAGGCGCGGGTGCGCGCGCGGCGCGAGGGCGTGCGGCGCGCGGCGGGCGAAGGGGCGCTGCGCGACCTCTCGGAAATCAAGGCCGGCGACCCGGTGGTGCACGAGGCCCACGGTGTCGGCCGCTACCGAGGGCTCGTCACGCTCGACCTCGGCGAGGGCGCGACCGAGTTCCTCGCGCTCGAATACGCGGGCGGCGACAAGCTCTACGTGCCAGTGTCGAACCTGCACCTCGTCTCGCGCTACAGCGGCGCGCCGCCCGAGGCCGCGCCGCTGCACGCGCTCGGAAGCGGCCAGTGGGAAAAGGCGCGCAAGAAAGCCGCAACCCAGGTGCGCGACACCGCCGCCGAGCTGCTCGCGCTCTACGCGCGGCGCGCGGCACGCCGCGGACATGCGTTCCAGGTGAGGGACCGCGACTACGAGGCTTTCGCCGAGGGCTTCCCCTTCGAGGAGACGCCCGACCAAGCGGCGGCGATCGCCGCGGTGCTCGACGACCTGCGCAACGGCAAGCCCATGGACCGGCTCGTTTGCGGCGACGTCGGCTTCGGCAAGACCGAGGTGGCGCTGCGCGCGGCGTTCGTCGCGGTCGCGGACGGCAAGCAGGTCGCAGTGCTGGTGCCCACGACGCTGCTCGCCGAGCAGCACTACGACACCTTCTCCGACCGCTTCGCCGGCTGGCCGGTGAGGATCGCCGAGCTCTCGCGCTTCCGCACGGCGGCCGAGCAGGCCGAGGCGCTCGCGGGGCTCGCCGAGGGCCGGATCGACATCGCGATCGGCACGCACCGGCTGCTCGGCCGCGACGTGCGGTTCAAGGACCTGGGACTCGTCATCATAGACGAGGAACATCGCTTCGGCGTGCGGCAGAAAGAGCGGCTCAAGGCGCTGCGCGCGGAGGTGGACGTTCTGACGCTCACCGCGACGCCGATTCCGCGCACCCTCGCGATGGCACTGGAGGGGCTGCGCGACTTCTCCGTGATCGCCACTGCCCCCGAGCGGCGCCTCGCAATCAAGACCTTCGTCTCGCGCTACAACCCGGGGATCGTGCGCGAGGCCGCGCTGCGGGAGCTGAAGCGCGGCGGCCAGATCTACTATCTGCACAACGACATCGCCACCATCGGGCGCGCGGCGGAGGCGCTCGCGCGCCTCGTGCCCGAGGCGCGCATCCGCGTCGCGCACGGCGGCATGCGCGAGCGCGAGCTCGAGCGCGTGATGCGCGATTTCTACCAGGGCCGCTTCAACCTCCTGGTCTGCACCACCATCGTCGAGACCGGCATCGACGTGCCCGCCGCCAACACCATCATCATCGAGCGCGCCGACCGCTTCGGGCTCGCGCAGCTGCACCAGCTGCGCGGGCGCGTGGGGCGCTCGCACCACCAGGCCTACGCCTATCTGCTGCTCCCCGAGGAGGGCGGTGTCACCGCGCAAGCGCGCAAGCGGCTGGAGGCGATCCAGATGCTCGAGGAGCTGGGCTCGGGTTTCTTTCTCGCCATGCACGACCTCGAGATCCGCGGCGCGGGCGAGGTGCTGGGAGAGGCGCAAAGCGGCGGGATGCAGGAGGTGGGATTCGGACTTTACGTGAGGATGCTGGAGGCGGCGGTGCGCTCGCTGAAGAACGGCATGGAGCCCGATCTCGCCGCGCCGCTCGCCGTCACGACCGAAGTCAACCTGCACGCACCGGCGCTGCTCCCCGCCGATTACTGCGCGGACGTGCACGAGCGGCTCGTGCTCTACAAGCGGCTCGCGAACTGCGAGACGCCGGAGGCGCTCGATGCCCTGCGCGAGGAGCTCGTGGACCGCTTCGGGCCGCTGCCCGAGCCGGCGCGCGCGCTCATCGAGTGCCACCGGCTGCGCATCCTCGGGCGCTCGCTCGGCGTCGCGCGCATTGACGCCTCCGACTCGGCGATCCAGCTCCAGTTCGTGGCGCGGCCGCCGATCGAGCCGCAACGGGTGCTCGATCTCGTGCGGCGCCGGCGCGACTACCGCCTCGCGGGGCAGGACCGGCTGCGCATCGAGGCGCGGCTGCCGGACGTGCCGGCACGGGTTGCGGCGGTGCGCGAGGCGTTCGGCGCGCTCGCGGGGTGAGAACCTCGACGCAAAGACGCGAAGAAAAAATGAATACGGAAGCCGCCGCCTCCGGCCTCGATTCCCTTCGCGGCTTTGCGCCTTCGCGCCAGGCCGTTCGGCGTGTGGTAGCTTTCGCCTCATGAACCTCGCCGCGCGGCGCGCCGCGATCCTCGTCGCGGAACTCCTCACCTTCCTGCTGGTGACGGCGTTCATGACCTATTTCATCTCGCACGCCGCAGCGCCCGAGCTGGCGCCGGGCGCGGCGCCGCCCGCCGATTTTCCGGTGGTCGCCTACAGCGGCGGCGCAGCCCGCCCCGAGCCCGCGCACTACCGGGTCCTGCGCTGGGCCGAATGGGAGGACTACGCCGCGCGGCGCCCCGAAGCGGTCCTGCTCCTGCCCGAGCGCTCCCGCGCCCTCGATCTGGGCGAGGCGGGCCGCGCCTCGTTCACGGTGACCGAGAGCGGAGAATCGCGGCAGGCGATCGAGCTCGTGTGGCGGGCCGGCGACGAGGAGCGGCGCTCGCGCTACCTCGCGCAGGCGCGCGCGATCGAGCCGCGCGGCTTGCACGTGATCTCGACCAAGACTTTTCTGCTCGCCGCCCTCGCCGGCTTCGGCGCGGGGATGCTGGTCGGCAAGCTCCTGCGCGTTCGCTGGCTGCCGCGCCCGGGCACCGTCGTGCCGCTGCCGCCCAGAGACTGACGCCTCGCGAGCGGATCGCTCCCGGAACTCGCCGCTTCAGACGACACGGAAGGAAACATGCCGCTCATCCGCCCCTTCGCCGGCCTGCGCCCGGCGCCCGGCCGCGCTGCCGAAGTGATCGCGCCGCCCTACGACGTGCTCTCGACCGAGGAGGCGCGCGCGCGCGCCGCCGGCAGGCCGTGGAGCTTTCTGCACATCTCCAAGCCCGAAATCGACTTTCCGCCGGGGACCGATCCTTGCGCGCCCGAGGTCTACGCGCGAGCGGCGGAGAATCTCGCCCGCATGCTGCGCGAGGGCGTGCTCGCACGCGATCCCGCGCCCTGCTACTACGTCTACCGCCTCGCGATGGGCGCGCACGCGCAGATCGGGCTCGTGGCGGCAGCCTCGGTGGCGGAATACGACGCGAATCGCATCCGCCGGCACGAGCACACGCAGGCGGACAAGGAAAACGACCGCGTGCGCCAGATCGAGGCACTCGGCGCGCACACCGGACCGGTGATGATCGCCTACCCGCAGGCGCCGGAAATCGACCGGCTCCTCGAGCGCTGCGCAACCGGGACCCCGGAGGCGGATGCGACCGCCGAGGACGGCGTGCGCCACACGCTTTGGGTCGTGCGCGATGCGCAAACGCAGGCGCGGCTCACCCGCGCCTTCGACGCTCTGCCCGCCCTCTACATCGCCGACGGCCACCACCGCTCGGCCGCAGCCTCGCGGGTGGCAGCCGCGCGCCGCGCCGCCAACCCCCGCCACAGCGGGGAGGAGAGCTACAACTATTTCCTGGCGGTGATCTTTCCCCACCACCAGATGCAAATCCTCGACTACAACCGCGTGGTGGCCGACCTGAACGGGATGGACGCGGCGGGCTTTCTCGCGCGCGTGCGGGAGAGCTTCTCCGTGCAGGAGAGCGCTGCGCCGGTCAAGCCGGCGCGGCCGGGCGAGTTCGGGCTCTACCTCCCCGGCAAGTGGTACCGCCTCGCGATCCGCCGCGAGCTCGTTCCCGCCGACGATCCCGTGGCGCGCCTCGACGTGCGGCTGCTCTCCGATCACCTGCTCGGCCCCGTCCTCGGCATCCGGGACCTGCGCCGCGACAAGCGCATCGACTACGTGGGCGGCATCCGCGGGCTCGAGGAGCTGGAACGGCGCGTGGCGAGCGGCGGGATGGCCGCCGCCTTCGCCCTCCATCCCACGCGCATGGAAGATCTGATGGCGATCGCGGAAAGAGGCGAGGTCATGCCGACCAAGTCCACCTGGTTCGAGCCCAAGCTCGCCGACGGTCTCGTCTCGCACGTGCTCGACTGAAGCGCAGCGAGCCGCGGCCAGGCGGAGCGGCGAGGCGACGGGGTAGGGAACGACAGCCGGCGCAGCCCGCCGCACACTGCGCCGTCTCCTCACCTCGGTTCACGCCTCATGGCTTCTGGCCCAACGTCGGCGGCTGCTCCTCCGGGGATTCGCTCGCGGCCTCTTCTCTGTCGGCCTTTTCCGCGCCGCCACAGCAGGTCTCGATCTGCTCCCACATGCCCGCGAAACACGCCGCGAGCAGCAGCGGAACGAAGGACAGCAGCGCAAGCTCGGGATAGTCGCCGAAGGCCAGGGCCAGCGGAAGCACCGCCAGGCCGATGAACAGAAAATCAGCGCGTTGCGCGCTTCTCATGCCCACCCCTTCCGCCGGGGCCGGCACCCTCGGGCCCGCGCTCACGGCCCGCAATACCGCGCTGCAGTCCACTACGAGCCCGGAAAATTTGACAGCGAAATCAGCGGCAAGTTGAGGGCCACACGACAACGGCGGAAAAACAACGGGTTAGCGCCGCCGCGCAAGCGCGCGGCGCACCGCGATGGTGCGCGCGGGCGGCCGGATCAGCGCTTGCGCGCCGACTCGTAGAGCGGCATCACCCGCGCCGCGTAGCCCGCAAGATCGCGGGCGCGGTTCTCGGGCGAGGGGTGGGTGGAGAGGAACTGCGGCGGTGCGCCGCCGCCCGCCTGCGCCATCTTCTGCCACAGCGTCACCGCGGCGCGCGGATCGAAGCCGGCGCGCGCGGCGAGCTCGACACCGATGCGGTCGGCCTCGCGCTCGTGCTCGCGCGAGTTGGGAAGATTGAGGGTGAGATCGGCGATGAGCTGGGCGAGCTCCAGCGTGGCGTCGCCGACGCCGGCGGCCGCACCGACGAGCGAGATCACGATGCCCTGCGCCACGGCCTGCGACGCGCGCTCGCGCCCGTGCTCGCGCAGGGCGTGCGCCATCTCGTGGCCGAGCACCGCGGCGAGCTCGTCGTCGGTGGGCTTCAGGCGCTCGAGGAGCCCGGTGTAGACCGCCATCTTGCCCCCGGGCATGCACCAAGCGTTGATGTCCTTGGAGCTGATGACGTTCACTTCCCAAGCCCAGCCGGGCGCATCGGCACGGAACGCGCCGGTCGCGGCGATCAGGCGGCTCGCGATGCTCCTCACGCGCGCCACCTGCTGCGGGTCGCGGTTGAGCGCGTTCCTGCCCGCCGCTTTCTTGATCTCCTGCTGGTAGGCGAGCCCCGCGCTGCGGTTGACCTGTCCCGAGGAGAGCACCATGGTCTGCTTGCGCTCGACGCCTACCACGCCGGGCTGCGTGGTCTGCACCGTCTTGCAAGAGGCGAGCGCCATCGCCCCCAGCAGGGCGCAGGCAAGGATTGCTGCACGCATCAACGCGAAGCTGTCCATACGTCTCGTTCCTGCGCTCGCTTTTATCTGCGAATCAACGGGCGGCACGGCCTCGGGTTGAATCCTCCATGTAACCGATTGTAATCGCCCTCAGTCAACCGGCACCGCCCGCTCGCCCTCGAGCCGGTGCAGGCGCCACGGTCCGTTCTCCTCGCGGCACAGGCCGTAGCGGAACGGCCAGCTCCCGCGCCCGGGAGTGAAGAAGCGCAGATCCTGGAACCAGGCGCAAGTCGAGGGATTGCCGGAATCCACCCGCAGCAGGACCGGCTCCTCGGCGAACCAGCGGAAAAAAGCGAAACGCGGCTGCGACCACGCCTCGCGCGCGATCGCTCGCTGCGCCTCCGAAGCGCCGAACAGCGTCGCGCGCGCCCATTGCGCCTGCGCGAGCGGCAAATAGGCGGCGTCGAGCCGCGCGATTAGCCCCGCCTCCGGGGCGGGCCGCAGCGGTTCCCGGCGCGCGAGGTTGACGAAGCTGTAGCGCACCTCCTCGCCCGCGCGCACGACGACCATCCAGTTGAAGGGCGAGACCGGGCGCGGGTGGGCGGTGACCGCAGCCCTGCCCAGCCCCTCGCGCCGGGCGTACTGCTCGCCCCATTCGATCGCGCGCTCCCGCAGCACGCCCTGGAACGCGACGTAGGCGGCGAGCACGGCGAGCCCCGCGATCGCGGGCGCCGGCGAGCGGCGCCAGAGCGCACAGGCGGCCAGCCCCGCGAGGACGATCCCGCTGAACCAGAGGTCAATGATGAAGGTCGTGCCGAGCGCGTAGCGCGCGTCGGAGAGCGGCGCGAACACCATCGTTCCAAAGGAGGTGACGAGGTCGCCCGCGATGTGGGCCGCGAGCCCGAGCGCGGCCACGGGGAAATAGGCCCGCCACGGCCGGTCGCGGCCCCAGAGGACCGCCAACAGATGCGCGAGCAGCCACGCCCACAGCGGCAGCAGGATCAGCGAGTGGGTGAGGCCGCGGTGATAGAGCAGGTACTCGACGGGGCCGACATAGCCGATGACGAAATCGAGGTCGGGCGCCGCGGCGGCGAGCGCCCCGGCGATCAGGCGCCGCGCAAGCGGC
>DATLZE010000035.1:0-2806 GCA_035574195.1 Burkholderiales bacterium | reverse complement strand
TTCTACCGCTCCTCCGCGCCCGGCGCGAAGGCGTTCGTCGAGGTCGGCCAGACCGTCAAATCGGGCGACACCCTCTGCATCATCGAGGCGATGAAGCTGCTCAACGAGATCGAGGCCGACCGCGACGGCGTGGTGAAGGCGATCCTGGTCGAGAACGGCCAGCCGGTGGAGTACGGCGAGCCGCTTTTTATCCTGGGGTGAGACGTGAGGCGTGAAGCGGGAGCCGCTCGCCTTCGCGCCGAGCGCGCGAACCGCCCGCCCGACACCTGACGCCTTACACCGTCGGATCATGTTCGAAAAAATCCTGATCGCCAACCGCGGCGAAGTGGCGCTGCGCATCCAGCGCGCGTGCCGCGAGCTCGGCATCAAGACCGTGGTGGTGCACTCGGAGGCGGACCGCGACGCCAAATACGTCAAGCTCGCCGACGAGTCGGTGTGCATCGGCCCGCCGCCTTCGGAGGCGAGCTATCTCAACATCCCTGCCATCATCAGCGCCGCCGAGGTCACCGACGCCGAGGCGATCCACCCCGGTTGGGGCTTCCTCGCCGAGAACGCGGACTTCGCCGAGCGCGTGGTGCAGAGCGGGTTCGTCTTCATCGGCCCCAGGGCCGAGACGATCCGGCTGCTCGGCGACAAGGTGAGCGCCAAGAACGCGATGAAGAAGGCCGGGCTGCCGGTGGTGCCGGGAGTGGACGCGCCGCTGCCCGAGGAGCCGAGCGAGATCCTGAAAATCGCGCGCTCGATCGGCTATCCGGTGATCATCAAGGCGGCGGGCGGCGGCGGCGGGCGCGGCATGCGCGTGGTGCACACCGACGCGGCGCTGATGAACGCGGTGCAGATGACGCGCACCGAGGCGCAGGCCGCCTTCGGCAACCCCACGGTCTACATGGAGAAGTACCTCGAGCACCCGCGCCACATCGAGTTCCAGGTGCTCGCCGACAAGTTCCGCAACGCGATCCACCTGGGCGAGCGCGACTGCTCGATCCAGCGCCGCCACCAGAAGGTGCTCGAGGAGGCCCCCGCGCCGCACCTGAACCAGCGCGCGCGGCTGCGCATCGCCGAGCGCTGTGCCGATGCCTGCCGCCGCATCGGCTACGAGGGCGCTGGCACCTTCGAGTTCCTCTACCAGGATGGCGAGTTCTACTTCATCGAGATCAATACGCGGCTGCAGGTCGAGCATCCGGTGACCGAGCTCGTGACCGGCGTGGACATCGTGCAGCAGCAGATCCGCATCGCCGCGGGCGAGAAGCTGAGGATCCGTCAGCGCGACGTGCAGTTCCGCGGGCATGCCATCGAGTGCCGCATCAACGCCGAGGACCCCTACCGGTTCATCCCCTCGCCCGGGCGCATCACTTCCTTCCACATGCCGGGCGGCCCTGGCATCCGGGTGGACTCGCACGCCTACAACGGCTACTTCGTGCCGCCGCACTACGATTCCCTGGTCGGCAAGATCATCGCCTATGGCGACACCCGCGAGCAGGCGATCGCGCGGCTCTCGATCGCGCTCTCCGAGACCGTGATCGAGGGCATCAAGACCAACATTCCGCTGCACCAGGAGCTGCTGCAGGACGCGGTTTTCCTGCGCGGCGGGGCGAGCATCCACTATCTCGAGGAGCGGCTCGCCAAGCTCGCGCGCGAGGGCTGAGGCGTGAAACCAATCCCCTGTCCACCGCCACCCGAGGCAAGGGGCCGAAGGAGGGCATCGCATCTCGCGTTTCACGCTTGATATCCCATGCTCTCCATTTCCTTCGACATCGCGGCCGCCGAGGTCGAGGCGCTCACCGACGCGCTGCTCGAGGCGGGCGCCTGCTCCGTGGACGTGGCGGAAGCGGCGCCCGCGGGCGCGCTCCCGCGCGCGCGGCGCATGAGCCGGGTGAGCGCGCTCGTCGCGGAAGGGGCCGATCCCGCCGCGCTGCTCGCCCGCGCCTGCGCGCGCGCCGGCCTCGAGCCGCCGGCGCACGAGCTGCACAGGGTGGAGGACCGTGACTGGGTGCGCGAGACCCAGGCGCAGTTCGTCCCGATCCGCATTTCCGAGCGCCTGTGGATCGTGCCGAGCTGGTGCCAGGCGCCCGATCCGGGCGCGATCAACGTCACGCTCGATCCTGGCCTCGCCTTCGGCACGGGCGGGCACGCGAGCACCCGGCTCGCGCTGCGCTGGCTCGAGCGCGAGATCCGCGGCGGCGAATCGGTGCTCGACTACGGTTGCGGTTCCGGCATCCTCGCCATCGCCGCGTTGAAGCTCGGCGCCGCGCGCGCGCAGGGCGTGGACATCGATCCCCAGGCGCTGCTTGCGGCGCGCCGCAACGCGCTGCACAATCGGGTACAGGCGAGCTTTCATGGTGCCGCGGAGCAGATCCGCGAGCCCGCCCGCATCGTGGTCGCCAACATCCTCGCCCAGCCCCTGATCGTGCTCGCGCCGCTTCTCGCGCGGCTGACCGCGCCGGGCGGCCGCCTCGCGCTCTCGGGGCTGCTCGCAGCCCAGGCGCGGGAGGTGAGCGCCGCCTACCGCGAGTGGTTCGAGATCGGCGTGGGGCAAGAGGAGGAAGGCTGGGTGTTGCTCGCGGGCACGCGCCGGGAGGGGTGAGCTGCGATGAGCATGATCACCCGCTGCCCCTCCTGCCACACCGCGTTTCGCGTGACGCCGCGCGAGCTGCAGGCGCGCGGCGGGCAGGTGCGCTGCGGGCGCTGCCTGACGGTGTTCGACGGCTTCAGCACGCTCGCCACGCTGCCCGAGCCGCCCGCTGCTCCCGCGCCGGCGGCGCCCGCATTCGAGCTGGAGCCGGTCGCCGCCGCGCCCGCGGGCCCG
>DATLZE010000034.1:0-4813 GCA_035574195.1 Burkholderiales bacterium | reverse complement strand
CTCGGAGGTGCCGCTCGCGCTCGAAGCGCAGCGGCGGCTCGCCGCCGAGGGCATCCCGGTGCGGGTGGTCTCGATGCCCTCGACCAGCGTCTTCGACCGCCAGGAGGAAGCCTATCGCGCGCAGGTGCTGCCGAGAGGGCTGCCGCGAGTCGCGGTGGAGGCGGGCGCGAGCGACTACTGGCGCAAGTACGTGGGACTCGAGGGCGCGGTGGTGGGGCTCGACCGCTTCGGCGAGTCGGCGCCTGCGGCCGAGCTCTTCCAGCATTTCGGCTTCACCGCGGAGAACGTCGCCGCGGCGGTGAAACGCGTGCTCTAGGAGCTGTGCGGGGGTTTATCCGTACCCGCGTCCCGGGCAAGACCGGTCGAGCCGGATCAATCAGTATCCTGTCCGGCAGCGGGTTAGAATAGCGCTTCTTTGTGGGGAACCGTCATGACCATCCGAGTCGCGATCAACGGCTATGGCCGCATCGGCCGCAACATCCTGCGGGCGCACTACGAGGGCGGCAAGAAGCATCCGATCGAGATCGTCGCGGTGAACGACCTCGGCGACGCGAAGATCAACGCCCATCTTACCCAGTACGACACGGCGCACGGGCGCTTCCCGGGACGCGTCGAGGCGGCGGGCGATCACCTGATCGTGAACGGCGACCGCATCCGCGTGTGCGCGCAGAAGGATCCGGCGCAGTTGCCGTGGAAGGAGCTCGCCGTGGACGTGGTGCTGGAGTGCACCGGCCTGTTCACCAGCAAGGCCAAGGCCTCGGCGCATCTTGCCGCCGGCGCCAAGCGCGTCATCATATCCGCGCCGGGCGAGAAGGACGTGGACGCGACGGTGGTCTACGGCGTCAACCACGCCACGCTCAGGCCCTCGCACACGGTGATCTCGAACGCCTCCTGCACCACCAACTGCCTCGCGCCCCTGGTCAAAGCGCTCGACGAGCGCATCGGGGTGGTCAACGGCCTGATGACGACCGTGCACGCCTACACCAACGACCAGGTGCTGACCGACGTCTATCACAAGGACCTGCGGCGCGCGCGCGCGGCCACCATGTCCATGATCCCCACCAAGACCGGCGCCGCGGCCGCGGTGGGGCTGGTGCTGCCGCACCTGAACGGCAAGCTCGACGGCTTCGCCATCCGCGTGCCGACGATCAACGTTTCCATGGTGGACCTTACCTTCGTCGCGAAGCGCGCGACCACGGTGGAGGAAGTGAACCGGGCGGTGAAGGAGGCGGCGGAACGCGATCTCAAGGGCATTCTCGACTACAGCGACGGGCCGCTCGTCTCGGTGGACTTCAACCACAACCCGGCTTCCTCGATCTTCGACGCGACGCTCACCAAGGTGTCGGAGGGCACGCTGGTCAAGGTCTGCGCGTGGTACGACAACGAGTGGGGTTTCAGCAACCGCATGCTGGACACCACCGTAGCTTTCGTGAACGCGGCGGCGGCGGGAGAAAAAGGGTCGAAGAAGGTCGCTGCATAGATTCGCGATCGGACGCACCGCTGCGCTGCTGCTTCAGTGACCGGCCACGGGCCCCCTCGGCGTCGGGGCGGCTGTTCTAGGATGCCGATTCTCAAGATGACCGACGTGCCGCTCGCCGGCAAGCGCGTGTTCATACGCGCCGACCTCAACGTGCCCCAGGACGAGGCGGGCAACATCACGGAGGACACGCGCATCCGCGCGACCTTGCCCGGCATCAAGTACGCGCTGGAACAAGGCGCCGCCGTGATGGTGACCTCCCACCTCGGGCGCCCCACGGAAGGCAGGCTCGCGCCCGAGGACTCGCTCGCGCCCGTGGCCAAGCGCCTCGCCGAGCTCCTCGGGCGTCCGGTGCGGCTGCTCGCCGACTGGGTGGACGGCGGCTTCGAGGTCGCGCCCGGCGAGGTGGTGATGCTCGAGAACTGCCGCGTCAATCCGGGCGAGAAGCAGGACGACGAGGCGCTCGCGCGCAGGATGGCGCGGCTGTGCGACGTCTACGTCAACGACGCCTTCGGCACGGCGCACCGGGCCGAGGCGACCACCCACGGCATGGCGAAGTACGCGCCGATCGCGTGCGCGGGGCCCCTGATGGCCGCGGAGATCGAGGCGCTCGCCCGCGCGCTCGAGCGCCCGGCGCGCCCGCTGCTCGCGATCGTGGGCGGCGCCAAGGTCTCCACCAAGCTGACCGTGCTGAAGTCGCTCGCGGCCAAGGTGGACCAGCTCGTGGTCGGCGGCGGCATCGCCAACACCTTTCTCCTCGCAACCGGGATGCCGATCGGGAAATCGCTCGCCGAGCCCGCGCTGGCGGAGGAATCCCGGGCCGTGATGCAGGCGGCGCGCGCGCGGGGGGCGGAAGTGCCGCTGCCCGAGGACGTGGTGGTGGCCGGCGACCTCTCGCCGCTCGCGCGCGCGAATCGCATTCCGGTCTCCGAGGTGCGGCCCGACGACATGATACTCGACATCGGGCCGAAGAGCGCCGCGCGGCTCGCCGCGCTGATCGAAAAAGCGGGCACCATCGTGTGGAACGGGCCGGTCGGCGTGTTCGAGCACGAGCAGTTCGCCGCCGGCACCCGCGCGATCGCGCTCGCCATCGCGGGCTCGAAGGCGTTTTCCATCGCGGGCGGCGGCGACACGCTCGCGGCGATCGCCAAGTTCGGCGTCGCCGACAAAATCTCCTACATCTCCACCGGCGGCGGCGCGTTCCTCGAGTTCCTCGAGGGCAAGAAGCTGCCGGCGGTCGCGGTGCTCGAGGAGCGCGCAGCGCGAGCTTGATGCCTGCGGCCGCAGGTTGCGGTCCTCGAGCGGCGGGTTATAGACTGCGGTACCATGACCCGGAGGCCGGAACGCCGGACCCGCATCAGGATCATGCCCCGCCGCACCAAGATCATCGCCACGCTCGGGCCGGCCTCGAACGATGCGGGAACGCTCGCGCGCATGATCGAGGCCGGTCTCGACGTGGTGAGGCTCAATTTCTCCCACGGCACGGCCGCGGAGCACCGCCGCAGCGTCGAGATGGTGCGCGCGCTCGCGCGCCGCGCGGGGCGCGCGGTCGGCGTGCTGGTGGACCTCCAGGGCCCCAAGATCCGCATCGGCCGCTTTCGCGACGGCAAGGTCACGCTGGTGCAAGGCGCGAAGTTCGTGCTCGACGCGGAGCGCGCGCTCGGCGACGAGCACGCGGTGGGCCTCGATTACAAGAATCTGCCGAACGACGTGCGCCCGGGCGACACGTTGCTGCTCGACGACGGGCGCATCGTGCTCGGCGTCTCCTCGGTGCGGGGGCCGCGCATCACCTGCGTGGTGGAACAGGGCGGCGAGCTTTCCAACAACAAGGGCATCAACCGCCGCGGCGGGGGGCTCACCGCGCCGGCGCTCACCGACAAGGACAAGCAGGACATCCGCCTCGCCGCCGAGTTGAAGGCCGACTTCATCGGCGTCTCGTTCCCGCGCTCGGGGGAGGACATGCGCTGGGCACGCGACCTCATGCACCGGGCGGGCGGCCGGGCGCTGATGGTGGCCAAGATCGAGCGCGCGGAGGCGATTCCGGCGTTCGACGACATTCTCGACGCCTCCGACTGCATCATGGTGGCGCGCGGCGACCTCGCGGTGGAGGTGGGTGACGCCGCGGTGCCGGCGCTGCAGAAGCGCATGATCCGCACTGCGCGCGAGAGGAACCGCGTCACCATTACTGCGACGCAGATGATGGAGTCCATGATCCACAACCCGATTCCGACGCGCGCCGAGGTCTCCGACGTCGCGAACGCGGTGCTCGACGGCACCGACGCGGTCATGCTCTCCGCGGAGACCGCCTCGGGCCGCTATCCGGTGGAGGCGGTCGCCGCGATGGCGCGGGTGTGCGTGGAGGCCGAGAAGGAGGACACGCTCGCGGTGGAGCGCCGGCGCGCCAGCGCCCCGGCCGACGTCGAGGAGGCGATCGCGCGCGCCACCGTGTTCACCGCCAACAACCTCGACATCAAGGCGGTGGCGGCGCTCACGCAAAGCGGCAAGACCGTGCTGCTGATGTCGCGCCTGCACACCAACGTGCCGATCTACGCCATGAGCTCGGTCATCGAGACCCGCCGCCGGGTGACGCTGTTCCGCGGGGTCTACCCGGTTCGGTTCAGGGGCGCGCGCAACCCCCAGAAGGCGCTGCACATGGCCGAGGACGAGCTGCTCGCCCGCGGCGTGGTGCAGCACGGCGACACCATCGTGCTCACGATCGGCGAGCCGATGGGCAAGGCCGGCGGCACCAACACCATGAAGATCGTGAAAGTGGGCGAGCACCGCCGTGCCTGAAATGGATGAGCGTTCACAGGTGCGGCTGTCGGAGCCCCGCAGGGCGCTCGCGCCCGAGGCGTGAACGGGCTGCGCCTCGGCCAGCTCGGAATCGCCTTCCTGCTGCCCGCGATGCCGCCCTGGTCGAAGAGCGCGCTCTCGCCGCCGCCCGAGCCCGCGCCGGTGCTTCTTTCGCTGCAGGTGGCGAGGGCGATCGGGCTGCTCGCCGCGATCCCGCTGCCGTTCGTGGGGCAGGCTCTGTTCAAGCGGGTGCTCGCTGCCCGCCAGCCGGCGCGCCCCGATCCCCGGCGGCTGTCGGCGGGCCCTGCCACGCGCTGCCTGCTGCCGGTTCAGGCGGCCGGTTCGCGCGCCTCGGGCTGCTGGGGGCCGGCGATCGCCTCGGGCGGGCTCATGCTCGCCGCGGCGCACGGCCTGCTCGCCGCCGCCCCCTATTCTGGGCGAACGCCATGTTGCCGCTGGCGGCCTCTTCCGTAACATGCTGCCCGGGCTGCCGGAGCGCGCGCCGCTGGAGGCGGTTTTGCGCGAGCGTAGCAGCGCGAAACC
>DATLZE010000033.1:0-31518 GCA_035574195.1 Burkholderiales bacterium | reverse complement strand
GTCGGTGGCGGTGAGGCGGATGTCCCAGGCGCCGACATCGAGCTCGCTCGGGGTGCCGCGGAAGGCGCGGGAAAGAGGCTCGAAGCCAAGCCAGGCGGGCAGGGCCGAGCCATCCGCGAGCGATGCGCTGAAACTCAGCACATCACCCGCGTCCACGTCCAGGAAGCTCGCATCCGGCACCTGGAAGCGGAACGGCGCGTTCTGGTTGCCGGACTGGTCGGCGAGGGGGCTTGCGAGCCGCGGCGCATCGTTCACCCCGGCAATCGTGACGGCCACCGTCGCCGTGCTCGTGGCCCCGGCGGCATCGGCCATGGTATAGGTGAAGCTGTCGGTCGCAGTGGCGCCCGCGCCGAGGCTCTGGAAGAGCCCGCCCACCTCGTACACCACGTCGGGCCCGAGAAGCGAGACCTGCGCGCCTGCCGCGGAGCCGGTGACCGAGAGGATCGTTTTGGTGTCGCCCGCGTCCACGTCGGTGTCGTTGGCGAGCAACGCCGCGCCGGCGAGCACGATAGGCCCCCCGTCCTCCAGCGCCGCTCCCGCATCATCGTGTGCCACCGGGGGATCGTTGGTATTGACGACCGTCAGATTGAAGACATCGGAGACCGACAGCCCGCCCGCGTCGGTCGCGGTGACCGCGATGTCGAAAGCACCCACATCCTCGTTCGCCGGCGTGCCGCTGAAGCTCCCCGTCGAGGGGTCGAAGGAGAGCCATGCCGGAAGCGGCGCCCCATCGGCGCGCATCGCGCTCAAGGCAAGCGTGTCGCCCGGGTCGGCAAAAGCGTTATCCGGTACTACGAATGCAAACAGCGCATTTTCGTTTACCGACTGATCTGCAATCGCGTTAGCTACCGTCGGAGCCGTGTTGCTCGTGCTCGCCCTAGCTTCGAGGGTTGCCGCATCCCATACCGTGCCGTCGGCAAAGGTGACTTGCTCAACCTTCTCGGCATCGCTCGCGAACCAGTTGAGCAGCGTCAGCCGGTCGGCCGTGTTGCGGATCGCAAGCACCAGATGGTCGGCCTCGCGCCGCACCTCGATGTCCGTCGGCGCAATATCCGCCGCGAACTGGACGGAATCGAGGTTGCCCGGGGTGTCATCGAATTCCGCCACGGTGTCGGCTCCCGCGCCGCGGCCGAAGAGATAGATGTCGCTCCCCAGATCGCCCATCAGCCGATCATTGCCGGCGGCGCCATCGAGCACATTGGCGCGCTCGTTGCCGATGATTTGGTTGTCGAGCGCGTTGCCAGTGCCGGCGATCCCGCAGACGGCGCTAACCGACCCGGGTAGCTCGCTGATGGGGACGGGCATGCCTGCCACGGGAGTGAACCCGTCCCCGCCGTCCGAGTCGCCACCCCCTCCCGGGGCGAACTCACAGACCAGCGCGAGATGCTCTAGGTTCGCCCCCAACGTGTAACTCGCCGCCGTGCTGCGCACGGTGTCCACGCCCTGATCAGGGGCCTCGTGGATCACGTCGCCTGCCTCATCAACGAGGTAGGTGTCGTCGCCCGCCCCCCCAGTCAGAATGTCCGCGCCCGCTTTGCCGTCCAGGAGATCGTTGCCGCCGCCGCCGCTGATGCGGTCGGTCACGTTGGTGCCGGTGATCTCATCATCAAAGTCACTACCTATGAGGTCGAACCCGCGGGCAATGAGCTCACTGTAGGCGAGCCGCTCCCCGTTGAAAAACTCGAAGCGCTCGATCGCAAAGGCGCCCAGCACATCGTCCGGATTGAAGTTCTCGATGCGGATCGCATCCCCGCCGGTGCCCACGCTGATCAGAAGCGAGCCCAGGCCCAACTTGAGGTCCTGTGCAGTGATCCCGGGGCCGAAGCGCAGCGTGTTGATGCCATTGTCAAGGATCGTGTCCACACCGTCGCCGCGATTGAAAACGTAAACGTCAACACCGTCGCCGCCTTCCAGGAGGTCGTTGCCGTCGCCGCCGATGAGGGTGTCGGCGCCGCCCTGGCCGATGAGGATGTCCTCGCCCGCGCCGCCATCCAGGAAGTCCTCGGCGTGGAACAGGGGGTCGAGAGTGTCCGCATCCGCTACGAGCACGTCATTCCCCGCACCCCCATAGAGCGTGTCCCGCCCCTCGCCCCCGATCAAGGTGTCGGCGCCTTCGCCGCCGTAGAGCCGATCGTCTCCGTCTTCCCCGAGGAGCGTATCGAGCCCCGCGTTCCCGTAGAGCGTGTCCGCGCCCCCGAGAAGCGGCTGCGCCGGCGGAAAGGCTCCGAACAGGATCAGAAAACTCTCCGTCGGCACGAATTCGGTGTCCCCGCGAATCTGATCGTTTCCAGCCCCGCCAAGGATAAGATCAGCGCCGTTGCCGCCGGAGAGCTGGTCAGCGCCTGCCGCTCCTACCACTAAGTCCTCGCCCGCGCCGCCCTGCACCACGTCGCCCGCAGTATCCAGCCCGCCCGCAGTGAAGATCGTCGCGTAGTCGGCCTGGCTCCCCCCGAACAGAAAGTCATTGCCCACATCGCCTAATACGACATCGCTCCCGGCATCCCCCTCCACGATGTCATCGCCCTCGTGGCCCAAGAGCTGGTCATTGCCCGCGCCCCCGGAGAGCCAGTCCGGGTCGTTCGCCCCGAAGTATTCGCGAAAGCTCCCGAAGAGCCGGTCATCGCCCGGCCCACCGAGAAACCGGTCCGGGCCGGTGTCGCCCCAGAACACATCGTTGCCCCCCGACCCATCCAAATGCGCCCCCGAGCCTGGCGTCTGAATCAACAACACGTCGTTGCCATCGCCAAACACCCCCGGCACCGGCTCCTGCAGATCAAAATCCCTTCGCACCACGAACTGGGCATTGGCTTCGAGGTGGGTCTGGTGCGTGGGTTGCCCGGCGGCATCCACCAGCGTCGCGGAGAGCGAGAGCGCCCCGGGCTCGGTCCGCCCCGCCTCGGTGACGCCGAACACGCCCCACAGGCTCACCTCCAGCTCGCGCTCGCCTGCCGGCACGGTCACTGTATAAATACTGCCTTGCGGCACGACTTCCTCGCCGTTCGCGAGGAGCTTCACCTGGGGAGCGGCCGGGCCATCGAGTGTCAACGCCACCTTCTGCCCACCTTCGCCCGCGCCATAGGGCAGCGAAAGGGTGAAGCGCTTGATCGAACCCTCGCGGACCTGCTCGGCAGGCAGGGGCGCCGCCTCCGGATCGAAACCTGGCGCATCAAACGGATTCGCTGTGGGACGCTCGGCGCTCACGACTGCCGTCTGGCCGGCAAGCTCGATCGGCTGAAGTGCTTCCTCAATAATAGAGCGAATGGGGTCAAACCTCGGATCGTTACTCGCCGCCACCAGTGCATCATGGATGCGGTCATAAGCCACGAAATCAAACCGCGTGGTCCCAAAAACGCTCGCGTGCGCAAGCTGAAAGGGTTTCGTAAAATCCGCTCGGGCGTTGGCAAGCGCCCATCCGAAATCCTCGCGCAGGAAGTCTTTCGTCGCCTGAGCTACTTTCTCTTGAAACACACCGTCGCCGTCACCGAGGCGCGTCTTCTCTGCGTTAAGTAGATCGATGAGCGGTAGATCGAAGGCGACGAGCGCTTCACCGCTCTTGCCAGAATCGGCCGCTGCCTGCTGCAAGTAAGACAGCGAATTCCGCAACCAGTCAGCCCCCGAGGCAAACTGTGTCAGTAAGGTATCTGCATCCGCCTGCACGCCAGTAAGTGCTCTCGCCGCCTCTCGCTGCTTGGGGTCGGGGAGAATCTCGTCAATATCGCCCGAGCCCAAACGCGAGGACAACACAATTGAGGCGAGCTCATACATGAGCCCCCTCTCGCGCTCGCCGATTCCCTCGGCCAGTGCGAGGTCTCTCCGGTTGAGGCGCCGGTCGCTCGGCAAAAAGCTATTGATTCCTTCCCATATCAGCGCTTTGTCCGCTCCGCTCAGTCCGCCCAGGACCTCGATTCCCGTGGCGAGCACCAGCTCGCGCACCGCCGCTGGAGCCGCAACAACGCTTGCGGCACGAATCACCTCCGGGAAAGCGATTGTTTCGAGGAGCGCTTTCTTCCACAGGGGAACCTCAGCTGACGCATAGTGAGCATCCAGCAGCGCGCGCCCGAATCGGCGAATCTCTAGGCGCTCGCCTGTAATTCCAATCGAGACGAGCCCCACGATCAAGCGGGCGGTGGCCGAGCCTTCGGTGGTCAGTCCCTTGTTGAACACGCGGGAGAACGCCGCGCCAATGCTCTGGCTCTTCGGCGTGTCGAGGTAGTCAATTGTCATCCGGTTCGCCCGAGTGAAGTCGAAAAAGGTCGTCTGGAAATTATCGAAGCCGGCATAAAAACCCGGCTCAATGCGATGAGCAGAGACCGTGTTGAGCTTCAGAATCCGGCCGCTTGCATCCCGCACGAGATCGCCGCCCTGTTTCTGCAAGAAATCAAAGCGATAGGTGTTGTTTTTGCCGTTGACGTGCCACGAGCCGCCGACCGCGGCGAGCTGAGCCGAATCGCCCGCGCCCAGACGATGCACGATGTCGTTGTCTATGACAAAGTGCGCGGTTTCGACTCCAGCAAGAAGGGTCGGGTCGTAAATCCCGTTGTTGAGCTGCTGCAAACCGCGAACGCCACCGAAACTATTGAAGGTGATAAGCGAGATACTTTCGGGGCGGAAGCTCTGCCCACGTTGCTGCGCATACGTGTAAGCGGCGTACTGCGCGAGTCCGCCACCCAAACTTTGGCCAGTGAAATGAATGCGGCCCAATTTGGTCTGATCAATCCTTTCCCCCTGCGCCGTGCCAAGCAAGTAAGGCATGATTCTGTTGCGCTGCGTACGCCAGACTTCCTGCGCCAAATCCAAGTTCGCGTACCAGTCCTGCGCACTCAATCCGTCAGTGCCCCGGAACGCGACGATGTAGTCGAACTTGTTGGTTACCGGATCGGCGAATCGCGACTTCAACACAACCGCACCGAAACCATCGCCGGGATCGTCGAACTTCGCTTCCACGGTCCAGTTGTCGAATTCGATGACCGAGAGGCCGCTCGCAATGAATTGCCGGTGGGTTCTGGAAAAGAGTGCATTGTCGAGCGTGCTGACCAAGGATGGCGGGAAACCCCGCTCATACTCGGGCGTATTGTCAGGAAAGGACTGAAGCTTGTCTGCCCTGACCACAATCTGGGCGTCCGGCTTATAGGCAAAGTCGCTCGCGACGAGATCAAGAATGGCTTGCTCGTTAATAAATCGCGTTAGTGCCATGGTCAGCCTCCCTTTGTGCAGAGATTTACCGCCTTAACCCACGGAGTAACAGGTTTATCTCGACTCCACTGGCTGATCGCTAATGCCGTACGACAACCGTCCGGAGAGATGTCAAATGATTCAGGAAGTCCATCAATAATGCGAAACAGACCTTTCCTGTCCTGGAGATACGCACCAGCAGCACCGTTCCCCCCGCCCCGAATTGCGTGAGAGACAAGCAGCAGGCCGCGCTTGGTGGGCATAACGAATGTCGAGCCGCGCATCCAAGGCCCGGTTGGCGGAGTGAAGTCGCGAATGCCTCCATTGCGGTCCATCAGCCACCACCGTCGAATCACCGTATCACTGAACACCACTCCACGTGGATATTCGTGCAAGACATAGCTATCAAGGTATTCGGAGTAACGCTCGATCCCGATCGCCTCTGGAGTCATGTTCAGCAGCACAGGCGAGCCGTTCCGCGGCCAATATGCCCAATGAACCATCTCGGTACCTATGGGCTCCCGCTCCCGGCTAATAAACTCTCCTTCAAGCAAAGGTTCCACCCGGTACCCCAAAGCTGGCAGTTCGGAGCGCCTGTACTCCCGGCACGTGTAACTGTTAAGCACGCGCTCGTACTGACGGCTTTCTTCCCGCTCCTGTTCACCGACGAGTCGTAACTTTTCCTTTCCAAATGGTCCTTCAAAAACGTACCATCGCTGCGCGACCGGGCTAAGCCGATGGTCTGAGGTATAGCTAAGCCGGATATATCCACGAAATACACACAGGTTACCGTTTGCAATATCCGCTTCGTGATGCCGCTTAACCGTACCGGCACTAAGATCCCAAACGAATAAGCCGTATCTTATTTGCTTCACTCCGGCAATCGGCTCAACAACATCACCGGGTTTCGCGCCGATGAAAATAACGCGGTTGTTGTCCAGCCAGTAGATGTCCTGCTGTATTCCGCTGGGACGCCCGAGATATCCGGAATCCTTGATCTCGTAGCCTCGCACGTCGCGAACTTGCGAGTTGCAGGCAGCCGAGAAGAGCGCCAATAGCGCGACCCCGGCGATTTGAAACCATCCCTTTATGTTAGGCACCACGAGGCCTGTCCTCATGTGGGTAAAAGTTTCTCATTGAGGCCGATCAACGGAGTCCGGCAATTTTCCTGCCGCTGGGTCGGAGAACGTGTCTAGCCCCGCGTTGCCGTAGAGCACGTCCGCGCCCCCGGCGAGCCAGTCGCCTTGCAGGCCCGTGCCCAGGCCGCTTCCCGCAGCAATCGCTGTGCTGATGTCGGTCAGGGGCTCCGTGCCCTTAGTGCCCGCGTAGATCACGTCGTTGCCAGCGTCGCCAGAAAGGATGTCACCTCCCGAGTCGCCCTCAATCCAGTCATCGCCCGCGCCCCCCGTCAGGCTGTCGCCCCCGGCGCCGCCTTCGAGATAATCGTTGCCGCTCTGGCCGTCGAGAATGTCGTCGCCACCTCCCCCATACAAGCGATCGCCTGCGGCGACATCGCCACCGGTAATCGTCTCTCCTTCCTCGCTGCCGAAGACGATCTTCACCGGATTGTTGATCGAAAGCGACTGGCGCCCGACCACCGTGAGACCGACATCGGTCTCGGCAGAGCTCTTCTTGTTCTCGAAAAGATAAGTCTCGATCCGGTTGCTGCGGAGGGCGATATTGCCATCAGCCGTGTTGTACTTGAGGAACCACCCCAGCATCGCCGCACGGTCGGCGAGATAGGTCTGTGTGAGCCCGTTACCCGTTACGGGATCATAGCGATCTAAAACCCCGCCTGCGTTATGCACCGAGTAATCCACCCCCAGCACAACAAACGGATTTAGCTCCCGAAGTGCGTAGCGATACGCGAGCCCATCAACGTCCTGTGCGTTGGCTGCATTTGCTACTCTTCCAGCGCTTTCACCAACCAGAGATACCAACCTGAACGGGTTTGTGCCATCAGTCGGCAGCAGGTCTTCGATTGCGTAGATTGCATTGTAAAGCTGCTCCCGATTCTCCAGCGACGCCGTAGCAGTGCCGAACACCTTCGCCAGCCGATTGACCACGCCCTCCAGTGTCTCGGCATTGCGGCTGGAAGCCGCTTTGATGATCGCAGTCGCTTCTTCCACGGGGATGCCAGGCTTGAGGCGCTCGATCAATGCATAGACTGCGAGAGCATCGGTCAGTACTTGTTGACTGTGATTGCGCGCAGGAGGAGGATTCGGAACATCTGATAGAAACTGGTCTTCGATCTCGATCTTGATCGGTGGAGCAACCTGCGACCCCAATCCCGCTATGGGAGAAATCCCGGTGCGCGCCTTAATGTTCGAAATTTTGGCCGGATCGACTGGTGCAGTAATCTCGAGTGCTCGCAAGATCGGAGCAGTGGCTCCTCCCAAGATGCCGTTGAGCCCGGGTGCGTTGTAGAGATAGGCATGATCAATGTTGGTTGAAAACTCTGCCGCAAGCCCTGTCGCCAAGAAGCCACCCAGCGAGTGCCCCGCCACAGTAAAACTCTGCGGCAGAATGCCGTTAGCAATCCATTCCTGAACCTTGGCACGAAGTGCCTGAAATTGCCCCTGGAACAATGGAGTACCGAGTAGAGCAATATGCACACCATCGGCTATTACGACATCCCGAAAGAATTCATCCGTACCGCGTATCGCAAAATAAAGCTTACCATCGGCGACGTTCTCAAACACCGTCGCGGACAGACCGTTGGGGTCGTTGCACTGAGGAGTGACGATACGCCAGCGGGAGGCAAAACGGTCTGCCTGGACAGCAGACATTCCCGCCTGGCGTAGGTTAGCTGGAGGCGGTTTTGTTTGGTAGGCTGGCGTAGGATGCTAAGGCTAGCTCTGTCTGCTGGAAGAACGCGGTCAATCTGCTCATTTTTGCCTCCCTTCAGTTTGTCGCAAGAAGACACGTCGTTTTAAAACTGAGATATCCCCATCAGCTGGGCAACCAAACGACGAGTCGTGCCATGGACCCGGAAAATCTCCACCCCGACGTGAATAACTGATTGCCTCGCCTAGAATTCTCCCGTCTTTATTCCGAACCAATCGAAAATGGTTTCGCCACATTTCGGGATTTCCTGTCTTGAAATATGTCGTTTCCCACTCGTAATAAAATTCGTCGTCAGGTTTTGCGTCTTTTCTAAGAGGTACGTGCACAACGCCGAATTTGTCGAACCTTTCCGGGGGCAACGTAACTGTTTCATGGATCCTAATCCCACCATCCTGCGCACAAAGTCGGCGTATCTCTGCGTCCAAACGATCTTTCTCGCGTTCGCAACCTAATAGCAATAGGAACATGCTTACATTTAACAACACCCATATCCACTTCATGCCGCTATCCTCCATTGAGCGCCATTCAGCGGCTGGGCGCCAATAACGCCGCGAATCTGTGGCCCGCACTCATAAGGGCCGATCGGCGGTATTGCCTCGTTTAGTGCGATGCCGAGCGCGCCCCGGGTGAAAACTCTTACAAACAGCGTGCCGCTGCCCGAGACGCTGAGCGTGTGCGTGCCGTCGCCTTGCGCCGTCAACGTGAATTGAAAACGCCCATCGGCACTTTGCCAGAGATTAGGCCCGAGCTTCGCGCCCCCACCGAGCAGCACCCCGTCGTAGAAGATCCGCCCCTGCCCGTCGCGATCGGCGACGACATCCGGCCCGTCCCCAGAGAAATAACGATAAGTGTCAAAGCCAGGCCCGCCCTCGAGCACATCCCGCCCCGGGCCACCGGCGAGGGTGTCATCGCCCGCGCCCCCGATCAGGGTGTCGTTGCCCGCGCCCCCCGTCAGGCTGTCGCCCCCGGCGCCGCCTTCGAGATAATCGTGGCCGCCCTGGCCGTCGAGAATGTCGTCGCCACCTCCCCCATACAAGCGATCGCCTGCGGCGACATCGCCACCGGTAATCGTCTCTCCTTCCTCGCTGCCGAAGACGATCTTCACCGGATTGTTGATCGAAAGCGACTGGCGCCCCACCACCGTGAGACTGACGTCGGTCTCGGCAGAGCTCTTCTTGTTCTCGAAAAGATAAGTCTCGATCCGATTGCTGCGGAGGGCGATATTGCCATCAGCCGTGTTGTACTTGAGGAACCACCCCAGCATCGCCGCGCGGTCGGCGAGCCACTCGCCCGTGAGGCTGCCTTCCTGGGTCACCGGGTTGTAGAGATCGAGCTCGCCCTTCGGGTTGTGCGGGGCGTAGATCGCGTTGTTGCCCAAGATCACAAATGGATTTAGTTCTCTCAGCGCGTAGCGGTAGCCAAGCGCCGTTGCGCCTTGGGCAATGCTGGTAAGGTCTGCCGCTGGAATATCCGCCAGAGAAAAGAGCTGCAATCCCGGCTTGTTCTTGATCGCATCACCGATTCTCAGCACCGCATCATGAAAGGCGGCCCGTGCCGTGAGGTCGCCCTTGCCTATGCCAAATAAACCGGAAAGCCCGCTCGTCGCGTCCGACAAGGGCAGCTTGTCCAGCGTTGGGTTCCCCTGACTGTCGATGAATTTCTGACCCTCGAGCAACAGGCGAAAGAGCGCCTCCGTGAGCTGCTCCTCGCTGCGAACCAGTTGATTGGAGCTGACTTCCAGCAAGCGCGTGATGTCGTTGTAGGTGAAGGTGTTGTTTCTCAACCGATAGAGCAACGCCTGAAGCGCGAGCCCGTCCAGGAACGGCTCGATCAGGTGGCTGTTCGCCTCCGTTGAGATGAAAGTCTCCGGCCCCAGGCGCTGCGCGCCGGTCAGGACGCTGGACACGATGCTCACGTCATTGCCAGGCGCAATGTCCTCGCTCTCCAGGTTGTGCAAATTGAATCCCGTCCAATCCGGCAGGGCGGCGGTGGCCAGGAATCCGCCTAATATTTGGACGAGCGGGTTGGTCAACTGATTCGCCGTGGTGGCGAGATTCAACGCCGCGGCACCCATCGTCGCGGCAAGATAGGTTCTCAAGACACTACCGACGAGGGATCCTGATCCGGGTATGTTCCCCGCCAGATTGATCGTCAGCGGATCGAAGCCCGGAGCATTGAAGAGGTAGATGTCCGGATTGACGTTCTGCGGAAACAGCCGCGCCGCCAGCGCCGCCAGGTGCCCGCCCAGCGAGTGCCCGGTAACTGTGACCCGCTCGTTCGCACCAATAAGACCTAGTCCTGGCGCGGTGAAGAGGCTGAACGAGATGTACACGGACGAGCCGGGAATGGCGCCTTCCGCTCACACGTGCGGGCTGGACGGTTGAGTAAGGGAAGTCTGCACTCGCAGTTGC
This sequence comes from Burkholderiales bacterium, assembly GCA_035574195.1. Lineage (GTDB taxonomy): Bacteria > Pseudomonadota > Gammaproteobacteria > Burkholderiales > SG8-41 > SG8-41. The sequence continues at coordinate 21,088 of DATLZE010000033.1, read as the reverse complement.
AAAACAGGTGTGCCCGCCCCAGCCTTGAGCCGCTGGATCAGGTTGATCATCGAAACCGCCTGCGGCAAGGACATGCCGAGAATCCCGATCGCGCCCAGGTCGGCCTGGAACAAGTCAACTGCGCGGTCCGAGCCTGGCTCGGTGCCGCGGATCGCGAGCACCTTCTCCCCGCCGCGCTCGAAGAGCGTCGCGGCAAAACCCGTGTTGTCCACAACACCAGGAACGTCGCCGCCGTAGTAGTGCTTAATAGCCCACACATCAGGATTGGCTGCACTTTGCACGAATAATTTCTCACCCAACACCAGGGGGAGGCGGCCCTGGTCCCGCGCCGCATCCGCAAAGACACGGCCGCTCACTGCCGGATCAGCGGTAGTTACCCTATTCCCAACCCGTACGTACGATGCCGTCGCCAAGGCAGCATATTTGTAGTAATCGAGCATAGTAGTGCTCATTGCTGGCCTCCTTTTTCCGATGACGGGCGCGGTTTCAAGACTTCATCGTAAAGTAACCCTTTGAGATCGTCACCACAAAGTTTCACGGGGGCATCTAAACTTACAAAATACCAAGGCGCCTTTCGCGCATAGATTAGCTGACGCGCTATAGGCTCGTTGTTCTGAGTGTCGGTAACAACTTTCTCAATTACAGTCAGCTTATGACTGACGGCAATGTGAGCGCGAGGTGTCCTATAGTGATACCTCGCCGTGGGGTGCTCCAACCTAGTAACCCGCCATGCCTCGACACCATTTGGAAAGACGACGATCTGCTCTCGATCGCTAACCGGATAAATGACCGATTTGTTCTTGGGAAGCTCCTGACCTGGATTCTTCTCCGCGTACCACGCAAGCGCCTGAGCCCTCGCCTCATCATCTGCTCGCTCGACTCGCTCTATTCCCTTCCGATCCGCGGTCGCATGCTCCACAAACTGATAGCCTCCTGGTTTGGTGTTCTCGTACGCCGACCGCATTGTTGAGTCGTAAAACCCTTCCACCTGCACCTTCTTGTAGATGAACGTTCCCGCCTCCTTGCACGCCTGCCCGAAGTTCCAGGCGATCCACAGCTCCTCGGCCACCGGCAGAACGAAAAATACCGCACCCACGATGCCGAGCAGCGCCTTGCGCCCCGGCACGCCGCGCGTCAGCCGCGCAATGCCCCAGAACAGGAGTAGAAGAAACCCATAGGCAATGCCCAGCGGAAAGATGCTCAGAACGTTGAAGTAGTAAAAACCCATGAAAGACCCTCCTCAGCACAGGAACGGGTAACCCGTGAATTCGCGCATGACACGTCAATCGAGTGCAGAGATCTTCTCTGCCGCCTTGCCCAACGCGAAACCTCCCCGCTCTGGCTTGCTGCCGTCGCCGCCACTTTCTCCTCTCCTTACCCCGCAGAAGGGGTGCGCTGGAACGACCGAACCCCGGTTCTTTATCCAAATAACCGAGGCAGCTCGGCTCGGGATGTGAGGGTTCTAGCGCCGCGGCTTCGAGAACGCAAATCTATCAATTTGATAGATTTTGATTCGGGCAGAAGTGTCCCGGAAATCAAGCGCTTCTCCGCATAATCTCCAGCAGCCCTTGAGTTTCACTGCCATGCCGCAACGGCGCGCGGCTGTATCCTCGCGCGGAACACCACCCATCCAAACCAGATGCCAAATCTGCTTTCGCGAAACTTCCGGAGCCGATACTGCCTCCGGGCCCGAGAAGTTGATGAAATCGGGCTCCAAAACAATTCACTCCGCCTGTCCCGTTTCTCCGACGAGCTCCATGCGCGTGGCGCTTTGCCCCAGCGTGATCACGCGGTCGACGTGCAGGCCGCGGGGTAGCTGATGTGCGATGAAAAGCACCGTCACTTTCCCGCGGAACTGGTTGATGGTGTGCGCGAACTGCTCGGCCGTGCCCGGATCCAGACCGCTTGTCGCCTCATCGAAGATGAGCACGCGCGGGCGCCGGAGAAGCGCACGGGCGATCGCGATTCTCTGCTTCTGCCCGCCCGAGAGCCCGGCGCCGTGCTCGCCGATCTCGGTCTGATAACCCTGCGGCAGCTGCTCGACCGTGTCGTGCACTTCCGCAAGCTTGCAGGCCAGAATCACCTCGTCGAAAGTTGCATGCGGATTCGCGAGAACCAAGTTCTCGTAGATGGTGCCGCTGAAGAGCACCGTCTCCTGCGGCACGACGCCGAAATAGCCGCGCAGCTCGTTCGCGCCCAGATACCTGATGTCGCTACCGTCGAGCCATATACCGCCATCCTCCGGCCAGTAGAATCCCTGCAATAGCTTCGCGAGCGTGCTCTTGCCCGAGCCCGACGGCCCCATCACCGCCACGCACTGGCCGGGCTCGACCGTCAAGGTAAGGTTCTTGTAGAGATACGGCATCTCCTTCCCGTAGCGGAAACTCAGGCCGCGGATTTCGATCAGGCCCGGCCCCTTTCTCGCCTCGTGCCACGGGGCCAGTGAATAAGGCTCGGCGGGCGCGTTCATGATGTCGCCCAGGCGCTTGACCGCGATATCAGCCTGCTGGAACTGCTGCCACAATCCCACCAAATGCAGCAGCGGCTGCGACATCCTTCCGGCGAACATCTGGAAAGCGACCAGCATGCCGATGGTGAACTCGCGGCCAGTCATCACCAGCCAGGCGCCGATGCACAGGATAGCGAGCATGAGGACTTGCTCGAGCGCGTGGGCAGCGATGTTGTAGGAGTTGGCGAGCTGGCGGGCTGAGAAGCCCGCTCCCAGATACGCAGCCAGGTAATCGCCGTAGCGGCGCTCGAGCTGGGGCTCCATCTGAAGCGACTTTACCGTCTCCAGCCCGGAAACGTACTCGGTCAGGAATGCCTGATTGCGCGCGCCGAGCAGAAACTGGCGGTTGAGCCGCTCGCGCAGAACGGGCGCCACCGCTAAGCTCAGAGCGACGATCACGAGCAGCAGCGCCAGCGTGACGAGCGTCAGCGTGACACTGTAGTGGAACATGATCGCGAGGAAGATCGCGAGAAAAGGCAAGTCGAGGAGCAGCGTCACTGCAGCGCTGCTCAGGAACTCGCGGATCGTTTCGACACCCTGCACGCGGGCGACGAGCACCCCGGTTGGACGGCGCTCGAAGTAGCGCAGAGGCAGCCTGAACAAATGCGCGAATACCCGTGCACCCAACACCGCGTCAATGCGGTTTCCGGTGTGCAACACGAGGTACTGCCGCACCCAGCTCATCGCAGCCGTGAACGCGATAATCACCGCCAGGGCGACACCGACCACGAGGAGCGTGCTCGTCGTGTGGTGAACGATGACCTTGTCTATGACGACCTGGGTGAAGAGCGGGGTCGCCAGCGCCATCAGCTGAATGGCGAAAGAAGCGAGCAGCACATCGCGCCAGATCGCCCGATGCCGGAGCAGCTCCGGCAAGAACCAGCGAAAGCCGAATCCGGGCGGCGCCGCGAGCGCCGCTTCCTCGCCCCTGAGCCCGGGCGCGGCGGGGACGCAAAGCAGCACCGCTCCTGCGAAACGGTCCGCGAAATCCTCGAGCCGGGAGGTCACCGGCCCTTCGCTCTCCTGCTCGAGATAGGTGATGGCAGCCGGCTCGCACCCGATAACGATGGCGAGTCGGCACCGCCCCGCGACTGCATTCTCTCCGTTTTGCGCGCGATCTTCGCGGACGGCGGCGTCAGCAGGCCGGAGCGCCGCGATGAACGGCGCCGGCAGCACGGGCAGTTCCTCGACGCGTGTGGCGCGCGCGGCACTCTCCAGGCCGAGCGCCCCCGCCGCCTGCTGGAACAAAAAGAGATCGTGCGGCGGCGGGAACTGCCGGCGCACCAGCTCGGGCGCAAAGGGAATGCGGTGAAGCCGGCAAATTTCCTGCAGACCCCATAGAAACGCATCAGCCGAGAGCAGCCATTCGCGCGCCTGTGGCATTTCTCCTCCCCCCACGCTCCAAAGCTGCGCGCTTGGCGGCGCATGATCCGGACCACGCACGCAGGCAGAACGTGCGCCTCATTCTGCCCCAACCAAAGTTATCCACAGGCACTACTTTTATATTTAAATCAATGGGTTATAGCACAAAAAATCTATCAAAATGATAGATTTTACGGGTGCAATGACCTAGTAAGCTGTTTTTACGACGATTTCTGGAAATTCCAAGGATTCAGGTTTTGCGGGCCTGCGCGCGGTACGAAGATCGCGTATTCCGGCAGTTATCGCAGCTCGCTCGAGACGGCTTGCGCGCGCGATCGGTTTTGCTGCCGCCGACGTTTTGATGAACAATCCCGCGGCTGGAGGCTGCGCGACACATGCACGAAACCGTTTATTGCGAACTCCCGCAGTTCGGGCTGATTCGTTTCACGGGCGAGGACGCCCAAGCGTTTCTCCACAACCAGCTTACCTGCGACGTCGCCGCGCTCGCGCCGGATCGCAGCACCTATGGCGGCTACTGCACGCCCAAGGGGCGGCTGCTCGCGACCTTTTTGCTTTGGCGCTCGGAGCAGGGCTTCTTCATGCAGCTGCCTGCCTCCCTTTGCGAAAGCATCCGCAAGCAGCTTTCCAAATTCATCCTGCGCTCGAAGGTGAAGGCAGCCGACGGCACCGCGGACTGGGAGCTCATCGGCGTGGCGGGACGGGATGCGGCAGCCTTGGTGCAGCGCGCGGCCGGCGTCGCTCCCCGTCGAATCCATGAAATTACGCGCGCGAGCGACGCCACGGTAATTCACTTACCGGTCGATCGTTACGCAATCTTTGTCACCCGGAACAGGGCGGCCAGGATCGTGGAATCGTTATGCCCCGGTGCGGACAGAGTCGAACCGGAGCACTGGGACTGGCTCGACATCCGCGCCGGAGTGCCGGTGATCCATCCGGCGACGCAGGAAGCCTTCGTGCCGCAGATGGCGAACCTCGACCTCATCGGAGCTCTGAGCTATACCAAAGGCTGCTACCCGGGGCAGGAAATCGTCGCGCGCACGCATTACCTCGGTCGGCTGAAGAGCCGCATGTACCTCGCGAACATCGCCGCGTCCGACAAGCCGCAGCCGGGCGACAAGCTCTACTGCGCGGGACTCGGAGAACAGGCAAGCGGGGCAATCGTCAGCGCGGCTCGTTCCCCGGAAGGCGGCTACGATGCCCTGGCAGTGATCCAGAGCAGCGCCGCCGGAAGCGGCGACGTGCACTGGAAAGCGCTCGACGGACCAGTGCTGAAGCGGCTTCCGATGCCCTACCCGATTCCAGGCTCAGAATAGGCGATACCGCTCCACGACCCTGCCTGCCTCGCGGGCCCCTACTCGTGCCGGAGGGGTATTTCCCCTCCCCGATGGGGGGCGAAAAGCGTTCCCCCTTCTTTTCGAAAAGGGTGGCCGCGAAGCGCACGAAGTGGCGGTCCGGACTGTCATGGACCTTGCCGGCACATCGATCCCTCTCTGGATCAAGCTCGCGTACACCGCCTTCGTAGCGGTGACCGTCGCAGTGTATGCGGTGAAATACCCGCCGTGGAACTTCCTCTGGTTCTCGGACATCGCGCTGATCCTGGCCGTGCCCGCGCTGTGGCTGGAAAGCAGCCTGCTCGCCAGCATGATCCTGGTCGGCGTGCTGCTGCCCGAAATCCTGTGGAACGCGAGCTTCTTCTTCCAGCTTGCGACCGGCCGGCGCGTCTCCGGGCTCACGGACTACATGTTCGACCGCGGGAAACCACTCTACCTCAGGGCCATTTCGCTCTTCCACGTGTTGCTGCCGGTGCTGCTGCTCTGGATGGTGGCGCGCCTGGGGTATGATCAGCGGGCCTGGCTCTGGCAGTCGGCGCTCGCGTGGGTGGTGCTCCCGCTCTCCTACCTGTTTGCGGATCCCGAAGTGGAAAACGTCAACTGGGTGTTCGGCTGGGGCGCAGGCCCGCAGACCCGCTTTCACCCGCTCGCCTGGCTCGGTGCGGTCATGATCGGCTTCCCGCTGCTGGTCTACCTGCCGACGCACGCCTTGCTGTTCGCTCTGTTCGGCGCACAGCGCCCTATGTGAAAGGAGGTACCCGACATGGAGCTCACCACCGTCAAGGTCGAAAAACCGGACGCTGTCAATTTCATCCTCGGGCAGTCACACTTCATCAAGAGCGTCGAGGACCTGCACGAGGCATTGGTATCGGCGGTGCCCGGGATCAAGTTCGGGCTCGCTTTCTGCGAGGCCTCGGGCAAGTGCCTCGTGCGCTGGTCGGGGACGGACCCCGCGATGATCGAGCTCGCCCGCAGGAATGCGCGTGCGCTCTCCGCCGGGCACTGCTTCGTCATCTTCCTCGCCGAGGGTTATTTTCCGGTGAACGTGCTGAACGCGGTGAAGATGGTTCCCGAGGTGTGCCGTATCTTTTGCGCCACCGCCAACCCGGCTGAGGTGGTGATTGCGGAGACCGCTCAGGGCCGCGGCGTGCTGGGAGTGGTGGACGGTTTCCGCAGCAAGGGCGAGGAAGGCGACGAGGACATCGCCTGGCGGAAGGGCTTCCTGCGCCAGATCGGCTACAAGCTCTAGCGCTCCTCGAGCTGCTGCGGGCCGCGGACCCGCTTCTCGCGAATTGCGGCCAGAACCTTCTCGGCGGTGGCCGGAAGCGAGGCGATCCGGACACCCACCGCATCGTGGATCGCGTTCACGATCGCCGCCGCAGTCGGTACCAGTGTCGGCTCGCCCACGCCCTTCGCCCCGAACGGCCCGCTCGGCTCGTAGCTCTCCACGATCTCGACCTCGATCTGCGGCACGTCGAGCGCGGTCGGCACGATGTAGTTGGCGAGATCGCAGTTGAGCTGTCGCCCTGCCTCGTCGAAGAGGATCTCCTCGTGCAGCGCGAAGCCGATCCCCATGGCCACCCCGCCCTCGACTTGGCCCTCGACCAGCGCCGGGTTGATCGCGGTCCCGCAGTCGTGGGCCGCCACGACGCGCAGCACGGTCACTTCCCCGGTCTCGTCGTCCACCTCGACCTCGGCGATCTGGGTCGCGTAAACGTAGGCGCCGAAGGGCTTGCCCTGGCCGGTCTGCGGGTCGAGCGGCACGGTCGGCGGATTCCACGACGCGGTGCCGATCGGCGGCTCGCCCGCGATCACTTGCGCGCGCCAGGCGGCATCGGCGACGGGAAGCGCACGCTGCGGGAAGTCGCGGACCCGAATCATGCGGTCGGCCGCCTCGAGTTCGTCCGGGCGCGCGCCGAGCACCGGCGCTGCTGCGCGAAACAGGATCTCCTTCGCCGCCGCCGCCGCGCGCCGCACGGCGTTCCCGGTAACGTAAGTCGTGCGGCTCGCGATGGCGCCGCTGTCCATCGGCGTCGAGTCGGTGTCTCCCGAGACGACATGCACGTCGCCCGCCGTGATCCCGAGCTCCTCGGCCGCGATCTGCGCAAGCACCGTGAGCGAGCCCTGCCCAGTCTCTACCGTACCGGTCACAAGCGTCGCGCTGCCGTCCTCGTTGACTTTGACGGTCGCCGCGCTCGGATTGGCGGCGACCGTGAAGCCGATCGGGTACCACATGCACGCAATGCCGCGCCCGCGCCGCCTCATTTTCGCTCCTTCCAGCCGAAGCGTTCTGCAGCCCGGCGCAGCGTCTCCTTGAGCGCGACCGCGTGCAGCACCTGTCCGGTAGAGCTCGCAGCCCCTTCCTCGTAGGCGTTGAGCAGCCGCAGTTCCAGCGGGTCCATGCCGAGTCCCGCCGCGATCTCGTCCATGTGCGATTCGTAGGCGAAGCACACCTGTGGCGCGCCGAAGCCGCGCATCGCACCCGTCATCGTCTTGTGGGTATAGACCGCGAGCGCCTCGATGTGCAGGTTCTCGATATCGTAGGGCCCACCCGCGAGGATCGCCGCCTTGCCGAGCGTCGTCTCGCTCCACGAACAGTAGGCGCCACCGTCGAGCACCAGCCGCACCTGCCGCGCGAGTATGCGGCCCTCGCGCGTGACCCCGGAGCGGTATTCCATGATCAGCGGATGGCGGGTAGTGGTGGCGGTGAATTCCTCGGCGCGACTGAACACGCCCTTGACCGGCCGCCCCGCTTTCCTCGCGAGCAGCGCGAGAACCGGCTCCTGCGTGATCTCGTTCTTGCCGCCGAAGTTGCCCCCCACGATCGTGCCGACCACCCGCACGCGGTTGAGCGGGAGCCGCAGCGTGCGGGCGAGGTCGGCGCGTGCCAGCGTGATGCGGCCGACGGTGGTCCACACCGTGAGCCGTCCGGCTGCGTCCCAGGACGCGATCGCTGCGTGCGGCTCGAGCGGCGCTTGCTCCACCATCTGCGTGCGATAGCGCCCCTCGAACACGCGGTCGGCCGCCGCGAAGCCGCGTTCGACGTCACCTTTGCGGATCACCTTGCGCGCGTAGACGTTGCCAGCGGGCGGGTGGACCTTCGGCGCGCCTTCCTCGAGCGCTTCGAGCGGATCGAGCACCGCCGGCAGCGGCTCGTATTCGACGCGGATGCGCTCGATCGCCTCGGCTGCAATCTCCTCCGTCTCAGCGGCGACCGCCGCCACGCCGTCGCCCGCGTGGCAGATGCGTTCTGCGGCAAGGACCGGCTGATCCTGGAGCGTGGGCCCGAAGGAATTGACTGGGACGTCGCGCCCGGTCACAACCGCGGCCACGCCAGGCAGCGCCTCCGCACCGCTCGTGTCCACGCGCAGGATCCGCGCCGCAGCGATTCCCGCGCGCTTGATTCGAGCGTGCAGCATTTCCGGGAACGCGAGGTCGGCGATATAGCGCGTCTGGCCCAGGACGTGCGAGCGCAAGTCCTGCCGCATGATGCGAAGCCCGACCGAGGGCGCCTGGAGCCGCGCTTCGGGTGCGCGGGAGTCGAGCGGGAAGCTCGCCGGCGGCGCCGCAAACGCCTGCGGGCGATCCGCCTCCGGTGCCCGCCCGAGCGCGGTCTTTCCCTCGCGTCTGTCCTCCGGGCGGCTCATCGGGACGATTCCACCTTGCGCGCAGCCGGCACGAGTTCCGCACGCATCAGTTCCGCCGCACGCCGGACTGCCTCGACAATCTTCACGTAACCGGTACAGCGGCAGATGTTGCCCGCGAGTGCTTCGCGGATCGCCTGTTCTTCCGGCTGGGGATCGCGGTCGAGCAGCGCCTTGGCCGCCAGGATCATCCCCGGCCCGCAGAATCCGCATTGCAGCGCGCTCAATTCCACGAACGCCTGTTGCAGGGGATGGAGGCGCTCCGCGCCGGCGAGTCCCTCTATGGTCAGCACCTCCCTTCCTTCAGCCTGTGCAGCGAGCATGAGACAGGCGTTGACTGCGCGCCCGTCCACGAGCACCGTGCACGCCCCGCAGTCGCCGGCTTCGCAGCCTGATTTCGCGCCAGTCAGCCCGAACTTCGCGCGCAGCAGTTCGAGCAGCGTGGTCTGCGGCGCGACTTCTGCCACGCGCCCGGCGCCGTTCACGCGTATGGCGATCCGGATCACGGCGCCCCTCCGCAGCCGCCGCGCGCACGATCGCACGCTTCTTCGAGCACGCGCCGCACCAGCACCGCGGTAAGCTCCCGCCGGTAGCCGGACGAGGCGCGGAAGTCGCTGATGGGACGGGTCTGCGCCGCGGCGATGCGTGCCGCCTCGGAAATCGCCTCCCGCGAAACCGCACGCCCGTCGAGAAAGGACTCCGCCTCGCGCGCCCGCATCACGGTGGGCGCCACCGCTCCGAGCGCGATGCGCGGCTCGAGAAAAACGCCCCGCTGCGGGTCCACCCGCAGCGCTGCGCTGGCGTTGGCAAGCGCGATCGCCTGGCCGCGCCGCAATCCGGCCTTGCGAAACGCCGAAGACTTACCGAGACTGCTCTCGGGAATGACGATCTCGCACAGGATCTCACCAGGAGCGCACCGCGTGCGGCGGGGGCCGACGAAGAACGCCTCGAGCGGCATCTCGCGCCGCCCTCCGAGCGAGGCGAGCACGATCCGGGCGTCGAGCGCCATCAGCGCGGGGCCGGTGTCCATGCACGGTACGGCGCTCGCGAGGTTGCCGCCCAGCGTGCCCAGATTGCGCGTCTGCTCGGCGCCGATCCGGCGCGCCGCTTCGGCGAGCGCCGGGCAGAGCCGGCACACGAGCTCGGAACGTGCGATCTCGGCGTGAGTAACGAGCGCACCGATCACGAGGCCCCGCTCCTCGCGCCCGAGCGCCTTGAATTCCTCGACGCGCGAAATGTCCACCAGCACCTCCGGCGCGGCGGCGGCCGCTTTCAGCTCGACCAGCAAATCGGTGCCGCCGGCGAGCACGCGCGCCCGCGGACCGTGCCTGGCCAGCGCTTCCAGGGCATGTTGCGCGGTAGTCGCGACCACGAGGTCGAAGGTTCTCATGGCGCTTCCGATTATTGCGCCGCCGCCCTGCGCGTCGAGCGAAATGCGGGAATTTCTTGATCTATCGCAAACTCGTTCGGATCCCGGTCTCGTATTCGCCAGCCATGCCGCGCGCGGATACAATCTCAGCTATGGCCTGCTCCTACTACATCTACTACCGCGTTGACCCCGCCCGGGCGGAGGCGGGCGTGCCGCGTATCCGGGAGCTCGTCGCAGCGGTGCGCCAGGCGACCGGCATCGAGGGGCGGTTGATGAAAAAGCGCGGCGAGCCCAATCTGTGGATGGAAGTCTACGAGAACGTCACCGACACGGACCGCTTCGAGTGGGAGCTCGCCGAGGCCGTCGGGCGGCTCGAGGTCCAAGAGCTGCTGCTCCCCGGGACGCCACGACATATGGAAGTCTTCGAGCACCCGTGATCTGACCCATGTGTTTGATCCTCCTCGCCTGGCGCGCCCATCCCGCGTTTCCGCTGGTGCTCGCGGCCAACCGCGACGAAGCCTACGACCGGCCCAGCGCGGCGGCGGCGTTCTGGCCCGATGCGCCGCAGGTCTACGGCGGGCGCGATCTCGACAAGGGCGGAACCTGGCTCGGGGTGAGCACGGCTGGCAGGATCGCCGTCGTCACCAATTTCCGGGACGGCCGCTCATCCCCCCGCCCCGATGCGCGCTCGCGCGGCGAGCTGACCGCCGGGTTTCTGCGCGGATCGGAAGATCCGCGCGACTATCTCGCACGGATCGCTTCCCGCGCATCGGAATACAACGGCTTCACGCTGATCGTGGGCGACCGCGAGCGGCTCTGGTGGTACTCCAACCGCGGTCACGGTATCGGCGAGATCGCCCCGGGAGTGCATGCGCTCAGCAACCACCTGCTCGACACTCCCTGGCCCAAGGTGCGGCAAAGCCGGGCGCGGCTCGCGGCCATGCTGGAGGAAAACGAAGACAGGCTCGTGGCGGAGCTGAGCGAGCTGCTCGCCGACCGCTCCCCTGCCCCCGACGAGGAGCTGCCCGATACCGGGGTCGGACTGGTGCGCGAGCGCGAGCTCTCCTGCATTTTCATCGCCGGCGAGCGCTACGGGACCCGCGCCTCGACCGTGCTGCTCGTGAGCCGCCGCAACGAAGCGCTGTGCGTCGAGCGCAGGTTCGGCCCGCGCGGAGCGCCGCTCGGGGAAACGATCCGGCGCTTCCCGCTCGAGCCGGCCGCACCAGCCGCTACAAAACGCGAGCCCGGTCGCTCGGCCGTGAATCGCTGATCGTGAGTCGCGCGATTCGCTCTCCGGTGCGGTGCCGTCGCGATTGACGATTCAAGATTCGCGGCCGTCCGCGTCGGTCGTGGTGCGCGACATCACGACGTGCGGGATACCCGCCTCCATGAACTCCTCCCCCTCGGCCCGGAAACCGTGCTTCGCATAGAAGCCCGCGGCGCGGACCTGGGCGTGCAACTTCACTTCGTCGAAGCCCATTTTGGCCGCGAGCCACAGGAGGTACTTCATGAGGGCGCTGCCCGCCCCCCGGCCGCGCCACTCCTTCAGCACCGCCATGCGCCCGATCCGTCCGTCGCGCAGCAGGCGTCCCGTTCCGACCGGCGAGCCGTCTGAGGCATAGACCAGCACGTGATAGCTGTGCTCGTCCTCCTCGTCCCACTCCAACTCCTCGGGAATGCGCTGTTCCTCGACGAACACCCGGGTGCGGATCGCGCGGATGGCCTCCTGGCTGGCACGCCAGTTCACGGGCTTCACGACGAACGGGGGTGCGGCGGTCACGGGCCGCATTATAATGGCGGCCGGGGCGGTTGCCGGCGGCAAGAGTATGTTCGGCACGCGGTGGCGGTCCGTGGCGACTGGTGCCTGCTGCGCACTCGCGCTCGCGCTGGGCGGGTGCGCGGGGCTCGTGGACCGCATCGTTGACGCACAGATCGGCGCCTACTTCCACGAGGCGGGTTCCCCGCCCGCCTCCCCGGTGCAATACGATCTGGCGAAGCTGCCCTTCTCCGAGTACTGGACCGGGATCGTCTTCAACGGCGAGAAGATCGGCTTCACTCGCTTCTCGATCCGTCCCGCGGGTGGCGATCACCCCCGCTACTACGAAATCCACTCCGAGGCCGCGTTCCTGCTGCGCTTCCTGGGCTTCCAAAAGAGGATCAACCTCAGGTCGCGGGACCTGGTCAACCCCGATCTCACCCTCGTCGAGTTCACCTACGATTACACCATAGACGGCAGCGCGCTCCGCATCTCGGGACGGCGGGAGGGTGAAGATCTCTCCACCGAGATCGTCGCGGGCGGTCGGCCCAGCCGGCAGCGCTTGCCGGCCCCGCCCCGCATCTACCCCTCGAGCGCGATCATGCTCTACCCGGTGTTGCACGGCATCGCGCTCGGGCGCGACTACGCGTTTCACGTCTACAACGGCCAGCTCCAGACGATTGCCGAAGTGACACAGCGCGTGCTCGCCTACGAGAGGAGCGACTTCATGAGCCGTCCCGGGTTCCGGATCGAGACCAGCCTACACGGGCAGCGCGTCGTGACCTGGGTGGACCAGCAGGGCCGGCCCGCGTTCGAGATCGGGGGACGAGGAGTGATGATCTCGGCGCTCGAGGACGAGGACCGCGCGAGGCGCTACCTCGTGCTCGCGAGCCTCAACAAGAACGAAGGGTTGATCGAATACAGCCTGATCCGGCCCGATACCCCGCTCGAGCGCGCGCGCGCGGTGAGCGCCCTGCGAATCGCGTTGAGCGGGACGCAGCGCGTGCCGCCCTCTGACGCAGCGCAGCGCTGCGCGCGCGCAGGGGACGAAATCGTGTGCGAGATGCGGGTGCCGGCGACAGGCGTGCTCGAGGAGACGCCTTTCGCGCGCGAGAAATACCTCCAGCCCTCGATCACGGTGCAGAGCAACGATCCCTCGGTCCGGCGGCTCGCCGCCGAGATCGTCGCGGGCGCGGAGGAGCCCCTGGAACGCATCGCCCGCATCATCCGCTGGCTCGACGCCAACGTCGAGAAGGCGCCGATCGACGTGTTTTCGGCGCTCGACGTGCTGGAAAAGCGCAGGGCCGAATGCCAGGGCCACGCCTACCTCTACGCAGCGCTCGCCCGCGCGGCAGGCATCCCCACGCGCATCGTGAACGGGCTCGCCTACTCCGAACAGCTCGACGGCTTCCTCTATCACAGCTGGGCCGAGAGCCTGATCGAAGGACGCTGGCTCGCGGTGGACCCGACTTTCGGCCAGTTGCGGGCGGACGCCACCCACATCAAGCTCGTCGAGGGCGAGTTGCTCGGCGATCTCGTTGCGCTGCTCGACTGGGTGGGGAGAGCGAGAATCCGCGTGCTCGGTATCGAGCACCAGGATAAGCCTGCGCCCTAGAACCGGCGGCGCGGTCAACGGCGGATGATCCTCAGCGATGGAGGAGCGCCTTCTGCGCGCAGCCGAACGGTCGTTGCCTCCTGGACTGGCGCTCCTCAGAGCGTCAGTCCGCCGCTGACCTCGATCACCGCGCCGTTGATGTAGCTCGCCTCGTCGGAAGCGAGGAAGGCAAAAGTGTTGGCGATTTCCTCGGGGCGGCCCAGGCGCCCGAGAGGGACTTTTTCCTCGAGCGCGCGCAGCACGCGCTCGGGGATCGTGCGGATGATCGAAGTCTCGATAAATCCCGGGCACACGGCGTTGGCGCGAATACCCTTGCGTCCCAGCTCGCGCGCCCAGGTCTTGACCATTCCGATCACGCCGAACTTGGCTGCGGCATAGTTGGTTTGCCCGAAGTTGCCGTAGAGACCGACGATGGAAGAGGCATTCAGGATCACGCCCGACTGCTGCCTGAGCATGGTGTCCACAACCGCCTTGGTGCAGTTGTAGACGCCCTTGAGGTTGATCTCGATCACCCGGTCGAACTGCTCCTCGGTCATGTTCTTGAGCTGGGCGTCCATCACGATGCCGGCGTTATTCACCAGGCAGTCCACCCGCCCCCACCGGGCGACAGTCTTCTCGACCATGCGTTCGAGCGCCCGCATGTCGCGCACGTCGGCGACAAAGCCGAAGGCATCGCCGCGCGTCTCCTTGCAAAGCCGCACGGTTTCCTCGATCCATTCAGGGTGAAGGTCGCAGACGACGACTTTGGCGCCCTCCCTCGCAAACTTGACCGCAGTGGCCTGACCGATGCCCCGGCCCGCCCCGGTGATGATCGCGACCTTGTCTTGGAGCTTCATGCGCCGCCTTTCTCAAACGCCCGCACTCGCGGTATTTGCGGCGCACAATGTAGCGAAATTTTGCGCGGCGCACAATCCTGTGCGCCTCAGCTACAACAGATATATGGCAGTGCTGGTAGAGCCACCACTAATTGAGTTCGACAACATGCTGCGACGCGCTTTCCAGGCCTGAGAAAGAACAGGAACTTCATGTTATATGTATCTGATTACTCGACAATATCAACAACTGTGCCTGGTGCGACCAGATCGAACAGCTCGACAATATCCTGATTGCGCATCCGAATGCAGCCTATGGAGCCGGGTTTGCCCATCTCCACGGTATCGGGACTGCCGTGGATGTAGATATAGCGACGCATCGTGTCCACGCTGCCCAGGCGATTGAACCCAGGCTCGCAGCCCGAGAGCCACAAGATGCGGGTAAGGATCCAGTCCCGGCCGGGATGGCGGGCGGCGAGCTCCGCGCTGTAGATCTCGCCGGTCGGGCGCCGCTCGACAAAGACCGCGTTGAGCGGCTGGCCCGCTCCGATCTTGGCGCGGATCACGTGGCGCCCGCGCGGCGTGCAATAGCTGCCGTTCTGCTCCCCCGCCCCCTTCCTCGAAGTGGAGACCGCATAGCGCTTGATCAGCCGCCCCTCCTCGTCGAACAGATCGAGCCTCTGGGAGCCGAGTTCGATGCGGATCCTAGCCACGTCCAGCCGCCCTGCGGCGCTCCGAGAAAAAATCCTGCAGCAGGCGTGCCGCCTCCTCGGCCATCACCCCCCCGGTGGCGGTGGCGTGATGATTGAGGCGCCTTTCCGCGAGCAGATTCACCACGCTGCCGCACGCGCCCGCCTTGGGATCGGCCGCTCCGTAAACGAGGCGCGCGATACGCGCGTGCAGGATTGCTCCGGCGCACATCGCGCACGGCTCGACAGTAACGTAGAGCGTGCAGCCCTCGAGGCGGTAATTGCCGAGGCGCGCAGCCGCGTCGCGCAAGGCGAGCACCTCGGCGTGCGCGGTGGGATCGCGCTCCGAGATCGGGCGGTTGTGCCCACGGCCGATCACCGCGCCCTCCCTCACCACCACCGCGCCGACGGGCACCTCCCCAGCCGCCGCGGCCGCGCGGGCGAGTGAAAGGGCTTCCCGCATGAATTCTTCGTCACCCATGATAATTTCCCCCTGCAAGCCGCCACGAAGATCCGCCGAACCAGGGCGATGCGGCGGCGCCTTTCACTCAATCCCCGAAATTCCGGACCGAATTTTCATTCCCACTCGATGGTCGCCGGCGGCTTGCCGGAGATGTCGTAGACCACGCGGTTTACGCCGCGCACCTCGTTGATGATGCGGTTCGCCACGCGCGAGAGCAGCGCATGCGGAAGTTCCGCCCATTGGGCGGTCATGAAGTCCTCGGTCTGTACCGCGCGCAGCGCAATCACGTGCTCGTAGGTGCGCCCGTCGCCCATCACGCCCACCGATCTCACCGGGAGGAAGACGGCGAAGGCCTGCGCCGTCTTGTCGTACCATCCGGAGGCGCGCAGCTCCTCGATGAAGATCGCGTCGGCGCGCCGCAGCAGATCGGCGTATTCGGCTCTCACCTCGCCCAAGATGCGCACGCCCAACCCCGGCCCGGGGAACGGGTGGCGATAGAGGATCTCGCGCGGCAGCCCGAGCGCAGCGCCGAGCTCGCGCACCTCGTCCTTGAACAGTTCGCGCAGCGGCTCGAGCAGCTTCAGGTGCAGCGTCTCGGGCAGCCCGCCGACGTTGTGGTGCGACTTGATGGACTGCGCCTTTTTCGTCTTCGCTCCGGCCGATTCGATCACGTCCGGATAGATCGTGCCTTGGGCGAGCCATTTCACGCGCGGCAGTTTGGCCGCTTCGCGCTGGAATACCTCGATGAACTCGCGCCCGATGATCCGGCGCTTGTCCTCGGGATCGGTGACGCCCTTCAGCCGCTCGAGGAACTGCGCGCTGGCATCCACGTGGACCACCTTCACGCCGAGACTGCGGGACAGGATGTCGAGCACCTGTTCGGCCTCGTTCAGCCGCAGCAAGCCGTGGTCCACGAAGATGCAGGTGAGCTGCGCGCCGATCGCACGGTGGATCAGCGCTGCCGCCACCGAGGAATCCACGCCGCCCGAGAGCCCGAGCACGACCTCCTCGCTTCCCACCTCGGAGCGGATATGCGCCACCGCCTCGCCGATGTAATCGGGCATATTCCAGTCGCCGCGGAGCCCGCAGATTTTCCGCACGAAGCGCTCGAGGATCGCCCGGCCCTGGCGCGTGTGCGTGACCTCGGGATGGAACTGCACGCCGTAGAACCGGCGACTCTCGTCCGCCATTCCCGCGATGGGGCAGTCGGCGCTGGAGGCGATCACCTCGAAACCCGGGGGCAGCTCGGTTACCCGATCGCCGTGGCTCATCCATACGTCGAGCAGCCCGTGACCCTCGGCGCTTGCGCGATCCTGAATGCCCTCGAGCAGCGCGGAGTGCCCGCGAGCGCGCACCTCGGCGTAGCCGAATTCCCGCACCGCCCCCATCTCGACCTTGCCGCCGAGCTGGGCCGCCATGGTCTGCATGCCGTAGCAGATACCGAGTACCGGCACGCCCAGCTCGAACACCGCCTGCGGGGCGCGTGGCGTGCCGCCCTCCCATACCGAGGCGGGCCCCCCGGAGAGGATGACACCGCGCGGGGCGAAATCGCGCACGAGCTGTTCGCCTACGTCGAAGGGATGGATTTCGCAGTAGACATGCGCCTCGCGCACACGCCGCGCGATCAGCTGCGTGTACTGCGCGCCGAAGTCGAGGATGAGGATTCTCTCGTGCTGCATCTACGCGTGAAACGTGAAGGGTGAAATGTGAAACGAAGTCCCGGCCCGATCCCGCGCACGTTTCACGTTTCACATTTCACGCTTTACTCCACGCGATAATTGGGCGCTTCCTTGACGATCTGCACGTCGTGCACGTGCGATTCACGGATGCCTGCCGGCGTGATTTCGACGAATTCGGCCTTCTTGCGCACCTCCTCCACCGTCGAGCAGCCGAGATAACCCATGCTCGAGCGCAACCCCCCCATCAGCTGCAGCAGCAGCGAGGCGAGCGGTCCCTTGTACGGCACCCGCCCCTCGACGCCCTCGGGCACCAGCTTCTCGGTATCGGGCTGCTCGTCCTGGAAATAGCGGTCGGCCGCGCCCTGCTGCATGGCGGAGAGCGAGCCCATGCCGCGGTAGGACTTGTAGGAACGGCCCTGGTAGAGCTCGATCTCGCCCGGCGACTCCTCGGTACCGGCGAACAGACTGCCGATCATCACCGCGTGCGCGCCGGCGGCGATCGCCTTGGCGATATCGCCGGAGTAGCGGATGCCCCCGTCGGCGATGATGGGCACCCCGCTTCTCGCGAGCCCTTTCGCCACGTTGGCAATCGCCGTGATCTGGGGGATCCCCACACCGGCGACGATGCGAGTGGTGCAGATCGAGCCCGGGCCGATGCCGACCTTCACGCCGTCCGCTCCGTGGTCCACCAGCGCCTTGGCCCCGGCCGCGGTAGCGACATTGCCTCCGATCACCTGTATCCTGGGATAGTTGCGCTTGACCCATTTCACACGCTCGAGCACGTTCTTGGAGTGCCCGTGGGCCGTGTCCACCACGATCACGTCCACGCCCGCCTCGATCAATGCCTCGGCGCGCTCCTCGGTGCCCTCGCCCACTCCGATCGCGGCGCCCACCCGCAGCCGCCCGAGGCGATCCTTGCACGCGTCGGGATGCTCGGTGGACTTGAGGATGTCCTTCACCGTGATCAGCCCCCGCAGCTCGAAGTTCCGGCTCACGACGAGCACGCGCTCGAGCCGGTGCTTGTGCATGAGCGCCATCGCCTCTTCGCGGCTCGCGCCCTCGCGGACCGTGACCAGCCGCTCGCGCGGAGTCATGATGTTGCGCACCGGCTGGTCGAGCTTGGTCTCGAAGCGCAGATCGCGGTTGGTGACGATGCCGATCACGCGTCCCGCGCTATTGATCACCGGCAGTCCCGAGATCTTGTGCTGGCGGGTGAGCTCGAGCACGTCGCGCACCTTCATATCGGGCGTGATCGTGATCGGATCCTTGACGATGCCGCTCTCGAAGCGCTTGACCTTGGTCACCTCGGCAGCCTGCGCCTTGGGTGACATGTTCTTGTGGATGATGCCGATACCGCCTTCCTGCGCGATCGCGATCGCGAGGCGCGCTTCGGTGACGGTATCCATCGCGGCCGACACCACGGGGATGTTGAGCGTGATGCCGCGGGTGAGCTGGGTTCTGAGACTGACTTCGCGCGGGAGGACTGAGGAGTGAGCGGGGATCAGCGAGACATCGTCGAAGGTCAGGGCTTTCTGCACCAAGCGCATGTTCTCGACCCTTCGCAAAAAACGTATTATACGCACGTCGCCGTCAACGGCCAAGCAATCCGCGCGTTAATTGATTGACGCAGCGGCGGGAAATCGCTATGTTGAACTGCCATCGCGAATCCGCAGCGACGGAAACGGGGGTCCCGTGAAAAAACTGATCGCGCTCGCGTTGCTCGCGCTCGCTCCGGCCGTTTCCCACGGCCAGCTTCTGAAGTGCGTCTCCAAGGACGGACGCGTCGAGTACGCCGCCCAATGCCCCCCCGGCACGAAGGAAGTGCAGACCGGTATCAAGAGCGCCCCCGGCGCCCAAGCGCCCTCGGCCGCTCCCCAGCCGAAGTCGCTCGCCGAACGCGACGCCGAATTCCGCAAGCGCATGCTCGAGCGGGAGGAGGCGCGCCAGAAAGAGGAGAAGAAGGCGGCCGAAGAACAGGAGCGGCGCTACGCATGCGAGAGCGCTCGCGCCTATCTCAAGAGCCTGCAGGAAGGCCAACGCATCGCGCGCGTGGACCCCAGGACCGGCGAGCGCGTGTTCCTGGAAGACGCCCAGTACGCGGCCGAGATCGCGAAGGCGCAGCGCGCGGTGGACACCAACTGCAAGTAGCCCGCGGCGAATCACCGCGATCGCCGCGGGCCCGCGCCGGGGGGCACGGCCTTTTCTCGCCTCGCCTGCTTGGGATCGGCGAGAAGCGGGCGGTAGATCTCGACGCGGTCGCCGTCTCGCAGGCGGAATTCGAGCGGCACCACCCGGCCGAAAACACCGACGCGCCCGGGCGCGATCTGCAACCCCGGAAAGCGCTCCGGCAGCCCGGAGCGCTCGACCGCCTCACGCACGGTGGTACCCTGCTCCACCTCAAGCGCGACGAGGACCTGCTCATCGCGAAGTGCGTACACGACTTCAACATGGAGCCGGGTTTTCTCGTTCACAGTTCACCGTGTTTCCCGGCCATAGACCTGCTCGGCGCGCCGGACAAAGGCCTCCACCAGCGTATTCGCGATGTGGTTGAACACCGGCCCGACCAGTTTCTCGAGCAGGCGGCTGGAGAATTCATAATGCAGCCTGAGCTCGATCTTGCACGCGTGGTCGCCGAGCGCGTTGAAGCGCCAAGTGCCGTCGAGCCGGCGAAAC
This sequence comes from Burkholderiales bacterium, assembly GCA_035574195.1. Lineage (GTDB taxonomy): Bacteria > Pseudomonadota > Gammaproteobacteria > Burkholderiales > SG8-41 > SG8-41. The sequence goes on along the minus strand of DATLZE010000033.1, from coordinate 1,165 downwards.
GGCCCTTCCACCAGGCGGATCAACATCTCCCGCGGCGCAGTCTTCTCGTTCTCGGTGGTGAAGCTGTGCCGGATGCCGTGATAGTTGATGAGGATCTCGGCGCGCGTCTTGCGCTCGTCGCGGTGGAGCACGCGGGCGCCGCCGCACCAGGGCAGAAAGCGGGGGTATTCCTCGACCGCGTCCACCAGCGCGAACATCTGCTCCGGCGTATGGCCGACCAGCACGCTGCGGTTGACGTCAGACACCGGCGTCAGAGTCCGTGCAGCGGGAAGGGATGCCCCGACCCCGCTGGTACAATGGCCCGAGCACGGCCAGCCCCATGAGCATCGTCCAGAACAAAAAGGCGTTCCACGACTATTTTATCGAGCAGCGCCTCGAAGCCGGCCTGGCGCTCCAAGGCTGGGAGGTCAAGGCGATCCGCGCGGGGCGTGTCCAGATCAAGGAAGCCTACGTGGTAGTGAAGGACGGGGAGCTGTTCCTCATCGGCTGCCACGTGAGCCCGCTGCCCACCGCCTCCACCCACGTCCGTGCCGACCCGACGCGCACCAGAAAGCTCCTGCTCAACGCCGCCGAAATCAGCCGCTTGATCGGCAGCGTGGAGCGCGCCGGCTATACGCTGGTGCCGCTCGATCTGCATTACAAAGGCGGGCTCATCAAGCTCGAGATCGGGCTCGCCCGGGGCAAGAAGCAGTACGACAAACGCGCGGCCGAGCGGGAGAAGGCCTGGCGCCGCGAACAGCAGCGGCTGTTGCGTGCGAAATCCTAACCCGCATGTTTCATGGCTACCCTGATTTCGAAGTGTGCAAGCGCGGCCATGAGCGGGCGTAAGGCCATGAAGGATGATGACCGGGTATGGCCCGCGAAGAAGATCGTCGGGCCGATTCCGAAAAAAATTCGCCGGATCGCAGCGAATTTTGGGGTGGCAGATGGGATTCGAACCCACAACACCCGGAATCACAATCCGGTACTCTACCGTTGAGCTACTGCCACCGTAACCGCAATGCAGAGCGCAAAACGCAGGTCTTCTGTTCTGCGCCCTGTACTTCGAATTCTGCAAGAGTGGCGCGCCCGGCGGGAATCGAACCCACAACCCCCGGCTTAGAAGGCCGGTGCTCTATCCGGTTGAGCTACGGGCACCTCGAGCAGATTTCATTGTATGCGGCGG
>DATLZE010000032.1:0-19270 GCA_035574195.1 Burkholderiales bacterium | reverse complement strand
GAGTGCCTCTCGCTCGAGTGGTTCCGCAGCCGCGAGGAGGCGTGCGTGGTCATCGAGACCTGGCGTCGGCATTACAATCACGTCCGTCCGCATTCGAGCCTTGAGGATCTCACCCCGATCGAGTTCAAGACACGTTACGATTCCACCAACCAGGGAGCCGTTCTCCATTTATGAGTGGCCCGAAAATCCCTGGGCAGGTCACAGGACCGCGACCGCTTGTTCTTCGCTAAAACGGCTCCTTATCATCGGCTCCCTTTCCAGGCTGCGGGAGCCGCCCTCCCGACTTCTGGCCGGTCCCGAAACCGGGCGGGTCGCAGCCCCTACTTTCGGCTCCGCTGCACGCTCCGAGCCCGCAGTCGCCCGCGGGCGGCTGGGGTAGAATGGCGGGCCCGCGCGATTTCGCTCTCGAGCCTTCCATGCCCCTGCGACCGGACTTCAAGGCGCGCGCGCTGCTCGTCGCCGAGCGCATAGATTTGCGCGCATGGAAAGACGACTCGCGCATCGCTTCGAATCCGCTCGCGGTGGCAGTTCCGGGGGGCGGGCTCGCGGTGCTGTTCCGCTACGGGGTGGTGGTCTTCTTCGACGTGACGGAGCCGGAGGAGGCCGCCTTTCTCGCCCAGATCCGCCCGCTCGCCGAAGGGCCGCTCGCCGCCGTCGAGAACGAAGAAGTGGAAATCCGCGTCGAGCCCAGGACGCACGAGGGCATGCGCGGTGAGCGCGTCTACATCGCGCAGGACGACATCGAGCGGCTGCAGATCGTCGCCGACGTGCTCTCCAAGAGCGTGGTGCTCGCCTACTACGAGGCGCAGATCGCCGAGAGCTTCGACCGCGTCGAGCCGCTCGCCGCCGAGCTGCGGCGGCGCGGGCGCATTCCCGGACAGGCGGCCGAGCTCGTGCGCGATATCGGCGCAATGCTGCTCACCGAGCACATGATGGTGGGGCGCGTGGCGGTGGCGGAGAAGCCCGAGCTTCTGTGGGAACGGCCCGAGCTCGAAGGCCTGTTCATCCGGCTCGAGGACGAGTTCGAGATCCGCGAACGCCAGGAGGCGCTGGGACGCAAGCTCGATCTCATCGCGCACACGGCGCAGACCCTGATCCAGTTGCGCGAGACGCGGCACCTGGTGCGGCTCGAGCTCTACATCGTGATCTTGATCCTGATCGAGATCGTGCTGATGAGCTACGAGCTGTTTTTCTGGAGCCCCTAGCGCTGCGGTTCCGCGAGATCCGATTTCCGGGTTCTACGGACCGGTGACGAGTGACGAGGTAACGAACCAGGCATCCGGGCCGCGACGGTCACGGCATCCACTGAAATGCTCCAACGGATCGGAGAAATCGTTTCGACCCGCCGGCTTCTGGTATCGAGAATTTTCGCGGCCGCGTTCTTCTTCGTCGTTCTGGCGACGGGCAGCGCCCACGAAGGAAGCATCGTTTCCATCACGCTGTTTCTGGCCGGGCTCGTGCTCGTCGGGATCGCGACCGTCGGCCGGCTCTGGTGCTCGCTCTACGTCAGCGGCTACAAGGATTCGCAGTTGATCACCACGGGCCCCTACTCCATCAGCCGCAATCCGCTCTATTTCTTTTCCTTGCTCGGCTTCGCCGGCATCGGATTCGCGACCGAAACATTCACGATGGGTATCGCCCTGACCTCGATCGTCCTGATCGGATACCTTCCGGTGATCGAGCGTGAAGAAAGGTCGCTGCGCGCGAGATTCGGACCCGCATACGACGAATACTGCGCGCGCACCCCGCGCCTGTTCCCCGATCTCGCGAAGCTCAGCGAGCCGGACGCGTACACGGTGAACCCGAAACTCTTTCGCCGCACCATGGGCGATGTCGTCTGGTTCATCTGGTTCGTCGGCATCATCGAATTCGTCGAGGCGCTTCACGAATATCATTTCTTCGAGCCGCTCATCCGGCTGCCGTGACGCGGCCCGCGGTTCAGTCGTTTTTCCCGTCTTTCCCGGCGGTCCCAGTGCTCCGGCCGCCGGCTCGAACTTTCTCCAGCGCCGCGCACACCGCTCTCGCGCCTTCCACGATGCGCGGCGTCTGCCGCTGGATGAGGTCCGGATGCACGTGGAACACCGGCAGCCCCCTCAGCGCCGCCGCGGGAAAGCGCCGCCACTGCGCGGCGAACTGCTGCGGGGTGTCCGCCGACCCCCCGCCGATCACCGCCTCGGGGCGCGCGGCGAGCACCGCCTCGGGCGAGACGGTGGGCGTGAGCAGCGGCGCGTCGGCGAACACGTTGACGCCGCCGCAGATCCGCAGCACGTCGCTGATCAGGTGCCGGCCGTTCACCGTAATGAGCGGCCGATGCCAGATCTCGTAGAACACGCGCACCGCGCCCGCCCGCTCGAAGCGCGCGGCGAGCGCCGCGACGTCGCGCTCGAACGCGCCCGCGCTGCGCTCCGCCTCGGGCGAGGTGCCCGCCAGCGTCCCGATCGCGCGCGTGAGGCGCGGAATGTCGGCGAGCCGCTGCGGCTCGGTCACGAATACCGCATAGCCCAGCCGCTCGAGCCGCTCGACGTCCGCGACCTGGTTGCCGCTGCGCCAGGCGAGCACGAGGTCGGGCGCGAGCGCGGCGATGCGCTCGAGGTCAACGCGCGCGGCATCCCCCACCCGCGCGATTCCCCGCGCCTCGGGCGGATAGTCGCTGAAGCGCGCGGCGCCGACGAGCCGCCCGCCCGCGCCGGCAGCGAAGGCGAGCTCGGCGAGATGGGGGGCCAGCGCGACGATGCGCTGAGCGGGGGCGGCGAGCGCCACCGTCTTCCCCCGGTCGTCGCGCAGCTCGATGCCGGCGGCGAGCGCCAGCGGGGCCAAGGCCGGCTGGCCGCAGAGGACACAGAGTTCGCAGAGAAGGGCGAGTGAGGAGGCAAACCGCTGCCGAATTCTCACCCTCCGCGTTCTCCGCGATCTCGGTGGCCGAATCGCTCCAGCCGGCCGCGCGGCGCTACTCCGCGCGCTCCATGTACTGGAGCAGTCGGGCGCTCGTCTGGCGCAGGCGCGCGGAGAGCATGGAGACGAGCTTCACCAGGATCTTCGCGCCGAGGCCGGGATGGTCGAGGATGATCTTTGCCATGTCGTCGCGGTGCAGCACCGCGAACTCGGTAGTCTGCACCGCGACGCAGGTCGCGAAGCGCGGCTCGCCGTCTATCATGGACATCTCCCCGAGCGTCATCCCCGGCCCGACGGTGGTCATGTGCTGCTGGTGGCCGCGCAGACCCTTCTTGAAGATGTCCACCGCGCCCTCGATGATGAGCAGCATGAAGTCGCCGCCTTCGCCCTCGCGGATGAGGGGATCGCCCGGTTGTGCGCGGTAGACGTCCATGTAGCCGGCGAGGATCGAGACGTCCTCGCGCGAGAACTCGGCGAAGAACGGCGATTTTCCGACCAGCCCGAAGATCTCCTCGGCGATCGCGGTGCCCGAGCCGACCCGCTCCAGGTGCTCGAGCCCCCCCGCTCCCCGCACGCTCTCCGCTTCGTCCTGCGCCATGTGTCGTCCGTCCCCCGGAACCGCACCCTCCGGTCCCGACGCTATGGTATCAGCCTCGCGCGGGTGCGCCGCGCCTACTGCTCGGCCTGGGCCTTGAGCCTGCGGGAGCGCACCGCCTGCGCCAGCAGCTCGAGGATCTTGCGGCTGTCCTCCCAGCCGATGCAGGGGTCGGTGATGCTCACGCCGTAGACGAGCTCCTTCCCCGGCACGAGGTCCTGGCGCCCGGCCTTGAGGTGGCTCTCGACCATGACGCCGATGATGCGATCCTCGCCCCCCGCGATCTGGCGCGCGACATCCTGCGCGACCTCGAGCTGGCGCTCCGGCTTCTTGGCGGAATTGCCGTGGCTGAAGTCGATCATGAGCCGCGCCGGAATGCCGGCCTCGGCGAGGCTCTTGGCGGCGGCATCCACGCTCGCCGCATCGTAGTTGGGCTTGGAGCCGCCGCGCAGGATGATGTGGCAGTCCTCGTTGCCGGTGGTGGAGACGATCGCGGAGTGCCCGCCCTTGGTGACGGCGAGAAAATGGTGCGGGGCCTGCGCCGCGCGGATCGCGTCCACCGCGATCTTGATGTTGCCGTCGGTACCGTTCTTGAAACCGACCGGGCAGGACAGCCCCGAGGCGAGCTCGCGGTGCACTTGGGATTCCGTGGTGCGCGCCCCGATCGCGCCCCACGACACGAGGTCGGCGATGTACTGGGGCGTCATCACGTCGAGGAACTCGCATGCGACCGGCATGCCCATCTCGTCGAGGTCGAGCAGGAGCTGGCGCGCGATGCGCAGTCCCTCGTTGATCCGGAAGCTGCCGTCGAGGTAGGGATCGTTGATCAGCCCCTTCCAGCCCACCGTGGTGCGCGGCTTCTCGAAGTACACCCGCATCACCACCAGCAGCTCGTTCGCGAGCCGGTCCTTCTCGCGCTTGAGCTTGCCGGCGTATTCCTTGGCCGCCTTCACGTCGTGGATCGAGCATGGCCCCATGATGACGAGGAGCCGATCGTCCGCCCCGTGCAGAATGCGATGGATCGCCTGGCGCGTCTCGTAGGTGGTTCTGGCCGCCTTCTCGGAGCAGGGAAACTCGCGCAGCACGTGCGAGGGCGGCACGAGCTCCTTGATCTCCTTGACGCGGATATCGTCGGTCTTGTACTGCATGGCAGCTTCTGCCCGAAAAATCAAAGCATTATATCAGGAGGCGCCCCCCGAGGCACCGGCAGCACGGGAAGCGTGGCTGGAGCGCCGGAGGAAGGAGGATACCTTTCGATTTTCCGATCCCTTGCGCTGCCGGCCGCCCCGCGCCTTCAGGAAGCGGTGCCGCCCACGGTGAGCCCGTCGATGCGCAGCGTGGGCTGTCCCACCCCGACCGGAACGCTCTGGCCCTCCTTGCCGCAGGTGCCCACCCCGGGGTCGAGCGCGAGATCGTTGCCGATCAGCGCGACGCGGGTGAGCGCGTCGGGGCCGTTGCCGATGAGCGTCGCGCCCTTCACCGGCCAGGCGATCCGGCCGTTCTCGATCACGTAGGCCTCGGATGCGGAGAACACGAACTTGCCGCTGGTGATGTCCACCTGCCCGCCGCCGAAGTTGACCGCGTAGAGGCCGCTCTTCACCGAGGCGATGATCTCCTGCGGGTCGCGGTCTCCGTTCAGCATGTAGGTGTTGGTCATGCGCGGCATCGGGATGTGGGCGTACGATTCGCGCCGCCCGTTGCCGGTGGGCGCGACTTTCATCAGGCGCGCGTTGAGGCTATCCTGCATGTAGCCGCGCAGCACGCCGTTCTCGATCAGCACGTTGCACTGCGTCGGGTGGCCCTCGTCGTCCATGTTGAGCGAGCCCCGCCGGCGCGCGAGCGTGCCGTCGTCCACCACCGTGACGCCCGGAGCGGCCACTCGCTCGCCGATGCGCCCGCTGAACGCGGAGGTGCCCTTGCGGTTGAAGTCGCCCTCGAGCCCGTGGCCGACCGCCTCGTGCAGCAGCACACCCGGCCAGCCCGGGCCGAGCACCACCGTCATCGTGCCTGCGGGCGCGGGTCGCGCCTCGAGGTTGACGAGCGCCTGGTCCACTGCCTTCTTCGCGTAGTCGCGCAGCACCTCGTCGGTGAAGTACGAGTAATCGAAGCGCCCGCCGCCGCCCGAGCTGCCCTGCTCGCGCCGTCCATTCTGCTCCACGATCACTTGCAGCGACAGCCGCACGAGCGGGCGCACGTCGGCGGCGAGCACGCCGTCGGAGCGCGCGACCAGCACCACCTCGTACTCGCCGGCGAGCCAGGCCATCACCTGCTTCACGCGGGGATCGAGCGCGCGCGCGTGGCGCTCGATGCGCTCGAGCAGCGCGACCTTCGCCGCATCGTCCAGGCTCGCGAGGGGATCGCGGGGCGCGTAGAGATTGTGCCCGGGCGCGCGCCGCGCGACCTGCGCGCGCCCGCTCTTGCCCTGCCGGGCGATGGCGCGCGTCGCGCGCGCCGCCGCCTCGAGCGCGGGCAGGCTGATGTCGTCGGAATAGGCGAAGGCGGTCTTCTCGCCGCTCACCGCGCGCACGCCCACCCCTTGCTCGATGTTGAAGGACCCGGACTTGACGATGCCCTCCTCCAGACTCCAGGACTCGCTGCGCGTGTACTGGAAGTAGAGATCGGCGTGGTCCACGCGGTGCGCGAGGATCTGCCCGAACACCGCCTCGAGGCGGTTCGCGTCGAGCGCATACGGCGCGAGCAGCACCTCGTTCGCCGTCGCGAACGGGCTCTCCTGCTCGAGGGGGCGGATCTGGCCGCGGTCTTCAGGTTTCATTCGTTCCGCATCTCACGTGTGACGGATTCAGCAGCGACGAAGCGTGCGGTGCTCGAGCGCCGGCAGGCTCCTGCGCAGGCGCCCGAGGTGCTCGAGGTTGACCCCGGCCACCACCACGCCCGAGCCGCGCGGCAGCCGATCGAGCACCACGCCCCACGGGTCCACGATCATGCTGTCGCCGTGGGTCTCGCGCCCGTTCGCGTGGTAGCCGCCCTGCGCCGGCGCGAGCACGTAGGCGAGGTTCTCGATCGCGCGCGCCCGGATCAGCGTCTCCCAGTGCGCGCGCCCGGTCGTCTCGGTGAAGGCCGAGGGCACCAGGATGATGTCCACCTCCTTCATCGCGCGGTAGAGCTCCGGGAAACGCAAATCGTAGCAGATCGAGAGCCCGAGCCGCCCGCAGGGCGAGTCCACCGTGACGACCTTCCGGCCCGGCTCGATGGTGCGGCTCTCCGCATAGCGCTCCCTGCCCATCTCGAAGTCGAAGAGATGGATCTTGTCGTAGCGCGCGGCGAGCCGCCCGCTGTCATCGTACACCAGGCAGCTATTGCGCACCTTGTCCGGGACTGTCGCCTCGAGCGGGACCGAGCCGCCGACCAGCCAGATGCGATGCCTTTTCGCCGCCGCCGACAGGAATTCCTGGATCGGCCCGCGGCCCTGCTTCTCGCGCGCCTTCACCTTGTCGTGCTCGCTCATGCCCATGATCGCGAAGTGCTCCGGCAGCGCCACGAGCCGCGCGCCCTGTTCCACCGCCATCTCGATCAGCCGCGCGGCCTCCTCGAGGTTGTCCTCGACGCGGGGGCCGGAGGCCATTTGCACCGCCGCAACGCGCGCGAGCGTGGCCGGAGCGCCCGCCCTGGCGTGGCGTGGCCCGGGCTTCCCGAAGGATGAACGCGCGGCGCTCACTGAACTACCTCCGCTCCCCGCAAGAGCGATGGGGCTCCTCGCCCTTCCGTGCTTGCGCGCTCCCGCCCCCCACGAACGACGCATTCAGCGCCCGCCACTGTCATCGTCCTTGACCACCTCGATTCGCAGCGGCTCCGACGCTGTCAGATCGCCGCGCAGCGCGATGCGCGCGGGCTCGACTGCGAACGCGATCAGCCACGAGCGCAGCTCCTCGGCGGCGAGCACCGACTCTTGTCCGGGGCCGTGGCGGATCAGCACGCGCGCCGCGGGCTGCGCGAGCCAGGTCTGCACCGCTTGCCTCAGCACCGGCTGCTCGAGCACCGCGCGGCCGGTGCGCGGCCGGTCCCACAGCTCCGGCGGCACCACGAAGGCCTGGGCCGCAGCGCTAAATCCCGCGGCGGCGAGCCCCGCTCCGAGGAGCCATCTCGTCACGGCGTGCTCTTCTCCGGCGCCCTCTCGCCCTCGGCGGGGCGCTCGATCCGGACGACGCTGGGATCGGACCAGGTGCCGGTCACGCTGTACTCGTAGGAGACGAGCTGGTCGAGGGGATCCTTCAGCACCTTCTGGGCGAGAAAAGCCGCCACCCCCGCGACCGGGCCGCCGATCAGCGCACCGGCGATCGAAACGCTGTCGCTCAGGTGCGGCGTGATCCGCACCCTGATCTTCTGCGTCTCCCGCGCGAGGTCCACCTCGCCGCTCATCGTCACCCGCGCCGAGGGCCCCTGGATGCGCAGGCCGTCGGTCGTGGCGACGCCGCGGCTGATCTTCACCGCGCCGACGATCTCGTCGAAGGCAAAGCCCTCGCTGAAGATGTCGCGGAAATCGAGCGTGATGCGCCGCGGCAGCGCCTGCAGGGAAAGCACGCCGAGGAGCTTGGCGATCCCCGGCTCGAGCTTGACGAACTGGCCCTTGGCCGCCTCCAGCACGAAGTTGCCGGAGAGCGTCGGGTAGTCGAAGTCGTAGGGCGCGCCGGTCCACGAGAGCACCCCCTCGAGCTTCGCGCTGCCGCGGCGCACGCCCTCCGGGTATCCGAAGCGCGCGAGCAGCCTGCCGACATCGGAGGTCTCGAGCCTCACGTTCACCTGCGTGCGCGGCTGCGCGAGCCAGCCCTGCCACACGCCCTCGACCGTGAGCGCGCTCTCGGGATTGACGAGGCGCAGCCGCTCGATGCGCCAGTCGCGCCCCTCGGGAGTCGCGGCGAGCTCGAGGCGCCCGAGCACCCGCTCCTTGTTGACGAACTGCTCGGCGGTGACGTCGAGCGCCGGCAGCTCCAGCTCCTTCTCGCGCGCGCCCGCCGCCGCGCTCTGGGCCGCGCCGGGGGCGGGAGGGGGGATGGCGAGCGTTTTCATGCGCGCGACCAGCCGCCCGCGCCCCTGCGGCTGCCACACGAGGCTGCCTTCCAGCCCCTTGCCGACGAGGTGGCTGCGCCACTGCCCGCCCTGCGCGGCGGCGCTCACCGTCACCTCGCCGAAGCGTCGGCCGAGCGCGTCCACCGCGCCGAGCTTCAGGTCCACGCCGCCCCATTCCACGCGCGTCCCGTCTCCGCCCGCCCGGTGCACGAGCGCGAGCCAGCGGTCGAGGTCGAGCGCCTTCACCGCGCCGCTCACCCACACCCCGGAGCGCTCCGGCTCGCCCGCCGCGCCGCCGAAGCGCACCACGCCGCGCGCGATCGCAGCGCGCCCGTCCTCCACGCGCCGCACCAGGTTCATGCTCACCACCTCGCCGAAGGCGAGCGCGATGCGCTCCTGGCCGGGAGCGAGCGCGCGGCGCTCGAAGCGGAACGGCAGCGCCTCGGAGGCGCTCTTGGCGAGCGGCGCCGGCAGATCCACGGCGAGCCCCTGCAGGTTCGATTCGATCACCACGTCAGCGCTGCGCTTGCGCACGGTATAGAGCGCGCGCCAGTCGGTGGTGCCGCGCAGGTGCTGCGCCCAGAACGGGCTCCCGGCGGAGCGGCGCGCGGCATCGGCGTTGACGCGGCCCTGCACGCTCACCCGCACCGTGGCGTCGCGTGCCGTGTTCGCGCTGATGGTGACCGGGCCGCCGAGCACGGTGCCGGTCACGTTCTGGGCGCGCACCGTGGACTCGGTGAACTCGATGCGCCCGCTCGCCTGCTCGAGCGCCGGCAGGCCCGGGTCGGAAACCAGGGTGTTGCCGGTGAACTGGTAGGTGCCCGTCACCCGGCTTTTTTCGGTCGCCGCGAGCGGGATCGCGAGCTTGAGCGTGAGCTTGCCCGTGCCCTCCGCCCGCCAGCCCTCGGTGAAGTGGTCGATCATTCCGAGCACCGGGCTCTTCTCCAGGAAGGCGAGGAACTCGCGCGTCGGGCCCTCGGCCTCGCCCGCGACGTGCAGCATTTCCTGCTCGGCGAGGAGGTCGGGAATCTCGGCGTGCACTCGAGCGAGCCGCACTCCGAGGATCGTGCCCTGGCGCGCGCGCACATCCATGCGCCGGCCGCGGAACACGAGATCGCCCGCGATGTTCTCGATCCGCGGCCAGCCGCTCGCGTACTCGAGCGTGCCGCCGGTCACCTTGGCCACCACCTGGAATACGCCGCCCTTGCCCTCGGGAAACGGAAACTCGTCGAGGTTGCCCTTGAGGCGCAACGAAACGTCGTTCGACTGGCCGGCGGCGAACGCGGTATCGAGCCAGGCGAGGGTCTTCTTGCCGGTCGTCACCGGCACGTAGCGCGGCACGAAGCGCGCGTCGGCGCGCGTGAGGCTGCCGGTGAGATCTATGTAGCCGCGCCCGGAGCCAGCGATGCGGTAGTTGCCGAACACGGTGCCGGAGAGGTGGGCGTTGGAAAACGAGACGTTGTTCAACCTCAACTCGGTTTCGCTCCCGGTGCGCCCCCATGCGACCTGCGCGGTCAGCGTGTCGAAATCGAGCGGCTCCCGGAACACGAGCGGCAGGTCCAGCCGCGCCTTCTGGCAGTTGAGGTAGAGCGTGCCGCCGCGCTCGTTGCCGTCGAGGCTGCCGCTCACGCCGCTGAATCCCGGCAGCTGGCCTGAACGATTGAGCGCGAGGTTGTGAAAGCGCCCGCGCGCGCTGTACTGGGTCGGTTCGCGCCAGTCCCCGTTCCAGCGCACCGCGAGGTCGTGGAGGCTGCCCTTCGGCGAGAACGCCGCGATCCGCTTGCGCGCCTCCTCGGGCAGCGGCAGATGTGCGGCGAGCGCCACGAGCGCGCCGAGCTCGAGCGCGTTCGCCTGGAGCTCCCCGCGCGCGGGCCGGCGCGCTCCGGCGGCGCTCACCCGCAGCAAGAAATCGGCGGGCGGGAACACGAGCCCGTCGGCGGTGGCGAGCCCGAGCTTGGAAGTGGTGAACTCGAAGCCGCCCTCCAGCGCCTTCCAGCCAATGCGCCCGGCGAGCTCGGCGAGGTCGAGCTCCGGCAGGTTCGTCTCAAGCCGCACGCGCACCCCGGCAAGCTGCACGTCGGCGAGCGCCTCGACAAGCCCGCCGCGCTCGAATCCGAGCCAGGCGCGCAGCGCCCCCGCCCCGCGCGGCAACTCGATCGGGAACGGCACCCACGCGCGCCACGCGGCGATGTCGGCGTAGTCGAGCTGGAGGAACAGCCGCGCGCTGCCGCCGGCGGCCTCGGCCAGCGTGTCTGCGGCGAATTCCCCGCGCACGTCGAGCGGGGCCGCGAGCTCGGGCGGCGGCTCGGCGCGCAGCCCGAACCGGTGGCGCCCGCCGCGGTTGAAGAGCTGCAGGTTGACGCGCTTCAACTCCAGCGGCGGCGCGCCGCGCAGCTCGTCCCGCCACACGATGGTGGCGTCGTGCACCTCGATGTCGCGCTGCCGGAGCAGCCACTGCGCGAAGCCGCCGGCTTCCGCTCCTGCGGCGAGCTCGATGCCGGCGACCGAGATCACGCCGCGCGCGTCGCGCCGCACGCTGAGCGTCGGGCGGTGGATGTCGAGCGCGTAGAAGCGCGGCTCCAGCGTCACGAGCGAGAGCCACGACAGCGTGTTGTCCACCCGGGAGAGCTCGAGGGCGGGACGGCCCGCGGCGTCGAATACCGTCACGCGCTCGAGCACGAGCTGCGGCCGCAGTCCTTCCCAGCTCGCGTGGATGCGCCCGATCGAGATTCTCTGCCGCGCCGCCTCGCTCGCGATGCGCGCGATGTCCTCGCGATAGCGCTCGATGTTGGGCAGGATCCAGTAGCGCAGCGCGAGCACCGCGGCGGCGAAGGCGAAGCCCGCTGCGAGCACGCTCCAGGTGAGCAGGCGGTAGGCCCAGAGCGAGCCGATCCGCAGCCACTTCAGGCGGTCGAGGAACACTGCGCTTTGCTCGAGCCTCGAAAAAATGCGATATTGAGTCAAGGATTTACGTATTTTAACCGCATTCCCCATGGAATCCCATAACGCGCCGGCGCCCGCTTCGGCCGACGCGCTCATCGCGCGCGCCGCGCGCCTGAGCCATTACGTGAGGCGGCTGGTCGAGGCCGCGCCCCCGTGTGGGTTGGATGCCGAATTCGAGCGCCCGTTCAGCGCCGAGGAGATGCGCGCGGCGCTCGCGCGCGAGTCCGCGGCCGACGAGCAGGACCTCAAGCGCGCGCTGCGGCGGCTGCGCCGCAGCGTGATGCTGCGGCTGATCGCGCGCGATCTCGGCGGGCGCGCGCCGCTCGAGGAGGTGATGGCGACCGCCACCGCGCTCGCCGAGACGGCGATCGCATACGCCGTGGAATGGCTCGACGCCCGGCTCGCCGCGCGCCACGGGCGCCCCACGGGCGCGGCGAGCGGGCGGGCGCAGCAGCTGCACGTGATCGGCATGGGCAAGCTCGGCGGCGGCGAGCTCAACGTCGCCTCCGACATCGACCTCGTCTTTCTCTATCCCGAGGAGGGCGAGACCGACGGGGCGCGCGCGCTGAGCAACCACGAGTACTTCACGCGGCTCGGGCGCATGCTGATCGCAGCGCTCTCCGAGATCACCGCCGAGGGACACGTGTTCCGCGTGGACGTGCGGCTGCGTCCTTGGGGCGACGGCGGACCGCTCGCGGTGAGCTTCGACATGCTGGAGAGCTACTTCGTCACGCAGGGGCGGGAGTGGGAGCGCTACGCGTGGATCAAGGGGCGCGCGCTCACTGGCGACCGCGCGCAGGAGCTGGAAGAGCTCGTGCGCCCCTTCGTCTACCGCCGCCATCTCGACTACAACGCGCTCGCCTCGCTGCGCGACCTGCACCGGCAGATCCGGCTCGAGGTCGAGCGCCGAGACCTGCACGACAATATCAAGCTCGGTCCGGGCGGTATCCGCGAAATCGAGTTCATCGCGCAGGTGTTTCAGTTGATCCGCGGCGGCCGCGAGCCGGCGCTGCGCTGCCGCTCCACGCTCGCCGTGCTAGCGGTGCTCGCGCAGAAGAATCTGCTGCCGCGGGAGGCGGTGGAGGAGCTCGTCTCGGCCTACACTTTCCTGCGCAATCTCGAGCACCGGCTGCAGTACCTCGACGACCGCCAGACCCACGCCCCGCCGCAGTCGGAAGCCGACCGTGCGCTGATCGCCGAGGCGATGGGCTTCCCGGATTACGCGGCGCTCGCCGCCGAGCTCGAACGCCACCGCGCCCGGGTCACGCGCCACTTCGAGGACATTTTCGCCGCCTCGCCCGCCGGGGAGCACGCGCTCGCGCACCTGTGGCGAGAGGCCGACCCCGAGCGCGCCGCGCAAGCGCTCGCCGCCTTGGGCTTTCACCGGCCCGAGGCGATCGCACGGCGCCTGGCGGCGATGCGCGCGGGCAGCCGCTATCGCGCGATGACCGCGGACAACCAGTCGCGGCTCGACCGGCTGGTGCCGCTCGCGATCGAGGCAGCGGCGCGGGTGACGGATCCGGATGCCACCCTCGAGCGGGTGCTCGAGCTGCTCGAAAGCGTGAGCCGCCGCGGCTCCTACCTCGCGCTGCTGGAGGAATACCCCCGCGCGCTCGCCAGCCTCGCCGCGATGATGAGCGCCAGTGCGTGGGTCGCGCACTACCTCACGCAGCACCCGATCCTGCTCGACGAGCTGCTCGACACCCGCACGCTCTACTCGCCGCCGCAGCGCGCGGAGGCGGCGCGGGAATTGCGCGCGCAGCTCGACGGCGTGGAAGGCGACACCGAGAAGCAGATGGACGTGCTGCGGCACTTCAAGCACGCCTGCACCCTGCGGCTGATCGCGCAGGACCTGTCGGGATCGCTGCCGCTGGAGACCCTGAGCGACCACCTCTCCGACCTCGCCGACGTGATTCTCGCGGAGGTGGTGCGCCTCGCGTGGAAGGCGATGCGGCAGGCGCACCGGCAGTCCCCGCGCTTCGCCATCATCGGCTACGGCAAGCTGGGAGGCAAGGAGCTCGGCTACGCCTCCGATCTCGACCTCGTCTTCCTCTACGACGATGCGGCGCCCGAGGCGCCCGAGAACTACGCGCGGCTCGCGCAGCGCATCAACTTCTGGCTGACCAGCGTCACCCCGGCAGGTTTGCTCTACGAGACGGATCTCAGGCTGCGGCCCGACGGCGCGGGCGGGCTCCTGGTGAGCCCGCTCGCGAGCTTCCGCGAATACCAGTCCGAGCATGCCTGGCTCTGGGAGCACCAGGCGCTCACGCGCGCGCGCTTCGTCGCCGGGGACCCGGAGATCGGGCGCGAGTTCGAGGCGCTGCGCGTGGCGATCCTGCGCCGGCCCCGCGATCTCGACGCGCTGCGGCGCGAAGTGGCGGCGATGCGCAGCAAGATCCTCGACGCTCATCCCAACCCGACGCAGCTCTTCGACCTCAAGCACGACCGCGGCGGCATCATAGACGTGGAGTTCATCGTGCAGTACCTGGTGCTCGGCCATGCGCACGCGCACGCGGAGTTGACCGGCAACGTCGGCAACCTCGCGCTGCTCGGGCTCGCCGGCAGCCTGGGGCTCGTCCCCGCGGCGCTGGCCGAGGAGGTGCGCGGCGCCTACCGCGAGTTCCGCTGCCGCCAGCACCGGCTGCGGCTCGCCGGGGAAAAGTACGCGCGCGTGCCGCGCGCCGAGGTGGCGGACCTCGTGAAGCCGGTGCTGGCGCTATGGCACTTGGTGTTCGGAGCGCAGAACGCCTGAACGCCGCGCCTCGGGCCGCCCGCCCGAAATTTCGGAAGCCGGGCTCGGAGCTTCGTCGGGGCGGCCCCGACAAGCTGCTGCCGGTTCAAATGTCGAAATAGAGGTAGAACTCCCAGGGATGCGGGCGTATTCGCACCGCGTCCACTTCGCGCTTCCACTTGTAGTCGAGGTAGGTGGCAATGAGGTCGTCGCTGAACACGCCGCCGCGCTTGAGGAAATCGTTGTCCTGCTCGAGCGCCCGCAGCGCCTCCTCGAGCGATCCCGGCACCTGCGGGATACCCTTCGCCTCTTCCGGGGGCAAGTCGTAGATGTTCTTGTCGAGCGGCGGGCCGGGATCGATCTTGTTCTGCACGCCGTCGAGCCCCGCCATCAGCATCGCCGCGAAGGCGAGATAGGCGTTGGCGGAAGGGTCGGGGCAGCGGAACTCCACGCGCTTCGCGGCGGGCGAGTCCGAGTACATCGGGATGCGCGCCGCGGCGGAGCGGTTGCGCTGCGACATCGCGAGGTTCACCGGCGCCTCGTAACCCGGCACCAGCCGCTTGTACGAGTTGGTGGTGGGCGCGCAGAACGCCATCAGCGCCCGCGCGTGCTTGAGCAGCCCCCCGATGTACCAGCGGCAGATTTGCGAGGTCAGCGCGTAGCCTGCGGGGTCGAAGAAGAGGTTCTTGTCGTCCTTCCACAGGCTTTGGTGGCAGTGCATGCCGCTCGCGTTATCCGCGAAGAGCGGCTTGGGCATGAAAGTGGCGACCTTGCCGTGGCGGCGCGCGACGTTCTTGACGAAATACTTGTACATCATCACGTTGTCGGCCATGCGCGTGAGCGTGGCGAAGCGCATGTCGATTTCGTTTTGGCCGGCAGTGGCCACTTCATGGTGATGGACTTCCACCTGGATCCCGGCGTCCATCAGCGCGAGCATGATCTCGGAGCGGATGTCCTGCAGGGTGTCGTGCGGCGGCACCGGGAAATAGCCCTCCTTGTAACGCGGCTTGTAACCGAGGTTGCCCCCGCCGAACGCGCCCTCGTCGCGGCCCGAGTTCCACTCGCCCTCGGCGGACTCGACGAAGTAGTAGCCGCAGTGCTGGTTCTGCTCGAAGCGGATCGAATCGAAGATGAAGAACTCGAGCTCCGGCCCGAAATAGCACGCCGTCGCGATCCCGGTCTGCCGGAGATAGGCTTCCGCCTTCTTCGCGACGTGGCGGGGATCGCGCGTGTAGGGCTGCTTGAGGATCGGGTCAATCACGTCGCAGATCAGCGCGAGCGTCGGCACCCGGCACATCGGGTCAACGAACGCGGTGGCAGGATCGGGCTTGAGCAGCATGTCGGATTCGTGGATCTCCTGGAAGCCGCGGATCGAGGAACCGTCGAACCCGATTCCCTCCTCGAACAGCCCCTGGTTGAGCTCGGGAAGCCCGATCGAGAAATGCTGCCACAGCCCCGGCAGGTCGGTGAACCTCAGGTCGATCACCTGGATGCCGGCCTTCTTGACCCAATCCATCACTTCGGCGCCGCTCGCCGGCCGCCTGACACGATACGAGCCCGGCTCGACCTGCGCCAGGGAACGTTGCAGTTCGGATGACATGACGACCTCCCTCCTCGAGTGACGCCCCGGCGGGCACTGCGGATGCGCCTCGCAGCCGGGCCGGGCGCGGTTTTTCTAAGATAGCTCGGCGAGGAAGAAAATCAAGCGCGGGAACCGCGCCGATTAAGGCCTTGACGCGCCAGCGATCCGGGCTCAGGCGCCCGGCGCGGCGGGGGCGGGGATGCGGCCGACGAGCCGGTAGACCGGCAGATCGCCCTTGCCCTTGACATTGACCGTATCGGGCCCTTCGAACAGGTATTTGTCGCGCACGCGGCGCCAGGTAGTCGCGTCGAGCAAGATCGCGCCGGGGCCGGCCTCCGCGGTCACGCGGCTCGCGATGTTCACCGTGTCGCCCCACAGATCGTAGATGAACTTCTTCATGCCGATGACCCCCGCCACCACCGGGCCGGTGCCGATTCCGATATGGATCTGCAGGCGGGAAGTCCGGAAGCCCGCGTATCCCTTCATGTACTCGCGCATGTCGAGGGCCATGTTGCAGATCGCCTCGGTGTAGTCCGGCCCGCCCCTCTGCCCTCCTTCGCGCTGATAGTCGAGCCCCCCCGCCACCATGTAGGCGTCGCCGATGGTCTTGATCTTCTCGAGCCCGTGCTTTTCGGCGAGCTGGTCGAAATGGGAGAACACCTCGTTCAGCAGCGACACCATGAACTTGGGCGGCATCTCCTCGGCGAGCCGGGTGAAATCGATGATGTCGGCGAACATCACGGTGACGTCGGCGAAGCCGTCGGCGATCGTGGAGTGCTGCTCCTTCAGCCGCTCGGCGATCGGCCCCGGCAGGATGTTGAGCAGCAGCCGCTCGGACTTCTCCTGCTCCTCCGCGAGCTGGCGGTTGCGCTCGTCGAGCCGGGCCTCCAGGATGTCGCGCTGGCGGATGAAGTAGCTGATCAGGAAGTAGACGATGGCGGACATCGCCGCAAAATTGAGCGCGAAGAAGACGGCGATGGTCTGCGCCGTGACGCCCGATTCCGTGCCTTCGGTGAGGTAGTAATCGAAGTAGCCGGAGATCGCGGTCATCACCAGGTAGGCGACGAACCAGGGGATGGACTCGCGCGGCCCCTGGAAGATCATCACGCCCACCGGCGCGAGCAGCGCCCACAGCATGACGCCCGAGGAGCTGACGTAGCTGCCGATGCTCCACTGCATGATGAAGGGCACGAACAGGAACAGCGTGACCTGGATCGTGCGGAACAGCGCGAAGTTGCGATTCCACAGGAAGATCGCGAGCGAGCCCGCCAGCAGCGCCACGTAGGTGAGCGGCACGGTGGAGGAGAAGCGGATGCCCATCGCCCAGTAGATGGCGAGCCAGAGCATCGCGCCGAAGCCCATCAGCCCGCAGGCGAAGATCGCGAGCGTCTTGTCGAGCCGGTCTCGGTCGCTGTCCTGCTCGGTGAAGACGCGTCCGGCCAGATTCTGCAGCCAGCCGCGCTGATCGCCCGCCATGTGACTCACCGCCTCCCTGGATCGGACCGCCGCAGCCGCGACGGATACAGCGAGCATTCTACTCAGTGCCCGGCCCGTTGGCCATCGTCCGCCTGCGGGTTCAGGGCCCGGGGCCGGCACCGGGCGCGAATACTGAACAGCGAACTCCAAACTCGCTAGAATAATGTTTTTTTGGAGCGCTCGCATGTCCTCGATGGCCGACCGCGACGGGCAGATCTGGTACGACGGCAAGCTCGTGCCCTGGCGCGAAGCCACCACCCACGTGCTCACCCACTCGCTGCACTACGGGCTTGCCGTGTTCGAGGGGCTGCGCGCCTACAAGACGGCGAACGGCACCGCCATCTTCCGGCTGCGCGAGCATACCGAGCGGCTGTTCAATTCGGCGCACATCTACATGATGAAAATTCCCTACAGCCGCGAAGCGATCATGGAGGCGCAGAAGGAAGTGGTGCGCGCGAATCGGCTCGAGGCCTGCTACGTGCGGCCGATCGCCTTCTACGGCTCGGAGAAGATGGGCGTCTCGCCGAAGGGCGTCTCGGTGCACGTGGCGATCGCGGCCTGGCCGTGGGGCGCATACCTCGGTCCGGAGGCGCTCGAGAAGGGCATCCGCGTGAAGACCTCCTCCTACGCGCGGCACCACGTGAACGTCTCGATGTGCCGCGCCAAGTACTCCGGCACTTACGCCAACTCGATCCTCGCCAACCTCGAGGCCACCGAGCACGGCTACGACGAAGGGTTGCTGCTCGACGTGGACGGCTTCGTCGCGGAGGGCTCGGGCGAGAACCTCTTCATCGTGAAGGACGGCAGGATCTACGAGCCCGAGCTCACCAGCGCGCTCGCCGGCATCACGCGCGATTCCGTGATCACGCTGGCGCAGGAGCTGGGCTACAGCGTGAGCGCGAAGCGCATCACGCGCGACGATCTCTACATCGCCGACGAGGCGTTTTTCACCGGCACGGCGGCCGAGGTGACGCCGATCCGCGAGGTGGACGGGCGCGCGATCGGCAGCGGCGCGCGCGGCCCGGTCACGACGCAGCTGCAGAAGGCGTTCTTCGACTGCGTGACCGGGAAATCCGACAAGCACCGCGACTGGCTGACGCCGGTCGCCGCCTGACCATGGTGCCGCGTCGCGAGCCACCGGCCGCGGGTCGCGAGTCAAGACGGGCGCGCGGCAGGGCGAAGAACCGGTACGCGTCGCTCGAGGAGCCGTGGGCGGCCGATTGCCGACGACCGATCCCATGACCGAGAACACGACCAGCGCAGCGCGGCACGTCGAAGTGACGGCGGCGGACCTTCCGCTGCACTGCCCGACGCCCTCCATGGCGCTGTGGAACGCCCACCCTCGGGTGTTCCTCCCGATCGAGAAGACAGGCGAGGCGCTCTGTCCCTATTGCGGCACGCGCTACACGCTCAAAGGCAGCACCGGTGCGGGACACTAGCTGCCGCCGGAGGCGGAAGGATGAAGGCGGAAGAAATCACCGGTCCTTGCGCCCGCCGCGCGCAGCTCCTCCCGCCCTCCCGCCTCTCGCCTGCTAGGGCCGAGCGCTGATGCGCAAGATTCTGGTGGTCGGTCCCTCGTGGGTCGGCGACACAGTGCTCGCGCAGCCGATGATGAGGCTGCTGCACGCGCGGCACGCCGGCCTCGCGCTCGACGTGCTCGCACCGGGCTGGACCGCGCCGGTGCTCGAGCGCATGCCGGAGGTCGGGCGCGTGCTGCCGAGCCCGTTCGCGCACGGAGAGCTCGGGCTGGCGCAGCGCTGGCGCCTCGCGCGCGAGCTCGCCGCCGAGGGCTACGACCAGGCGATCGTGCTGCCCAACACCTTCAAATCCGCGCTCGTGCCCTTCTTCGCCGGCATCCGGCTGCGCACGGGCTACGTGGGCGAGCTGCGCCGGGGGCTGCTCAACGACGCTCGCCGGCTCGATGCGGCGCGCCTGCCGCAGATGGCCGAGCGCTTCGCCGCGCTCGCGCTCGCGCCAGGCGAGGCGCTTCCGCGGCCGCTGCCCGCCCCGCGGCTGCGCGCGCAGG
>DATLZE010000031.1:0-6327 GCA_035574195.1 Burkholderiales bacterium | reverse complement strand
GCGCGTGCGCCGCGAGCTCGCCGCGGCCGCGCAGGCGGCGGCGAGCCCGGCGCTCGAGCGCGGGCTGCCTGGGCTACTCGCCGCCTTCGAGCAAAAGGCCGAGCTGGTGGCGAAGTTCCGCCAGGCGAACAGCGCCGCCCAGCAGGCGCTCGCGCGCGTGCTCGCGGCCGACGTCGAGATCGCCGCGCTGGTGCGCGGCTCGTGGCAGGACTTCCACGACCGAGAGCGGCTGGTGGCCACCGAGAGCGCAGTGGCGCAGATCATCGCCGAGTCCCAGAAGTACTACTTCGCCCCGGGGGAGGCGCCGCGCAAGAGCGTGGAGGCGCTCGCGGCCGACCTGCGCGCGGCGGCAGCGCACCTGCCGCCGGCGCTGCGCGAGGGCGTGAACCGCCTGGATGCGAGCGTGCAGCAGTTGCTCGGCGCGAAACCGGTCGAGCAGGAGCTCTACACGAAGCTCGCCTTCCTCACCGCGGGGCCGCGCGTGGACAGCCTGACCGGCGCCTATTCGCGCGAGATCGAAGAGCAGCTCGCCGAGATCGAGCGCTACCGCGCCTATCTCGTCGCCTACTCGGGCGCGCTGCTCGTCCTGCTCGGCTACCTCGCCACGCGCCTCATCGCGAGCTACCGCCTGCTCAACGCGGCGAATCTCGCGCTGCGGGACGCGAACGAGGGCCTGGAGCGGCGCGTGGCCGAGCGCACGCACGAACTCTCCGAGGCGCTGCGCCAGCTCAAGGAGTCGGAGGCGCAGCTCATCCAGAGCGAGAAGATGTCCTCGCTCGGCCAGATGGTGGCGGGCGTGGCGCACGAGATCAATACCCCGCTCGCCTACGTCAAGAACAGCCTGGGCTCGGTCACGGAGAAGCTCCCCGAGCTCACGCGCCTGATCGCCGAGACCGAGCAGCTGCTCGAGCTGCTGCGCTCCGGCGCGGCCGACCCGCAGCGGCTCGCGCAACAATTCGGGCTGACCGAGCAGCTGGTGGCGCAATTCCGGGAGCATCAGATGCTCGACGAGCTGCACACGCTGGTGAAGGACGGGCTCTACGGCATCGAGCAGATTGCCGAGCTGGTGGTCAACCTCAAGAACTTCTCGCGGCTCGATCGCAGCAAAGTGGGAAGCTTCAACGTGAACGAGGGGCTGGAGGCGACGCTCGCCATCGCCCGCCACGAGCTGAAGCGCCACACCGTGAAGAAGCAGCTGGGCGAGATCCCTCCGATCACCTGCTCGCCCTCGCAGATCAACCAGGTGTTCCTCAACCTCGTCAACAACGCCGCACAGGCGATCGAGAAGCCCCCCGGCGTGATCACCGTCACCACGCGCCGCGAGGGGCCCGCGCACATCGCGGTGAGCGTCGAGGACAACGGCAAGGGCATCCCGCCCGAGGTGCTGCCCAGGATCTTCGATCCGTTCTTCACCACCAAGGACGTGGGCAAGGGCACCGGGCTCGGGCTCTCGATCGCCTACAAGATCGTCGAGCAGCACGGCGGGCGCATCACCGTGGACTCCACTCCCGGAGTTGGCACTCGCTTCACGGTGGTGTTACCGTTGACGCCCCCGCAGCTGGCACAACCGGCCGCATAGCGGCGGGGCCGCGCGCCCGCCCCACACCATGGACACTCCGAAAACCATCGGCAAATACCAGGTCCAGGGCCTGCTCGGCCAAGGTGGCATGGGCACGGTCTATCGCGCCTTCGACCCGGCGATCCAGCGTCCGGTGGCGATCAAGACCATCGTCAAGTCGGCGCTCGACCCGGCGGATCTTCAGTACGTGCTCACCCGCTTCCGGCACGAGGCACGGGCGGTGGGGCGCCTCACGCACCCGCGCATCGCCGCGATCTACGACTACGGCGAGGACGAGAACATCGCCTACATCGTGATGGAGCTGGTGAACGGGCAGTCGCTGTTTCAGCACCTCCAGAACCAGGCGCGGTTCGGCCTGAAGGAGGTGGGCGAGATCGTCCGGCAGCTGCTCGACGGCCTCGCCTACGCCCACGAGCAGGGCGTCGTGCACCGCGACATCAAGCCCTCCAATATCCTGATCAACGACGACGGCCGCATCAAGCTCACCGACTTCGGCATCGCGCGCATCGAATCCTCCACCCTCACCCAGGTGGGCGAGATCATGGGCTCCCCGGGCTACATGTCGCCCGAGCAGTTCCTCGGCGCCGAGATCGACGCGCGCAGCGACATCTACTCGGTGGGGGTGATCGGCTACGAGCTGCTCACCGGACGCCGCCCTTTCACCGGCAACAACGCCGACGTCATGCGCCAGGTGCTCAACGAGCACCCGGCCAACCCCTCCGAGCACAACCCCAAGATCTCGGTGCAGCTCGACTGGGCGGTGCAGAAGGCGCTCGCCAAGAGGCGCGAGGACCGCTTCCAGAGCGCGCGCGAATTCGCCGAGGCCTTCGTCAAGGGAGTGGAGGCGAGCCTGCGGCTCGCCCAGCGCGAGCAGGCGGCCGAGCCCGCGGACGTGCCCACCCAGCGCATCGATCCCAAGCTCGTGCAGGCCGCGCGCCTGCTCGCCGCCGCTCAGCAGGCGCGAAGCGCGCCGCAGCCCACGCCCGCCACCGTATCCGCCCCCGAGCCGGCGGCGGCGCCCGCGGCGGCCGCCGGCAGAAGGGCGCGCTTGCTGTTCGTGGACGACGAGGAACGCATCCTCACCGCGCTGCGCTCGCTCTTCCGCATGAACTACCACGTCTTCACCGCCACCAGCGGCGCGCAGGCGCTCGAATTCGTGAGGAAGTTCAGCCCCCACGTCGTGGTGAGCGACCAGCGCATGCCGGAGATGACCGGCGTGGAGCTGCTGCGCCAGGTCAAGCAGCTCGCGCCGGCCACGGTGCGGATCCTGCTCACCGGCTACTCGGATCTCGCCGCGATCGTGGGCTCGATCAACGAGGGCGAGGTGTTCCGCTTCGTGTCCAAGCCGTGGGACAACCAGGAGCTCGCGAAAACGGTCGGCGAGGCGGCGGCGGTCGCGCTCGAGCTGGCCGAGACCGCGGCCTCCCCGCCCATCGTTCCCGAAAAGATGGAGGCGGGGATCGTGGTGGTGGACGCCTCTGGCGAGATCTTCCGCCAGGTGCAGCGGCTGGCGGGCGGGGCCTGTCCGGTGCGCCACGCGCGCAATCTCGACGAGGGCCTCGCACTGCTCGAGGCGCACGAGACCGCGCTGATCATCGCCGAGGTCGCCGACCGCGGCGGGGAAATCCTCTCCGCCTTCAAGCTGCTCAAGCAGGAGCGCCCCGAGATCCTCACCATCGCGCTGACCGAGGCCTCCGACGCCGAGCTCGTGATCGAGCTCATCAACCAGGCCCAGCTCTTCCGCTTTCTCAACAAGCCGGTGAACCCGGAGCTGCTGCGCGCCCACACCCAGGCCGCGCTCACCCGCTACCAATCGTTCAAGCAGAATCCCCACCTCGTGCGCCAGCACAAGGTGGCCGCCGCCCCCGTCGAGGGCTCGGTCAGCCAGAGGCTGCTCGCGCGGGTGAAGGCGCTCCGAAGCTGGTTCTAGTCCGCCCACTCCCGCGGCTTGAGGAACTCGGTGTAGAGCCGCTCCTCGGGGCTGCCCGGTTCGGGGCGCCAGTCGTAGCGCCACGCCACGCGCGGCGGCAGCGACATCAGGATTGCCTCGGCGCGCCCGCCCGACTGCAACCCGAAGAGCGTGCCGCGGTCGTAGACCAGGTTGAATTCGACGTAGCGGCCGCGCCGGTAGGCCTGGAACGCGCGCTCGCGGCCGCCGTAGGGCAGGGCGCGGCGGCGCTCGAGGATCGGCACGTAGGCCGGCAGGAAATGCTCCCCCACGCTTCGCGTCAGCGAAAAACAGGTGTCGAAGTCGGGCTCGGCGAGATCATCGAAGAAGATGCCGCCCACCCCGCGCGGCTCGGCGCGGTGCTTGAGGTAAAAGTACTCGTCGCACCACTGCTTGTAGCGCGCGTAGCGCTCGGGCCCGAAGGGCGCGAGCGCCGCGCGGCAGGTGCGGTGAAAGTGCCGCGCGTCCTCGGCGAAGGGATAGTAGGGCGTCAGGTCCATGCCGCCGCCGAACCACCACACGGCCTCGGCGCCGGCGGGCCGCGCGGCGAAACAGCGCACGTTCATGTGCACGGTGGGCACGTAGGGGTTGCGCGGGTGCAGCACCAGCGAGACCCCCATCGCCTCGAACGGGCTGCCGGCAAGTCCCGGGCGGCGCGCCGAGGCCGAGGGCGGCAGCGCCGGCCCGTGCACGTGCGAGAAATTGACCCCGGCGCGCTCGAACAACTCGCCCTCCTCGAGCACGCAGGTGAGCCCGCCGCCGCCTTCCGCCCGGTGCCATTCGTCACGCGTGAACTGGCGCCCGTCGAGCGCCGCGAGGCGCGCGACGAGCCGCTGCTGCAGCTCGGTGAAATAGTGCCGGACTGCTTCGAGATCCACCGCCGCCCCCCTCACGCACCCCAGGCATCGCGTCCGCGCCGGTAGCCGCGGTTGCTCTGCTCCGGGTCGCGGTTGACGAGCGCGCGCCCCCACAAGGGGTGCCTGAGGCTGCGCACCCCGTGCTGCAATTCGTAGAGCCGATCCCCGCTTTGCAGATCCACCAGCGCCGCGAAGCGGTACTGGTGCGCGTCGCTCTCCTCGGTGACGAGGCCACGCTGCTCGAGAAAGCGGTGCGGCCCGGAGAAATCGGCGACGGAGATCGCGATGGGGTGCCCGTCGTGGAGCGGGAGCGGCTCATCCGTCTCGCGGAACAGGAGCCGCTGGTCGGGCACCGCCACGTTGAGGTGATCGAACGCGACGATGTTGCCCACAGCCTCGGCCGAACGATCGTAGGCGCCCATCGCGCTGTTTCCTGGCCTCAGCGGCGGGCGAGCGCGCGGTGGCCGATGTCGCGCCGGTACTGCATGCCCTCGAAGCGGATGCGCGCGGCCACCTCGTAGGCGCGGCGCTGCGCGGCGCGCAGGTTCGTTCCGAGCGCGGTGACGGTGAGCACGCGTCCGCCGGCGGTGACGATGCGCTCGCCCTCGAGCGCGGTGGCGGCGTGAAACACCCGGCAGTCCTCGGAGGGCTCCGGCAGGCCCACGATCGCATCGCCCCGGCGCGGCGCCTCCGGGTAGCCCGCCGCGGCGAGCACCACGCCGAGCGCGACCCGCGTGTCCCACTCGGCCTCGATCCGCTCGAGGCCGCCCGCCAGCGCGTGCTCGATCAACCCGAGGAGGTCGCTTTTCAGACGCAGCAGGATCGGCTGGGTCTCGGGGTCGCCCAGGCGGCAGTTGAACTCGAGCACCTTGACCGCTCCGCCGCGGCCGATCATCAGCCCGGCGTAGAGGAAGCCGACGTACGGCGTGCCCTCCTGCTGCATGCCGGCGATCGCCGGCTGGATCACCTCGCGCATCACCCGCGCGTGGACTTCGGGGGTCACCACCGGCGCGGGCGAATAGGCGCCCATGCCCCCGGTGTTCGGACCGCGGTCGCCGTCGAGCAGGCGCTTGTGGTCCTGGCTCGAGGCGAGCGCGAGCGCGCGGCGCCCGTCGGCGAGCACGATGAAGCTCGCCTCCTCGCCCTCCAGGTATTCCTCGATCACGACGCGGCGGCCGGCCTCGCCGAGCTTTCCCTCGCGCAGCATCGCCTCGACCGCGGCGTGCGCCTCGGCCTCGCTCATCGCCACCACCACGCCCTTGCCAGCGGCGAGCCCGTCGGCCTTGATCACGATCGGGGCACGGTGCCGCTCGAGGTAGGCGTGAGCACGGGCGGCGTCGTCGAAGGCTGCATAGGCGGCGGTCGGGATGCCATGGCGCTGCATGAAGCCCTTGGCGAATTCCTTCGAGCTCTCGAGCCGCGCCGCGGCGCGGGTCGGGCCGAAGATCGCCAGCCCCGCGGCCTGGAAGGCGTCCACGATCCCCTCCGCGAGCGGCGCCTCCGGTCCGACCACGGTCAGCGCGACCGCCTCGCGCCGCGCGAAGGCGACGAGCTCGGGAATCGTGGCGAGGGCGACGTTGGCGAGCCCCTCCTCGCGCGCGGTGCCGGCATTGCCCGGCGCGACGAAGACGCGCGAGACGCGCGGCGAGCGCGCGAGCTTCCACGCGAGCGCGTGCTCGCGAGCCCCCGACCCCACCACCAGGAGTTTCATAACCGCGCGCCGGGCGCAGGATGAAAGGGCAGAGTCAGCTTCCGGACCGCCGCAGCGGTGAATTTCCGCATCTCACGTTTCACGCTTCAGGTTTCGCCTTCTGGCCGCTTGCGCCGCCTCAGTGGCGGAAGTGCCGATAGCCGGTGAACACCATCGCGACGCCGTGCTCGTCGGCGGCAGCGATCACTTCTTCGTCCCGCAGGCTGCCCCCCGGCTGGATGACCGCGCGCGC
>DATLZE010000030.1:0-17815 GCA_035574195.1 Burkholderiales bacterium | reverse complement strand
AGACGGCGGTTCGGCGAGGCGCGCGGACCGTCCGTTCCTCCCGCCATTGCGTCACCGCCTCGCCACCTCATGCCTCATCGCCCCACTGCGCCGCTCACCGCCGTGTTATGATGCGCGACCCTTCCAACCGGAGCGCGCGATGGCCACCGTAGAGCTGACCAGGGACAACTTCAACGAAATCGTGACCCGCAACGACATGGTGATTGTGGATTTCTGGGCCGAGTGGTGCGCTCCGTGCAAGGGGTTTGCGCCGGTGTTCGAGGCGGCCTCCGAGCAGCACGCCGACGTCGTGTTCGGGCGCGTCAACGCCGACCACGAGCAGGAGCTCGCCGCCGCCTTCGGCATCCGCTCGATCCCGTTCGTGATGCTGCTGCGCGAGAAGGTCGTGCTCTATGCCCAGGCCGGCGCGCTTCCCGCCGAGGCTCTGGGGAGCCTCATCCGCCAGGCGCGCGCGCTCGACATGGCGCAGGTGCACCGCGAGATCGCGGAGCAGGAAGCGCAGCAGCAACGGCAATGACAACGATGAACGCGCGACGGTGGGAGACGGACGGCGCGGGAAGGAAACAGCGGACAGCCTCGCAGGATCGGGCGATCGTCCGTCATTTCTCTGGCTCGAGCAGCCGTTCCAGAATCCGCGGTTCCTGAAGCTTTCCGAGAAACCACCGCAGAGCCTTGCCGCGGAGCGCGGTGCGCCAAGCGAGCAGCAGCGGCAGATCCATGAAGGGCTCCAACAGGCGCTTGGCGACGAGCCGTCCCGCGGCGATCTCGGGATCGGCGAGGTAGCGCGGCAGGTTGCCCGCGCCCAGCCCCATCACCTGCGCCGCGAGCTTCGCCCGGAGGTTGGGCACGGTCAGCACGTCCTGTCCGCCGAGCAGGCCGACGGTGCGCGGCGGGAGATTGCGCGATGTGTCGGCGACCGCGACCGCGCGATGCCTGAGCACCTGTTCCGGCGCGAGCGGCTCCGGGGCGCGGGCGAGCGGGTGGCCCGGGGCCACCGCGAATACCCACTCGACGCTGCCCAGCTCGCGCACGCTGTAGCCGCCTCCCACCGGACCCTCTCCGCTCGCCCCGACGACGAGATCGGCGCGATCGGCTGCGAGCGCGTCCCAGCAGCCGCCCAGCACTTCCGTCGCGAGCCGCACGCGCGTGGGACAGGACTCCCGGTAGAACTCCTCGACGAGGCGCAGCAGCCCCGCGGCCGGAATCACGTCGTCGTAGGCGATCCGCAACTGCGCCTCCCAGCCGGTCGCGACGCGCTTCACGCGCGACTCCAGCTCGCCCGCGGCGCGCAGCAAGTGCCGGCCTTCCTCCAGCAGCTCGCGCCCCGCGGCGGTGAGTCTTGCGCGGTGCCCGCGACGGTCGAATAGCAGCACGTCGAGATCCTCCTCGAGCTTGCGTACCGTGTAGGTGACAGCGGAGGGCACGCGGTCGAGCTCCGCGGCGGCTGCGGCGAAGCTGCCCTTGCGGTCTATTGCGTCGAGCACCAGCAACGCGTCGAGAGAGAGCTTCATGTTGCGCAGCTCGAGAGAGCCGATTATAGCCACACCGGTCTGACAATACGGGCGCGGTCGAGTACACTGCCGGCTCGAACCGCGCGAATTCGTCCCGGCCCAAGTGAAACGACTCTTGCTCGCGCTGCTCGCCCTCGGCGTGCTCGCCGCCGCCGGCCTCTACTGGAGGCACGCGGCCTCTCCGACCGCGGCGACCCGGGCCGCGCTCCCGGGCAAGGCGGGCGCCCCGGCTGGGCTGCCGGTCAAGGCGGGGACGGTGAGGACCGGGACGATCGCCGAGGAGCTGAACGCGGTCGGAACGCTCATCGCCAACGAGTCGGTCATGATCCGGCCAGAGCTCGACGGGCGGATCGCCGCGATCCATTTCACCGAGGGCCAGGCCGTGCGGCAGGGCCAGGAGCTCGTCGCGCTCGACGCCACCGAGATCCGCGCCCAGCTCGCGGCGGTCGCCGCCGAGCTGGAGTTGAACCGCAGCCGCATGAAGCGCGCCGAGGAGCTCTACGCGAAGAAGTTCATCAGCGCGCAGGCGCTCGACGATGCGCGCGCGAACTTGAACCAGTCGGAAGCGCGCCATGCCGAGGTCTCCGCGCGGCTCGCGAAGACCGTGATCCGCGCTCCCTTCGAGGGGGTGGCCGGGCTGCGCCAGGTGAGTCCCGGCGCCTACGTCAAGGCCGGGCAGGACATCGCACGGCTCGACGGCATCGGCACGCTCAAGCTCGACTTTCGCCTGCCGGAGGTCTATCTCGGGCGGGTGCGCGCGGGGCAGGAGGTGCAGGCGCGCACGGACGCGTTCCCGGGGGAGGTCTTCCCCGGCACGATCTACGCCATCGAGCCGGCGGTGGACGAGGCGACGCGCACCGTGCTCGTGCGCGCGCGGCTGCCCAACCCCGGCGCGCGGTTGAAGCCCGGCATGTTCGCGCGCGTGACGCTCGTCCTCGCGCGCCGCGAGAACGCGCTGCTCGTGCCGGAGCAGGCGATCGTGCCGCGCGGGCGCGAGACCTACGTCTTCCGGATCGCGCAGGGCAAGGCGGTGCAGGTGCGCGTCGAGCTGGGCCTGCGGCGGCCGGGGGAAGTGGAGATCCGCGACGGCCTTTCCGCCGGGGACACGATCGTGGTGGACGGGCAGCTGCGGCTGCAGGACGGCGCCGCCGTCACGGTGTTGGCGGAAACTTCGACGCCGAGACCGTAGGTCATTGTCGGTAATTCTTCCTGGACCGTGTTTCTCCCCGAGCTATCCATCCGCCGCCCCGTGCTCGCCACGGTGCTGAGCCTGCTGATCGTGCTGGTCGGGGCGATCTCCTTTCTGCGGCTCACGGTGCGCGAGTATCCCAAGATCGACACGCCGGTGGTGTCGGTGCGCACGGTGTACAAGGGCGCGAGCCCGCAGGTGATCGAGAGCCAGGTCACGCAGCCGCTCGAGGACAGCATCTCCGGCATCGAGGGCGTGCGCACGCTCAAATCGGTCTCGCGCGAGGAGGTGAGCCAGATCACAGTGGAGTTCGTCTCCACCCGCGATCCGGACGGCGCGGCGAACGACGTGCGCGACCGCGTCGCGCGCGCGCGCGGCCAGCTGCCCGACGAGGTGGACGAGCCGGTGATCGCCAAGGTCGAAGCTGACGCGCAGGCGATCATGTGGCTGCGGCTCTATTCCGAGCGCCATAACGCGCTCGAGATCTCGGACTACGCCGACCGTTACGTGGCCGACCGCTTGAAGACGCTGGAGGGCGTCGCGAGCGTGATCATCGGCGGCGAGCGTCGCTACGCGATGCGCGTGTGGCTCGACCGCGAGCGGCTCGCGGCCTACGGGCTCGCGCCCCAGGACGTGGAAGACGCGCTGCGGCGCCAGAACGTGGAGGTGCCCGCCGGGCGCATCGAGAGCCGGGCGCGCGAGTTCACGGTGCTCTCGGAGACCGACCTGCGCACCCCGGAGGAGTTCAACCGACTGATCATCCGCGAGGTGCACGGCTACCCGGTGCGGCTCGCCGACGTGGGACGCGCCGAGCTCGGGGCCAAGGACGAGCGCAACATCGTGCGCGTGAACGGCAATCCCGCGGTGGGGCTCGGCATCGTCAAGCAATCCACCGCCAACACGCTCGCGGTGGCGAAGGCGGTGAAGGCGGAGCTGCCCAAGATCCGCGCGGCGCTGCCGCCGGGCATGGAGATCGGTGTCGCGTTCGACGCCTCGGTGTTCATCGAGAAGTCCATCGTCTCGGTCTACGAGGTGATGCTGGAGGCGCTGGTGCTGGTGGTGCTGGTGATCTATTTCTTCCTGCGCTCGGTCCGCGCCACCTTCATACCCTTCGTCACCATCCCGGTGTCGCTCATCGGAGCCTTTTTCCTGGTGTGGGTGATGGGCTTCACGGTGAACGTGCTGACGCTGCTCGGCATCGTGCTCGCGATCGGGCTGGTGGTGGACGACGCGATCGTGGTGCTCG
Organism: Burkholderiales bacterium; assembly: GCA_035574195.1. GTDB lineage: Bacteria > Pseudomonadota > Gammaproteobacteria > Burkholderiales > SG8-41 > SG8-41. The sequence continues at coordinate 13,869 of DATLZE010000030.1, read as the reverse complement.
AGAACATCCACCGCCACATCGAGGAAGGGATGCCGCCGCTCGAGGCCGCAATCGCGGGCTCCCGCGAGATCGCTTTCGCCGTGGTGGCGATGACCGTGACGCTCGCCGCGGTGTTCGCCCCGCTCGCCTTCTCCACCGGCAACACCGGACGCCTGTTCATGGAGTTCGCGCTGACGGTGGCCGCCGCCGTGGTGGTGTCGGGGTTCGTCGCGCTGACGTTGACGCCGATGATGTGCTCGAAGCTGCTGCGTCACCAGCCGACTCACCACTGGATCTACAACGCGCTCGAGCGCTTCTTCACGCGCCTTGCCTCCGGCTACCGCGCGCTGCTCGCCGCGGCGCTCGCGCGCCGCCCCTTCGTGGTCGGCGTCTTCGCGGCGATCGCCGTCGCGGGCGCCGCGCTCTTCAACACGCTCAAGTCCGAGCTCTCGCCGCTGGAGGACCGCGGCTTCTTCATCGGCGTGATGATCGCGCCCGAAGGCGCGACGATGCAGTACACCGACTCCTACGCGCGGATCTGGGAGAAGCTCTACAGCGAGGTGCCGGAGATCACCTCCTATTTCGTGGTGGTGGCCCCGGGCCTCGAGCGCCCGAACCCGGTCAACTTCGCGCTCTCCTTCGTGCGGCTCAAGGACTGGGGCGAGCGCGGGCGCAGCACGCAGGAGATCACCGCTGAGCTGGGACCCAAGATGTTCGCCTCGATGCCGGGAGTGCTCGCCTTCCCGGTCAATCCGCCCTCGCTCGGCCAGAGTTTCCGCAACCCGCCCGTGCAGTTCGTGGTGCAGGGCACCTCCTACGAGGAGCTCGACCGGACGGTGAGCGAGCTGATGGCGCGGGCGCGCGCTTTCCCCGGGCTCGCCAACGTGGATTCGGACCTCAAGCTCAACAAGCCGCAACTCGTGGTGGACATCAATCGCGAAAAGGCCGCCGCGCTCGGCGTGCAGGTCGAGACCATCGGGCGCACGCTCGAGACGCTGCTCGGGGGGCGGCAGGTGACGCGCTTCAAGCGCGAGGGCAAGCAGTACGACGTGATCGTGAAGCTCGAGGACAAAGACCGGCGCCAGCCCGCCGACCTCACCTCGATCTACGTGCGAGGGGCGAACGGGCAGCTCGCCCAGCTCTCGAACCTGGTGACGGTGAGAGAAACGGTGGCGCCGAAAGAGCTCAACCACTTCAACCGGCTGCGCGCCGCCATCGTCTCGGCCAACGTCGCGCCGGGCTACACGCTGTCGGAGGCGCTCGACTACCTGGAGCGCGCGGCGAAGGAGGTGCTCGGGGCGCACCTCCAGACCGCGCTCGACGGCCAGTCGCGCGAATTCCGCGAGTCGGGGCAGCAGCTCTATTTCGTGTTCCTGCTCGCGCTCGCTTTCATCTACCTCGTGCTCGCAGCGCAGTTCGAGAGCTTCCGGGGGCCGCTCGTCATCATGCTCACCGTGCCGCTCGCGGTGACCGGCGCGCTCGCCACCATGATGCTGACCGGGGTCACGTTGAACGTCTACAGCCAGATCGGGCTGGTGATGCTGATCGGGCTCATCACCAAGAACGGCATCCTGATCGTGGAATTCGCCAACCAGCTGCGCGACCGGGGCCTGGAAATGCGGGAGGCGCTCGAGCGCGCCTGCGCGCTGCGCCTGCGGCCGATCCTCATGACGAGCGCCGCGACCGTGCTCGGTGCGGTGCCGCTCGCCATCGCCTCCGGCGCCGGGGCGGAATCGCGCTCGGCGATCGGCTGGGTGGTGGTGGGCGGCATCTCCTTCGGAACGCTCTTCACCCTCTTCGTGATCCCGGTCGCCTATACCTACCTCGCGGCCGCCCGCCGGCGCATCGCCGCGGGGCAGACCGCAGGCGGAGCTGTTGCGCGCGGCCCGGCCGCAAGAGCTTGAAGGCGCGAGCGAGGCGGCGAGAGCAGCGGTGGCATTCGCCGCTATCGAAAAGCGAGCAGCCTCGGCGGGCAAGCCCTTGCCGCAACGCCCTGCCCCGAGCGGCTGACAGGGCGCGGAAAAAGTTATTCATAAAATCTGATGAATTCAGTCAGAACATTCTCATTCAAAACAGAAATATTTATGCTTATTATGCTGTTAATCATTCAGTGTCGATCACTGACCCGACCACAGATAGCGCAATGTTGACCGTCCGAAAGCGCGAGGAGCGAGGCCATTTCGATCACGGCTGGCTCGACACCTATCACACGTTCTCGTTCGCGCACTACTACGATCCGCGCGAGATGGGCTATGGCGTGCTGCGCGTCATCAACGAGGACAGGGTGCAACCGGGCCGGGGCTTCGCCATGCACGAGCACCGCGACATGGAGATCATCACCTACGTTCTCTCGGGCGCGCTCGAGCACAAGGACAGCCTGGGCAACGGCTCGGTGATCCGCGCGGGCCAAGTGCAGCGCATGAGCGCGGGCACCGGGGTGCGCCACAGCGAGTTCAATCCGTCGCGCGAGGAACCGGTACACCTGCTGCAAATCTGGATCGAGCCCGAGGTCGCCGGAATCCGTCCCGGCTACGAGGAGAAGCGGTTCGGCGATGCCGAGAAGCGAGGGCGGCTGCGGCTGATCGCCTCCCCCGACGGGCGGGAGGGCTCGGTCACGATTCACCAGGACGCGTATCTCTATGCCTCGATTCTCGAGGAGCCGGACGCGCTCGTGCACCGGCCCGCGCCGGGACGGCGCCTCTACGTGCATGTTGCGCGCGGCGCGGTCGAGGTGAACGGCACCCCGCTCAGAGCCGGCGACGGCGCGAAGATCGAGGGCGAGTCCGCGGTCAGGCTGGAGCGGGCGCGCGAAGCGGAAATCCTGCTCTTCGACCTGCCGTAGACGATGCGATTCGTGAAACGAGAGGAGAGCATTCGATGAAGCTCTACTACGTGCCCGGCGCCTGCTCGCTCTCGCCGCACATCGTGGCGCGCGAGCTCGGCATCCCCCTGGAATTGAAGAAGGTGGACACGAAGACCAAGACGATCGAGGGCGGTGGCGACTACCGGAAAGTAAATGCTCGCGGCTATGTGCCGGCGCTCGAGCTCGACAACGGAGAGGTCCTCACCGAAGGCCCCGCGATCGTGCAGTACCTCGCCGACCAGAAGCCCGATGCGGGGCTCGCGCCGAAAGCGGGCAGTTTCGAGCGCTACCGCCTGCAGGAGTGGCTCAACTTCCTCGCCACCGAGGTCCACAAGCAGTTCTCGCCGCTTTTCAGGCCGAACACGCCCGCGGAGTACAAGAAGATCGCCAAGGAGAACCTCGCCGCACGCTTCGACTGGCTCGACCAGCAGCTCGCGGGCAGGCCCTATCTGATGGGCGAGACCTTCACGGTGGCCGACGCGTACGCCTACGTGCTGCTCAACTGGACGAAGTTCCACGAGATCGAGCTTGCACGCTGGCCTAACCTCGCCGCGTACCAGCAGCGCGTGGGCGCGCGCCCCAAGGTGCGGGAAGCGATGCGGGCCGAGGGGCTTCTCGGGCAGGCGGCTTGAGCGTTTCCCTCACCCCGCGGACTGCCGGGGGCGGGCGATCCGTGCTTGCGGCCGCGCCTCCTGCGGCGAGCGCGCGGCCGGGCGAGCGCCGTTTTGGAATATCGGAGACTGAAACAGCAGGAGAATCATCATGCCAACCCGGATTCAGGTCGTGTTCTACAGCATGTACGGCCACGTCTACAAGCTGGCGGAGGCGGTCGCCGCCGGCGCGCGCGAGGTGCCGGATACCGAGGTGAAGCTGCTCCAGGTGGCGGAGCTCGTGCCGGCGGACGTGCTCGAGAAGAGCGGCGCCGCGGCCGCGCGGAAGCACTTCGCGCACGTGCCGCTCGCGACCGTGGACGGGCTCGCGGAGGCCGACGCGATCATTTTCGGCACCCCGACCCGCTTCGGCAACATGGCGGCTCAGATGCGCAACTTCCTCGACCAGACCGGCGGGCTGTGGATGAAAGGCTCGCTGATCGGCAAGGTCGGGAGCGTCTTCACCAGCACCGCGAGCCAGCACGGCGGACAGGAGACCACGATCACGAGCTTTCATACGACGCTGCTGCATCACGGCATGATCGTGGTCGGCGTTCCCTACTCGGAGCAGCGCCTCGTCGCCATGCACGAGATCACCGGCGGCACGCCGTACGGCGCTTCCACCGTGACCGGCGGCGACGGCTCGCGCCAGCCCTCGGAGAGCGAGCTTGCGATCGCGCGCTTCCAGGGACGGCACGTCGCGACGATCGCCGCGCAACTGAAGCGCGGGCGCAGCTAGGCGGGTGAAACGCTTTGGCCACAGGGAACACGCAGAACGCGCAGTGAAAAGACAGACCCGCAGCCACAGGCGAACGGCGCTCGAGGCAACTTCTGATCCCGGCCCTCGCTCGGCGTCCCCCGCGCCCTCCGTGGCCGGTCGGAGGTCTGGCCCGACGTGAGCCGCTTGCCCGCCATTTTCGTCTCGCACGGGGCCCCGACGCTCCCGCTCGAGGAGAGCGCTGCGCGCGAATTCCTCGTGCGGCTCGGCGGCGAGCTGCCCCGGCCGCGGGCGATCCTCGCGGTCTCGGCTCATTGGGACACCGCACGGCCGGAGGTGAGCGCGGCAGAGCGGCCCGGGACGATTCACGATTTCTACGGCTTTCCCCCGGAGCTCTACCGGTTGCGCTATCCGGCGCCGGGCGCGCCCGAGCTGGCGAGGCGCCTGGCAGGGCTGCTGGGCGCGAGCGGGCTGGCGGCCGAAGTCGCTCCCGACCGCGGTCTCGACCACGGCGCCTGGGTGCCGCTCATGCTGATGTATCCGGCGGCGGATATTCCGGTGACGCAGCTCTCGATCCAGTCGCGGCTCGGTCCAGCGCACCATGTGCGGCTCGGCGAGGCGTTGCGGCCGCTGCGAGACGAAGGGGTGCTCGTGCTCGCCTCCGGCGGCGCTACTCACAATTTGCGCGAGTGGCGCGATCGCCGCGAGGGCGCCGCTGCGCTGCCCTGGGCCGTGGAATTCAACGAATGGCTGGCACAGGCCGTGCTGTCGGACCGCCGCGAGGATCTCATCGCGTACCGCACGAGAGCCCCGCACGCGGTGCGCAATCACCCCACGGACGAGCACTTGCTCCCCTTGTTCGTCGCGCTCGGCGCGGGCGGCCCCGGCGGCCGCGCGCAGCGCCTGCATACGGGCATGGTGTCCGGCGTCCTGAGCATGGACGCCTACCGCTTCGACTGAGAGCGGAAAGGGGGAAATGGAAGCTCGGACACCGCATCCCGCGGCGCCCTCCGGGGAGCAACCGGGCTTTCCGCTCGCTTTTCCCGTCGATGGGCGTTGAGCGGTGGAGGAGCTGACCGCACTGCTGGCGCAATACGGCCTCGCGATCGTGTTCGCGAACGTGCTCCTCGCGCAGGCCGGGATCCCGCTGCCGGCGGTGCCGATGCTGGTCGTGGCCGGCTCCTTCGTGGCCGAGGGCCGGATCGCGGCCGCGCCGCTCGCCGCGGCGATCATCGTCGCTTCCCTGATGGGCGACGCGCCGTGGTACCTCGCCGGCCGTCGCTACGGCTATTCGGTGCTGCGCACCCTGTGCCGCGTCGCCATCGAGCCGGACTCGTGCGTGAAGCGGACCGAGCGCATCTTCGAGCGCTGGGGACCGCCCTCGCTGATGGTGGCGAAGTACGTCCCCGGCTTCTCCACGATCGCCCCGCCGCTCGCCGGGGCCATGCGGCTGGGCCTGCCGCAGTTTCTCGCCTACAGCACGGTCGCCGCCGTGCTGTGGGCGGCGGCGCCGGTTGCGCTCGGCGCGCTGTTCCACGAGGAAGTCGAGCGCGCGCTCGCCTGGCTCGAGGGCTTGGGAGGCGGCGCAGTCGCGGTCGTCGCGGGGGCGCTCGCGTTCTACATCGCTTTCAAGACAGCGGAGCGCGCCATGCTGATCCGCTTCTTGCGCATGGTGCGCATCAGCGCGGGCGAATTGCGCGAGCTGATGCAGCGGGAGCCGAAACCCGTCGTGCTCGACGCCCGCTCCGCCTTGGCGCGCAGCCTCGACCCCCGCAGCATCCCCGGCGCAGTCCCGGTGGACGCCACGGCGCCGCAGATCGTCCTGCCGCGGCTGCCGCCCGGGCGCGACGTCGTCGTCTACTGCAGTTGACCGAACGAAGCGAGCGCGGCGCGTGTCGCCCGCCGGCTGATGGACCAGGGTGTCCGCAGAGTGCGGCCGCTCGAGGGCGGGCTCGAGGCCTGGATCGCGGCCGGCGGCGAGGTCGCGCTGCCCGAGACGCTCGAGTAGCGCCCGCCTCAGGAGATGTCGGTCCCGGTCGGCGCGAAGTAGCCGAGCACCGTCGTGCGGTGGGCGAGCCACGGCACGCGGACGCTGTCGGTGGTTTCCTCTTCCTCGCCGAGCGGCTGCCCGGGCCGCGGGATCTGCGCCTCGATCGTGCCTTCGATCGCATCGCCGCGCACGCGCCCCGCGAAGGCGAGCCGCGAATAACCCGTGCCGGGAAGCGTCATGGCGAGCGTGAACTGGAGGAATTCGCCGCGCAGGATCACGTTGTGCAGGATTTCGCGCCGATTGCCGACGCGCACCACGCCCTCGACCTGCTGCATGCGCTGCTCGTCGAACAGCGCGTCGAAACGGTAGGTGCGCCCGCCCAGCGTCGCCTGCCATTCCCAGCCGCCTTTGACGCGCGCCGGCACGATCCACAGACGGATGGCGGCCGCCGTGCCGCCCTGGTCGTCCACTGCGTCCGGGGGCCACGAGCCCATGTCCCAGGTGGCCGCGACGACGCGCGTTCCGGGGCGCGCCTCGGCGAGGATCTTGGGGCGCAACAGCCGCATCAGCTCGGGAAACAGCCACATGAAGATCACGTCCACCTTGCCGAGATCGGCGTCGAAGGCGTTCTGGTGGAGGAACCGCACGCGGTCGGCGAGTCCCTGCGCGCGCGCCGCGGCGTTCGATTTGGCGACGAGCTCGGCGTTGATGTCCACGCCGAGCCCCCGCACGCCGGGCTGCGCCTTGACCGCGGCGAAGACGATGCGGCCGTCGCCGGAACCGAGGTCGATGACGGTCTCCCCGGCGCGTGGCCGGGCGAGCTCGACCATGCGGCGGACGTTCTCGGGGTCGCTACCCACGAAGGGCGAGAAGCGCTCCTGGGCGCGCGTGCCGAGTGCGCGCCATGCGGCGGCGGCGGTGAGTAGGGACAGGAACGTGCGTCTGGACGGCATGCTTCCTCCTGCGGCGATCGGGCGGGCGCCGGTGCGATCGCCAGGCGCCCCGCGGGCCCTTAATCTACTTCGTCCGGGCGCGCTTGGCGAGCGGGGCGGCTGCAGGGGGATTGTGGTAAATTCTGCAATCCTTTCGCTGCCCGCGGGACACGAATCGAGGAGACGCGGCATGAAGATCGACATCGGGTTGTCTGACGCGCAGCGCGCGCCAGTGGTGAGAATTCTCAACGCGCTGCTCGCCGACGAGTTCGTGCTCTACGTCAAGACCCGCCGCTTCCACTGGAACGTGACCGGCCCCGATTTCGCCGAGCTGCACGAGTTCTTCGAGACCCAGTACGAAAAGCTCGACGAAGTGGTGGACGAGGTCGCCGAGCGCGCCCGTGCGCTCGACGGGCTTGCCGCGGGCTCGCTCGCGGAGTTCCTCAAGCTCGCGCGCCTGAAGGAGAACCCGGGGCGCAATCCCGGCGCGAAGGGCATGATCCGCGATCTCCTCGCCGACCACGAGGCGCTGGTCCGCCAGTTGCGCGCCGACATCGGCTCCTGCTCCAAGCTCGGCGACGAGGGCACGGCCGATTTCCTGACCGGGCTCATGGAGGAGCACGAGAAGATGGCTTGGATGCTGCGCGCCTACCTGCGCTGAGCGGAAATGGGCGAAGCGCTGACGCTGTTCGAGAAAATCTGGCGCAGCCACATCGTCCTCGAAGAGCAGGGCGAGGCGCTGGTGCGGGTGGATCTCGCGCTGATCCACGAGGGCTCGGCCCACGCCTTCCGCGTGCTCGATGCGGCCGGGCGCGGCGTCGCGCGACCGCGCCAGGTCTACGCCTTCGCCGACCATTACGTGCCGAGCAGCGGGCGGGCCCGGGGAGTGGCCGGCATCCCCGACGCCGGCTTTCGCGAGATGGTGCTCGGGCTCGAGCGCAACAGCGCGCGCTTCGGCATCCAGCTCTTCGGCTACGAGGACGAGCGCCAGGGGATCCTGCACGTCGTGCCGCCCGAGCTCGGCATGACTCAGCCCGGGCTCATCATCGTCGGCCAGGACTCCCACAGCTGCACGCACGGCGCGCTCGGGGCGTGGGCGCTCGGCGCCGGCGCCTCCGAGATGACGCACGTGCTGGCGACGCAGACGGCGTGGCTGAGAAAGCCGAAGACGATGCGCGTCACCGTGGAGGGAGGGCTGCCGCCGGGCGTCACGGCCAAGGACCTGATCCTCGCCCTCATCGCGAAGATCGGCGCAGGCGGCGCCGACGGCTACGTGGTCGAGTACGCCGGTCCCGCGATCGCCGCGATGACGGTGGAAGCGCGCATGACGGTGTGCAACATGTCGGTGGAGGCGGGCGCGCGCTCCGGGCTGATCGCCCCCGACGAGAAGACTTTCGCCTATCTCGAGGGCAAGCCCTACGCGCCGCGCGGTGCGGCGTGGCGCGAGGCGCTCGCGCACTGGAGGACGCTGCGCTCGGATGGCGCCGCGCGCTTCGACCGCGAGGAGCGGATCGAGGCGGGGGAGCTCGCGCCGATGGTCACCTGGGGCACGAGCCCGGAGCACGCGGCGCCGATCTGCGGCGTGGTACCGGATCCCGGGTCCGCCCCGGACCCGGTGAAGCGCGAGGAGATGGCGGCCGCGCTCGACTACATGGGGCTCGCGCCGGGCACGCCGCTCGCGGGAATCCGCGTGGACCGCGTATTCATCGGTTCCTGCACCAACGGGCGCATCGAGGATCTGCGGGCGGCAGCCGAGGTCGCGCGGCGCGGGCGCGCGGTGGTGCCGTCATGGGTGGTGCCGGGCTCGATGAGTGTCAAGCGCCAGGCCGAGCGCGAAGGGCTGGCGGAAGTCTTCTTGAAGGCGGGTTTCGAGTGGCGCGATCCCGGCTGCTCGATGTGTTCCTCCTACAACGGCGACGAAATGAGGCCGGGCGAGCGCTCCGCCTCCACGACCAACCGCAATTTCCGCGGGCGCCAGGGGCCCGGGGCGCGGACCCACCTCGTGAGCCCCGCGATGGCCGCCGCCGCCGCCCTGACCGGCCGTCTGACCGACGTGCGCGAATTCATGAGATGAGGGCGCAATGGAGAAGTTCACCACCCTCACCGCGATCGCGGTCCCGCTCGAGGGCGCCAACATCGATACCAACCAGCTCTGTCCCTCGCGCTTCTCCAAGACGCCGCGCGGACCCGAGTATGCCCGGATCCTGCTGCACGATGCGCGCTTCAATCCGGACGGGAGCACGAAGGGCCACGTGCTCGACCGCGAGCCCTACCGCGGCGCGCGCATCCTGGTCGCCGACCGCAACTTCGGCTGCGGCTCCTCGCGCGAGGGCGCGGTCTACGGGCTGTGCGAGTTCGGCATCCGCTGCGTGATCGCGCCGAGCTTCGGCGAGATCTTCCTCAACAACTGCTACAAGAACGGGCTGCTGCCGGTGGTGCTGCCCGCGGAGGCGTGCGCGCAGATCCGCCGCCAGATCGCCGAGCGCCCGGGCGCCGAGCTCGCGGTGGACCTTCCGGCCCAGGTCGTGACCGACGCGCTCGGACGCGCGCACCGCTTCGAGATCAACCCCGTGCGCAAGCGCTGCCTGCTCGAAGGGCTCGACGACATCGCGCGCACCGAGAGCTACGGCGCCGAGATCGCCGCGTTCGAGACGCGCGATCGCGCCGCGCGCCCCTGGCTCTGGTTCTACTTGTGAATCGCGAATCGCGGGCTGCGCCCGAACGGATCCGGTGATGCCCTTGCGATTCGCGCTTCACCAATCACGATTCACGGGTTCGTTCATTTGACACGACCGCCATGCTGGAAAAACGTGCCGTCACCGAGGCTCCGATCCATGAACTGATGGCGCGGCGCTGGAGCCCGCGCGCCTACGATCCGACGCGTCCGGTGCCGCGCGAGCTGCTCAAGGTCCTGCTCGAGGCGGGGCGCTGGGCGCCCTCGTGCAACGGGGACGAGCCGTGGCGCTACCTCGTGTGGGACCGCGCCCGCGACCCGGAGGGTTTCGCGCGGGCATTCGAATGCCTCTCGGAGAACAACCGCAAGTGGGTGAAGAACGTGCCGCTGCTCATGCTCTCGTGCGCGGGCTCGATCTTCCAGCACAACGGGAAGGCGAACCGCTGGGGCCAGCACGACACCGGCATGACGAGTCTCTCGATCGCGCTGCAGGCGGTGGCGCTGGGGCTCGTCGTGCACCAGATGGGCGGCTTCGACGCGGAGCGCGCCCGCGCCGCCTTCGCGATTCCCCCCGACTACACGCCGATGGCGATGATCGCGGTCGGCTACCAGGCCGCGCCCGACACGATCGAGGACCCGGAGGTGAGAAAGAAGGAGCTCGCGCCGCGCGCGCGCCGCCCGCTCGCCGAGCGCTTCTTCGAGGGCGGCTGGGGCAAGGGCATCGCGTTCTAGCCGCTGCGCCCGGGCCTCAGGCGGGCGCGGTTTGCGCGACCGCAGGGCGGCGCGAGACGCGCCCGTACCACTCTGCCAGGCGCGGGTGGCGGGCGCGCCACTCCCAGCCCGCGAAGCGGAAATCGAGGTAGCCCAGCACGCACGCCGCGCCGATTTGGCCGATCGCGAATTGCTCGCCCCAACTCTCGACTTCCCGCTCGAGCGCGGCGAGCCCTCCGAAGATCTTGCGTTTTTGCCCCTCGATCCAGTCCGCCCAGCGCAGCGCCTCGGGCCTGAGCGCCAGCTCGTAGCGGCACAGCACCGCCGCGTCGAGGATGCCGTCGCAGAGCGCCTGACGCCTCAGCGCGGCGAAGCGCGCGGGGCCGCCTTCGGGGAAGAACCTGTGCTCGCCGTGCAGCGCGTCGAGGTACTCGCAGATCACGCGCGAATCGTAGAGCGTGCCGCCCTCGTCGGTCACGAGCGCGGGGATTTTCACGAGCGGATTCTCGCGCGCGAGCGACTCGTTCGCGGCGGTGGGCGAGACCGCGATCTCGATCTCCTCGATGCGCGCGGCGAGCCCCGCTTCGCGCGCGAGGATGCGGACCTTGCGCGCGAACGGCGAGGCCCGGTTGGTGCGCAGTTGCATGCAAAGTTCTCCCGATCGAGACGCGGGCCCGCCGCGCGGCGGGCCCGCAGAGGAGGTCGGCCGCGCGGGCGGCCGGGCTCTAGAGGACGAGATTGGTCTGGGCGGTGGTGCCGGAGGGCACGGCGTCGGGCACGACCTCGTCCATGAAGTTGAACTCGAGCTTGGTGCCGACCGGGTCGTGCAGGAACACCTGGTAGCCCGCGTTCGGGATGTTCTGCTCCTCGAACGCGACGCCGAGCTTCTTCAGCCGGTTGCGGAACTCGACCGCGCCGGAGACCTTGAACGCGATATGGTCGATGCTGCCGCTGTGGCGGTCGGTCTTGTTGATGTAGCCCTCGGGGAAGCGCGCCGAGACATGCAAGATGGGGTCGTCGCCCCAGTAGAGCCACACCCCGTCGAACTTGAAGTCGGGCCGGTAGCCCTTCTTGAGCCCCAGCACGTCGCCGTAGAATTTCTCGATCGCGGGCAGGTCGCTCTTCGAGCAGCGGATGTTGAAATGCAGGAAGCCGCCGAATTTCATGTCATCCTCCTAGCCGAACCGCAATTGACCGGCGGAAATCCTACCACAGAAGGCTCCGGCCACAAGGCACGGGCAGAACCGTTCCTGGCGATCGCTCCTCTGCGTGCAGGCGCCTGCTCGTCGGACCGATAGAGCGAGGCGAAAGGCTTTGCTACGGAGCATCCCCTGTGCTTCCGCCTTCCGTCTTGCGCCTTTCGCCATCGGCAAGACCGCTCCATCCCCCGCCCAGCGCCCGCACCAGATCGGCGACCGCCGCGCGCAGCGCGCGCAGCGCTTCCGCCCGGTTGAGTTCCGATTGCAGGAGGTTGCGCTCCGCGTCGAGCACCTCGAGCTGGCTCGCAAGCCCGCTCTCGTGCCGGGTGCGGGTGAGCCGCAGCGCCTCGGCGAGCGCCGCCGAGCGCGCCCGCTCGGCCTCGAGCGCCTGCCGCTCGCGCGCGGTCACCGCCTCGATCTCGGCGGCGAGCCGCCCGCCCTGAAAGATCGGCCGCGCGAGCGCCGCGGCGAGGTCCTGATTGTGGGCGAGCGCTTCCTCGACCAGGCGCTCGAGCGCCGGATCCCCGTAGAGCGTCCACCAGCGATCGCCGGTTGCGGGCACGCCTTCGGACGGGGCGCTCTGCTCCGGCGCGCCTCGACACGCGCCACGCTGCGCTCGGGCTGCACGCGCTGATCGTCGGCCTCGTGAGCAAGTGGGCGAGCAATCCGGATGCCGTGCCGCGCGAGCGCGACGCCGCTCGCATGGTGGATCTGTTCCTGGACGGGCTCGCGCGTGCGCCGGCGGGCGCCTCCCGCCGCGGGCGGATATCCTCGAACGCCAAAAAGCGCTAACATAATAGAAGGGGGCGCGATCTCCTTCGCGCCGCCCGCTCCCGGCCGGCGAGGAGGGAAACGATGCCGAAGCTGCTCGCATGCGGGCTGCTGCTCGTGGCGCTCGGCGCCTGCGCGCCGGTCACCCTCCGGCCCGAGCTCGATCCGAAGGTCACCGAAGCCGAGAAGGAAGCTCAGCGGGAGATCGCCCTGCGCGAGCAGCTCAGGCGCCAGGAGCGCGCCGATCGCGTCGCCTTCCGCCTCTTGACCGCCGCGGCTGAACTGTGCGGAGAGAAGAAAGCGCCGCTCGCCGGCCTCAAGGTGCTGAGCGCCGACCACTATCGCAACGAGTGGCGGGCGACGGCGAGCCGGCTCTACGGGCTGGAGCGGGGAGCGGTCGTCGCCTATGTGCTGCCGCACTCGCCGGCGGCCGACGCCGGGCTGCAGGCGGGCGATGTGCTCACCGAGATCGAGGGGCGGGCGCTCAGGCCGGAGGCCGGGCTCGGGCGGGTGCTCGCCGAGGCGCTCGCAAACATGGTCCCGGGCAAAGCTCACGGTGTGCGCTACGTGCGCGCCGGAGAGACCCGCAGCACCACCCTGTCGCCGGTGGCGGCGTGTGCCTACCCGGTGCTGGTCGCCGCCGATAGCACGGTCAATGCGTTCGCCGACGGGCGCCGCATCGTGGTCACCAGCGGGATGATGCGTTTCGCCGAGACCGACGCCGAGCTCGCGCTCGTAATCGGCCACGAGCTCGCGCACAACGTCATGGGGCACGTCGAGAAAAAAATGGGTAACAGCTTGATCGGGCTGCTGATCGGAGCGGTGGTGAGCGCGGCGAGCGGGGTGGACGTCACGCGGCTCGGAGCCGATCTCGGCGCGCTCGTCTACAGCAAGGAATTCGAAGCCGAGGCCGATTACGTCGGGCTCTATTACGCCGCGCGGGCGGGCTATCCGGTGGACCACGCCGCCCATTTCTGGCGCCGTATGGCGGTCGAGCATCCGAAGGCGATCGGGCACGGCGCAACCCATCCCGACACCGCGAGCCGGTTCGTCGCGCTCGACGCGACGGCGAGAGAAATCGCGGCGCGGAGAAGCGCCGGCGAGCCGCTCGTGCCGAGAACGAAGGGCGCGGCGGCCGCGGAAGGGAAAACCTCCGGCCCTTAGGCCCGAAGCGCGCCATTGCCGGCGGGGCGATCGGGCCTTCTGCGGCCGCGCGCCGCGCCGACTTCAGAGCCGGCGCGGCCCGAGGCGGGCGCGCTGCCGGTCGAGCAGCGCAGCGCGCGAGTGCTCCGCGAGCAAGCGCGCCAGCGCCGCGGCCGCGCCGCGCGCCGCGGCGCAAGCCAGCGCGAAAGAGGATGTCTCGGCGCATCGCCTCGTGGCGG
>DATLZE010000029.1:0-2837 GCA_035574195.1 Burkholderiales bacterium | reverse complement strand
GCGCAAGCCGCTCCTGTGCAGCCGCAGGAAGAAGCGGCGAAGCCCGGCACGGCGTCCGCGGGCGAGCGGCCTCCCGCGCCGGCCTGGTTCTGGGTGACTGCGGGCATCTGCGCGGCGGCGCTGCTGCTGCTCTACGCGCTGTGGAACTGGGAGCGGCTGCAGGTCTTCAAGCTGCTGCTCACCTCGTTCTTCCCCCTCGCGATCCTGATCCTGGCGGTGCTCGGCTCGATCATGTTCGGGCTCGCCACCCCCACGGAAGCGGCGGCGATGGGCGCGCTCGGCGGTTTCCTGCTCGCCGTCGCCTATCGGCTGGTGGAGCACTGGCGCGCCGCTCCCGCACAGGCGAGGCTCGCGGCGCTCGGCACGACCGCGAGGGACATCTGGGGCATCCTCAAGGAATCCTCATTCCTCACCGCGCGCACGAGCGCGATGGTCTGTTGGCTGTTCGTGGGCTCGGCGATCTTCTCCGCCGCCTTCGCGCTTCTCGGCGGGCAGGAGATCATCGAGCGCTGGGTGCTCTCGCTCGAACTCTCGCCGCTGCAGTTCATGATTCTCGCCCAGTTGATCATCTTTCTCCTCGGCTGGCCGCTCGAATGGACCGAGATCATCGTGATTTTCATGCCGATCTTCATTCCGCTGCTCCAGCACTTCAACATCGATCCGCTGTTCTTCGGGCTGCTGGTGGCGTTGAACCTCCAGACCGCGTTCCTGTCGCCGCCGGTGGCGATGGCGGCGTTTTATCTCAAGGGCGTCTCGCCCCCCCACGTCACCCTCAACCAGATCTTCGCCGGCATGATGCCGTTCATGGGGATCCAGGTGCTCGCGATGGTTCTGCTCTATCTTTTCCCCGGCATCGGGCTGTGGCTGCCCAGCGTCATCTATAAGTGAGCGTGAAACCCAGGATCCTCGTCACGCGCGAGGTGTTCGACGAGACGCTCGACTACCTCGCGCAGCACTGCGAAGTCGAATCGAACCAGGCCGACGTCGCTCTCGATCCGGAGGCGCTCGCCGCGCGGCTCGCCGACAAGGAGGGCGTGATGTGCGCGCTCACCGACCGTATTGACGAGCGGCTGCTCGCGCGCGCGCCGCGGCTCAGGGCCGTGGCCAACATCGCGGTTGGCTACAACAACATCGATCTCGCCGCCTGCACCGCGCGCGGGGTAATGGCGACCAACACGCCGGGCGTGCTCGACGAGACGACCGCCGATCTCGCCTGGGCGCTGCTGCTCGCCGCGGCGCGGCGCTTGACCGAGGTCGAGCGGCGGGTGCGCGCGGGCGAGTGGCGCGGCTGGCGGCTCAAGCAATGGCTCGGCGTGGACGTGCACCACGCCACCCTCGGCGTGATCGGCATGGGCCGCATCGGGCAGGCGATCGCGCGCCGCGCCGCGGGCTTCGAAATGAAAGTCCTGTATCACAACCGCACGCGCGTTGCGCCGGAAGTGGAGAGCCGGCTCGGTGCCACTTACGTCAGCAAGGAAGAGCTTCTCGAGCGATCGGATTTCGTGGTGCTGCAGGTGCCCTACTCGCAGCAGACGCACCACCTGATCGGCGCCGCCGAATTGAGGCGCATGAAGCCCACTGCGATCCTCGTCAACTCCACGCGCGGGGGCGTGGTGGACGACGCGGCGCTCGTCGCGGCGCTGAAGGGCGGGGTGATTCGCGCCGCCGCGCTCGACGTGTTCGAGAACGAGCCCGACCTCCACCCCGGCTTCCTCGAGCTCGACAACGTGGTGCTCGCGCCGCATATCGGCAGCTCGACCGAGGCCACGCGCCGCGCGATGGCGATGACCGCGGCGAGAAACCTGGTCGCAGCGCTCACGGGCGGCGATCCGCCCAACCTGCTCAACCCCGAGGCCAGAAATAACCGCCGACAGGACCCGCCCCGATAAACCCGAGCCGCGGACAGGGCCCGCAGAGAAAGTCAGCGCTCGACGCAGAGGAGGTGGAGGGCGGGGCACCCGGGAGAGGGCGAAATGTGACGGAAGTCCGGACTGGAATGCCCGACCGCAGTAGCGGGAATTCGCTGTGTTCTGCGTGATCTCGGTGGCTGGTCCTTGATTTCCATCGGGGCTTTTTCGCTTCCATCTGCGGTTTGAACGGATTTTGTCGCAGCCACTGTACAAGTCGAGCTTGCGCGAGGCGGCGCGGTGCATCCGCGAGGGTGGGCTCACGGCGGTCGAGGCGACGCGCGCGTGCCTGACGCGCCACTCGCGGCTGGAGCCCCGGGTGCAGGCCTGGGAGCATCTCGAGGCCGCGCGCGCGATGGAGCGGGCCGAGGAGCTCGACGCGGCGCTCGGGGCGGGGACCGCTGCGGGGGCGCTGCACGGCATCGCGCTCGGCGTGAAGGACATCATCCACGTCGCGGGCATGCCGACCGGGATGGGCTCTGCGGTGTTCGCCGGCGGCATCGCGCGCGAGACGGCCCCCGTGGTCGCGCGGCTCGAAGCGGCGGGCGCGATTATCCTCGGCAAGACCGTGACCGCAGAGCTCGCCTACTACACGCCGGGGAAGACCCGCAACCCGTGGAATCCGGACCACACTCCAGGCGGCTCCTCGATGGGCTCGGCGGCGGCAGTCGCGGCCGGCATGTGCTTCGGGGCGCTCGGCACCCAGACCAACGGCTCGGTGATCCGCCCTGCGGCGTTTTGCGGCGTCGTCGGCTTCAAGCCTTCCCATGGCGCGCTCCCGACCGCGGGCATGCTCGCGTTTGCACCCTCGCTCGACACCGTGGGCGTGCTCGCGCGCACGGTAGCAGACGCCGCCCTCATCGCCGCGGTCTGCGCGGCAGCCGCGCCGCCCGCCGCGGCGGTGCCGTCTCGCCCGCCGCGGCTCGCCGC
>DATLZE010000028.1:0-9326 GCA_035574195.1 Burkholderiales bacterium | reverse complement strand
GCGAGGCCGGCCGCCCTGAGCCGCGCCGCCGCCGCGACGATGCGCTCGTCGTGCCCTTCGGGAAATACCGCCCGCCTGCCGCTGGCGCGCGCCCGCGCGAGGCACTCGGCGACGATCTCGCTCACGAAAACAAGGCGAAATGCGGTGGGCGGAAGGCGGAAGGGAAAATCCCGCGGCGCGCGAGCCGAAGAGCGCCAGGTCCTGCGGCCGGTGAAACCGTCGCGAGCATGCTTTGCGACTTTTGCGTTCCGGCTTCCGCCTTCCTGTCGCGGGCGTGGCTCAGAACGGAATGTCGTCGTCCATGGTGTCGAACGCCCCGCCCTTCTTGGGCTGGGCCCGGGACGCGCCCGCGTTTCCCGCAGCGGTCTCGGCCGGCTCGCGCGCGGCCGCCTCCGGGCCGCCCCCGCGCGAGCCGAGCAGCTGCATGCGGTCGGCGACGATCTCGGTCGAGTAGCGGTCTTGCCCGTCCTTGTCCTGCCACTTGCGGGTGCGGATGCGCCCCTCGACGTAGACCGGCGAGCCCTTCCTGAGATACTCGCCGGCGATCTCGGCGAGCTTGCCGAAGAAAGCGATGCGGTGCCACTCGGTGTGCTCCTGCTGCTCGCCGCCCTTGTCACGCCAGCGCTCGGTAGTGGCGATACGGATGTTGGTGACCGCGTCCCCGCTCGGCAGATAGCGCGTCTCCGGGTCGGCGCCGAGGTTGCCGATCAGGATCACCTTGTTGACCGAGGCCATGTCAGCTCTCTCCTATCAGTTTGAGTACATTCTCTTCGTCGAAGTCGGCGCTGTCCACCGTGAGATACACGCGCCGCTCCCCGGCCCTGACCCGGGCTTCGCGCACCCCCGGCAGCCCTTTCAGCCGCGCGAGCAGCCGCTCGGCCGCCGCGGGATCGAGCGCCGGCAGCGCGTAGACGCAAGTGGCGCGCGAAGCGGGAACATGGGTGCCGAGCGCGGCGCCGATCCAGATAACGAGCAGGGCCGCGTTCAGGACGACAACGCCTGGCACCCCCCAGCGCCCGTAGCAGTAGCCGCCGGCCACCGCTCCAAAAAACGTCCCGAGAAACTGAAGGGTGGTGAACACCCCGATCGCGATCCCCCGCCCCCCGGGCGGCGCGAGCCGGGAGGCGAGCGAGGGCAGCAGCGCCTCCAGCACGTTGAAGGCGGTGAAGAAGGCGAGGAGCAGCGCGGCGAGCGTCCAGACCTCGCTGGCGAGCCGCGGCAGCAGGGGCTGCAGCGCTGCGAGCGCCACCACCGAGCCGAGGAGCAGAAGCCTCGTGCGCTCCGGACCGTGGGAGCCGGTCACCGCCGGCAGCATCAGCAGGAAGGAGCCGGCCAGCACCGGGAAGTAAACCTGCCAGTGGCGCTCGACCGGGAGCCCAGCCGCGCGCAGCTCGAGCGGCACCGCGATGAAGAGCGCCATCAACACCGCGTGCAGCGCGAACATGCCGTAGTTCACCCGCGCGAGCTGGGGATCGCGCAGCACCCGCGCGAGCTGCTCCGCCCCGCGCGCTCCTGCATGACGCGGCTCGCGCGGCGCTTCGGGCACGAAGGCATGCACCACCCACATCGCCGCGAACACGAGCACGCCGGTCAGGACGAAGATTCCGGGCACGCCGAGCGCGCGGTCGAGCCACGGCGCGAGCACGAGCGAGGCGGCGAATGCGCCGCCGATGGCGGCGCCGATCATCGCCATCGCCTTGGTGCGGTGCTCATCGCGCGTCAGATCCGCGGCGAGCGCCATCACCGGCGCGGCGATCGCGCCCGCCCCCTGGAGCAGGCGCCCCACGATCACTACCCAGATATGGTACCCCAGCGCGGCGACGAAGCTGCCGGCGGCGAACAGCGCGAGCCCGGCCTGGATCACGGGTTTGCGGCCGTAGCGGTCGGACCACCAGCCGAAGGGGATCTGGAGCGCCGCCTGGGTGAGCGCGTAGCCGCCGATCGCGACGCCGACGAGCGCGAGATCGTCGCCCCCGGGCAGGCGTTCCGCGTAGATCGCGAACACCGGCAGGATCGCGAACATGCCGAGCATGCGCAACCCGAAGACCGCCGCGAGCGAGAGCGCCGCGCGCAGCTCGGTCGGGCTCATCCCGGTGCCGGAAGACATGAGGGTAGAAAACCTGGGACGAGGCGGGAAACTCCGGTATATTAACAGGTTTACGTTCGATTCCCGGCACCGTCTTGGGCGCCAATCAACCGAGCATCGTCCGGCTGCGGACCGCCGACGCCGGGGCCGCGCGCGCCGCCGAGTTCATCCGCGTGCGCGGCGCGCGCACGCACAACCTCAAGAACGTGAACCTCGATTTGCCGAGGAACCGGCTGATCGTGATCACCGGCATCTCCGGCTCGGGCAAGTCCTCGCTCGCGTTCGACACGCTCTATGCGGAAGGGCAGCGCCGCTACGTGGAATCGCTCTCGGCCTACGCGCGCCAGTTCCTGCAGCTCATGGAGAAGCCGGACGTGGACCTCGTCGAGGGGCTCTCGCCCGCGATCTCGATCGAGCAGAAGGCGGCGAGCCACAACCCGCGCTCGACCGTGGGCACGGTGACCGAGATCCACGACTACCTGCGGCTGCTCTACGCGCGCATCGGCGAGCCCCACTGCCCCGAGCACGGGATCCGGCTCTCGGCGCAGAGCGTCTCGCAGATGGTGGACCACGTGCTCACCCTCCCCGAGGACACGCGCCTCATGATCCTCGCCCCGCTCGTCGTCGGGCGCAAGGGCGAGCAGGCGGAGCTGTTCGAGGAGCTGCGCGCCCAGGGCTTCGTGCGGTTGCGCATCGACGGCGCGGTGCACGAGATCGACGCGCTACCGCGCCTGAAGAAGAACGTGAAGCACACCGTGGAGGTGGTGGTGGACCGGCTCAAGGTGCGCGCCGACGCCCGCCAGCGGCTCGCCGAATCGTTCGAAACCGCGCTGCGCCACGCCGACGGGCGCGCGCTCGCGGTCGAGACGGAGACGGGCCGCGAGCACCTGTTTTCCGCGAAATTCGCCTGCCCGGTATGCAGCTACTCGCTGCCCGAGCTCGAGCCGCGGCTGTTCTCCTTCAACAATCCGATGGGCGCCTGCCCGCGCTGCGACGGGCTCGGGACGGTGAGCTTCTTCGACCCGCGGCGCGTCGTCGCCTTCCCCGCGCTCTCGCTCGCCTCGGGCGCGATCAAGGGCTGGGACCGGCGCAACCAGTTCTACTTCCAGATGCTGCAGTGCCTCGCCGCCCATTACGGCTTCGACCTCGAGACGCCGTTCGAGCAGCTCCCGGAGCAGGTGCAGCGGACGGTGCTGCACGGCTCGGGCGAGGAGCGGATCCGCTTCGTCTACCTCGGCGAGCGCGGCCGCAGCCACGTCCGCGAGCATCCGTTCGAGGGCGTCATCCCCAACCTCGAGCGCCGCTACCGCGAGACCGAGTCGGCAGTGGTGCGCGAGGAGCTCGCCCAGTACCTCAACACCCGCCCCTGCCCCGAGTGCGGCGGCACCCGGCTGCGGCGGGAGGCGCGGCACGTGACCGTCGCCGGCCGCACCCTCTACGAGGTGAGCGCGCTCACCCTCGCGCAGGCCGCCGAGTTCTTCGAGCGCCTGCCGCTGGAGGGCGCGCGCCAGGCGATCGCCGAGCGGATCGTGCGCGAGATCCTCACCCGGCTCTCGTTCCTGAACAACGTCGGGCTCGACTATCTCTCGCTCGACCGCCCGGCCGACACGCTCTCCGGGGGCGAGGCGCAGCGCATCCGGCTCGCCTCGCAGATCGGCTCCGGGCTCACGGGCGTGATGTACGTGCTCGACGAGCCCTCGATCGGCCTGCACCAGCGCGACAACGCGCGGCTGCTCGCGACCTTGAGGCAGCTGCGCGACACCGGCAACACCGTGATCGTGGTCGAGCACGACCGCGAGGCGATCGAGGCCGCAGACTATATCGTGGACATGGGGCTCGGCGCCGGCGAGCACGGGGGCGCGGTAGTGGCGCAGGGCACACCGCGCGAGGTCGCGGCCCATCCCGAGTCGCTCACTGGCCAGTACCTCTCGGGGCGGCGCCGCATCGAGGTGCCGGCGCTGCGCCACCGCGCGAATCCCGCGCGCCAGCTCACGGTGCGCGGCGCGCGCGGCAACAACCTCAAGAACATCACCGTGAGCGTGCCCGCGGGGCTGTTCGTATGCGTGACGGGGGTCTCGGGCTCGGGCAAGTCCACGCTCGTCAATGACACGATCTACGCGGCGGTCGCGCGCGCCCTGCACGGGGCCGCGGTCGAGCCCGCGCCGCACGAGGCGCTGTGCGGCGTGGAACTCTTCGACAAGGCGGTGAACGTGGACCAGAGCCCGATCGGGCGCACGCCCCGCTCCAATCCCGCCACCTACACCGGGCTCTTCACTCCGATCCGCGAGCTCTTCGCCGGGGTGCCGGAGGCGCGCGCGCGCGGCTACGGGGCGGGGCGCTTCTCGTTCAACGTGAAAGGCGGGCGCTGCGAGGCGTGCCAGGGCGACGGCGTGCTGCGGGTCGAGATGCACTTTCTGCCCGACATCTACGTGCCGTGCGACGTATGCCACGGCGAGCGCTACAACCGCGAGACGCTCGAAATCCGCTACAAGGGCCGCAACATCCACGAAGTGCTCGAGATGACGGTGGAGCAGGCCGCCGAGTTCTTCGGCGCGCTGCCCGCGATCTCGCGCAAGCTCCAGACCCTGCTCGACGTCGGGCTCGGCTACATCAAGCTCGGGCAGAGCGCGACCACCCTCTCGGGAGGCGAGGCGCAGCGCGTGAAGCTCGCGCTCGAGCTCTCCAAGCGCGACACCGGGCGCACGCTCTACATCCTCGACGAGCCGACGACGGGGCTGCACTTCCACGACATCGATCTTCTGCTGCGCGTGCTTCTGCGCCTGCGCGACCACGGCAACACCGTGATCGTGATCGAGCACAACCTCGACGTCATCAAGACCGCCGACTGGGTGATTGACCTGGGGCCGGAGGGCGGCGAGGCCGGCGGGCGCGTGATCGCGGAAGGCACGCCCGAGGACATCGCCCGCAACAAGGCGAGCTATACCGGGTACTACCTCAAGAGGGTTCTGCCGTGAGAGCGAGATGGCGGGAGCGCGCAGCTGCGAAGAAGGACTTCGCCGGCGCGCTCGCCCGGGTTTCCGATCTCCCGATCTCCCGATTTCCCGATCGCTCCGGTATCTGAGTGGCACCGCGCGATATCCTTCTGGAAAGCTTCCGGGCGGCGCTCGCGGCGGCCGATCCCCTGAAGATCGTCCCGCGGCATCTGCCGCCGCCGCCGAAAGGCCGGACGCTGGTGGTGGGCGCCGGCAAGGCCGCGGCCGCGATGGCGCTCGCGGTCGAGCAGAACTGGCCCGCGGGCGCGCCGCTCGAGGGCCTGGTCGTCACGCGCTACCGGCACGGCCTGCTCACCAACCGCATCGCGGTGGTCGAGGCCGGCCATCCGGTGCCGGACGAGGCGGGCGAGCGGGCGGCGGCCGAGATTCTCAGGCGCGTGCGGGGACTTGCGCCCGACGACCTGCTGCTCGCGCTCATCTCCGGCGGCGGCTCCGCCCTCCTCGCCGCGCCCGCCGCGGGGCTCAGCATGAGCGATCTCGGGGCGGTGACGCGCCAGTTGCTGAAATGCGGAGCGACCATCCAGGAAATCAATACGGTGCGCAAGCACCTCTCCGCGCTCGCCGGCGGGCGGCTTGCCGCCGCCTGCCGCGCGCCGGTGGTGGCGCTCGTCATCTCGGACGTGACGGGCGATGACCCGACGCACGTCGCCTCCGGCCCGTGCGCGCCCGACCCGACGACCTACCAGGACGCGCTCGACGTGCTCAGGCGTTACGCAGTGAACGCGCCCGAAGCGGTCGCGGACCATCTCGCGCGCGGCGCGAAGGGCGAGCTTCCGGAGACGCCCAAGCCCGGCGCGCGCCTTTTCGGGCGCGTGGAGAACCGCGTGATCGCGACCGCCCAGCACTCGCTCGAGGCGGCCGCGCGCTGCTTCATCGGGCACGACATCCACCCCGCCGTGCTCGGCGATTCGATCACGGGGGAAGCGCGCGAAGTGGCGAAGGTCCACGGCGCGATCGCGCGGCAGATCAGGCGCCGCGGCCAGCCCTGGGCGCCGCCCGTTGCGCTCATCTCGGGAGGCGAGACCACGGTCACCGTGCGCGGGCACGGGCGGGGCGGGCGCAACGCAGAGTTTCTGCTCGCGCTCGCGCTCGATCTCGACGGTGCCGAGGGCATCCACGCGCTCGCCTGCGACACCGACGGCCTCGACGGAACGGAAGACAACGCCGGCGCGTTGCTCGCGCCGGACTCGCTCGCGCGGGCGCGCGAGATGAGGCTCGATGCGGCGAGGCTGCTGGAGACGAACGACGCCTACGGCTTCTTCTCCGCGCTCGGCGATCTCGTGATCACGGGCCCGACGCGAACCAACGTCAACGACTACCGCGCGATCCTGGTGACGGGATGACGCACGGCGCGGCGCCGCCGCTCATTTCCCCGCGGCTTCGCTCTCCACCAGCGCCCAGACTCTGCGCACCGGTCCTCGGCTCTCGACGAGCTCGCGGCCTGCACCGGCGGCCGTCCCGCGCTCGAGCCAGACAGGCTCCCCGAGCCCGGCGGCGACCCACGCGCGGCGCGCGTTCTCCTCGAACAAGAACGCCCCCGCGACCGTCTCCTCGACGCTCGCCCCGGTCACCGCCGCGCCGTGCGCCCGCATCAGCACTGCCCGGCGCGCGCCGAGCGCCCGCGCCAGCGCCGCGCCGCGGGCGCGGTCCGTGACGAGCCTCGGATCGCGATAGACCGGAACGCCGTCGTGGAAGATCGTCCCGAGCAGGTGGATCGGGCGCAGCGCCCTGCCGCGAACCGTGGTGAAGGCCGTGGAGTAGAGCCCGTGGTAGTGCACGACGCTCGTGACGTCGGGCCGCGCCCGGTAGATTTCGGAGTGGATCGGAAACTCTCCCGGCGGCTCGCCCCGGCCCTCGAGCTTGCGCCCCGCGAGGTCCATCACCACGAGATCCTCAGCCGAGGCGCGCGGCCCCAGCGAGTGGCGCACGATCAGGAAGCGCTCCGTGCCGGGCAGCCGCGCGCTGATGTGCCCGAAGCCCTCGATGAAACCGCGCCGGTAGAGAAAACGCCAGGCCTTGAGGAGCTTCGCCGTCAAGGCGTCGCGGGATTCCATACGAGCGCGCCCTTGTACCCGGATGTCATGCCAAGGACGCCGATACTACCATCTGCGGCCGCCGTCCCGGGGAAGGCCGCAAAAAACCCCGCCGCAGCGGGGTTTTCTGCCGGAACGCGCCCGCCTGCATTCAAACCGGGACGGGGTCCTCTTCCTTGACCGGCTGGGGCGCTGCCGGCCGCGACGGCCCGGCCTCGCCCTCCTGCCTCCGCGCGTCGGCCCGCTCCCGCTGCCGGCGCAGCTCCTCCATGCGGCGCAGCCACTCGAGTCGCTCGTAGTAATCCTCGTAGCACATGGCCTTCCTCCTTTGCCTGTCGAACGAAACCGCCGGAGCGCCTCACGCGAGCACGTCCTGCGCCTGCTCCTGGCGCAGCAGCTCGAAGACGAAATCCTCCAGCTCCGGTCCCAGCGCGTCGCGGGCGGAAACCATGCCCATGAGCCGGGAGCCGTCCACCACCGGCACGTGCCGGAAACCGCCTTCGTGCATGATGTGCAACGCGTCGGAGAACGGCTTGTCGGGGTGGATCGTCCTGGGATTGCGCGTCATCACCTCGGAGAGCCGCGTTGCGCGCGGGTCGCGCCCCTCGGCGAGCACGCGGAACAGCGCGTCGCGTTCGGTGAAGATGCCGACGAGCCGCTGCTCTTCCACCACCAGCACGGCCCCGACCTGCTTCTGCCGCATGAGGCTGGCGGCTTCCGCCACCGGCATGGTTTCAGGAGCGGTGACGATCTCCTGCTGCTCGACGATATCCCGGATGGAACGGTAGGGCATGGCAGACCTCCGATCGCGGGTTGCGCGGCTGCGCGCGGGAGAGCCGGGTTCCCGTCCCGCGACCCCTCGCCCTGCCGGGCGGCTGGCGGCACGGGACCACAGCCCCGGCGCTCGATACATGCTACGCCCCGCCCGGGCGCGCCGCAACGGGCGTACAAGCCTCCTGAAAATTCAGGATAAAACCGCGCGGTAGCGCCGGCGGCATCGGGCGCTGCGCCCGGACGAGGACATCGAGTAAGATTTGCCGCACCGCCCGGGTGCCCGGGCACAGACCAGGAGGAAATCCCATGCCCCAGCGATCCGTTTCCATCGCCCTGGCGATTCTCGCCTCCGCGGCAGGGACGGCTCCGCCCGCTTCGGCTCAAACTTACCCTTCCCGCACCGTCCAGATCATCGTGCCCTATCCCGCCGGAGGCTCGATCGACCTCTTCTCCCGCGCCATCGGGCAGAAGCTCGCGGAAAGCTGGGGGCGCAACGTCATCATCGACAACCGACCCGGCGCAAGCGGCATGATCGGCACCGAGATCGCGACCAAGGCCGAGCCCGACGGGCACACGCTGCTCGGCCACACCTCCTCCTATCCCGCCACCGCCGCCGTGCGCGCGAAGCTGCCCTTCGATCCAGCGCGCGCGATCGTGCCGGTGGCGATGATCGCGCGCGCGCCGATGTTGCTCGCGGTGCACCCGTCGCTGCCGGCCCGCTCGGTGAAGGAGCTCATCGCCCTCGCCAGGAAGCACCCCGGCAAGCTCAATTACTGCTCCTCCGGGGCGGGCGGCAACAATCACTTCTCGGGCGCCCTGTTCGGCGCCGCCGCGGGCGTGGAGCTCGTGCACGTGCCGTACAAGGGCATCGCGCCGTGCGTGACCGCGCTCGCCGCAGGCGAGGTCGAGATGGTGATTTCGAGCGCGGCGGCGCTCGGGCCGCAGATGCGGGCGGGCCGGGTGCGCGTGCTCGCGGTGAGCAGCCTCGAGCCCTCGCCGCTGTTTCCGGGGCTGCCGGCGATCTCGCAATCGGGCGCGCCCGGCTACCACTACGAGCTGTGGTGGGGGCTGTTCGCGCCGGCCGGCGTGCCCGCCGAGCGCATCGCCGCGGTCAACACCCTGGTCAACAAGCATCTCGCCGGGCCCGAGCTGAGGAAATTCCTGGCGCAGGAAGGCGCCGAACCCTGGCCACTTTCCACCGCCCAGCTCGCCGACCTCCTGCCGCGCGAGATCGAGCGCTACCGCAAGGCGGCGAAGATCGCGGGCATCGAGCCGCAGTGATGCGGCTGCTCGCCACCAATGCCTGGCGCGCGGCGCTCGGCGAGCTCGTCCCGGCGTTCGAGCGCGCGAACGCGACCGCGGTCGAGGTGAGCTACGACCCGGCGCGGGCGCTGCTGCGGCGCGTGGCCGCGGGCGAGC
>DATLZE010000027.1:0-2148 GCA_035574195.1 Burkholderiales bacterium | reverse complement strand
GCTCGCCCGGCCGGGCGAGCGCTTCCTGCTCGAGCAAGACTACACGCGTCGCTGCATGCAGGCACGCGGCTATGCGCTGGTGCCCGCCGAGAAGAAGTGACGCGGGGACGCGACACGCAGTGAAGTTCGAGCTCAAAGCCGCTTGCCGAAGCATGCCCTCGCCCGACCTCGAAGCCTGAACCCGGAGCCGTGAGCCCGAGAGCCGATTTCAGCCCGTCGCGGCGGCAGGCGTTGCGCCTGCTCGCCGGATGCGGCACGCTCGCGCTGATGAGCGATTGCGCGCGCGCCGCCCCGCCCGCCCTGCTGCGGCGGCCGATCCCGAAATCGGGCGAGACGCTTCCGGCGGTGGGGCTCGGCACTTGGCAGAGCTTCGACGTCGGGCCCTCCGATGCCGAGCGCGCGCAGTTGAAGGAGGTGCTGCGCGAGCTCGCCGCGGCGGGCGGGAGCGTGGTGGACTCCTCGCCCATGTACGGGCGGGCCGAGCGCGTAGTGGGCGAGCTCGCCGCCGAGCTCGGGCTGCGCGAGCAGCTCTTCCTCGCCACCAAGGTCTGGACCAGCGGGCGCGAGGCCGGCATCCGGCAGATGGAGAACTCGCTGCGGCTGATGCGCGCCGGGCGCATGGACCTCATGCAGGTGCACAACCTGCTCGACGTCGAGACCCACACCAGGACGCTCCAGGAATGGAAGGCGGCGGGGAGAATCCGCTACGCCGGGATCACCCACTATCACGCGGGCGCCCACGCCGAGATCGAGCGGCTGCTCGGCAGCCGGCGCTACGAGTTCGCGCAGTTCAACTACTCGATGGCCGAGCGCGAGGCCGAAGCGCGGCTGCTGCCCTACTGCGCGGCGAACGGAATCGCGGTGCTCGTCAACCGCCCGTTCGCGGAGGGCGCGCTGTTCCGGCGCGTCCGGGGCAAGGAGCTGCCGCCGTGGTGCGCGGAGTTCGATTGCGCGAGCTGGGCGCAGTTCTTCCTCAAATACATCCTCTCGCACCCGGCGGTCACCTGCGTCATCCCGGGCACGCGCCGCCCGGCGCACATGAAGGACAATCTCCGGGCCGGGCTCGGGCGGCTGCCGGACGAGGGCCAGCGCCGGCGCATGGTGGAATACCTCGAGCGGCTGTGACGTTTGCGGAAGCGGTAACCCCGGGGTATCGTACCGGGCGCCTTCCCACCACCAACCGACAAGGAGGGGTCATGTCCGCAACAAGAAACATCCTGGGCGCATCGAGCATTCTGCTCTTCTGCCTCACCGCCGGGCCCGCCGCGGCGCAGGCGCCGTCCTACGGGGCGCCGGTCAATCTCGCGACGGCGAAGAGAATCGCCGCCGGCACCATCGCCGAATGCCAGAAGAACGGCTGGAACGTGGCGGTCGCGATCGTGGATACCCACGGGTTGCTGGTGTATTACGAGAAGATGGACGACACGCAGACCGCGAGCCCGACCATCGCCATCGAGAAGGCGCGCAGCGCCGCGATGTTCCGCCGCTCGACGCGCGTGATGGAGGACGTCGTCAACAAGGGGCGCACCTCCTTCCTCGGCATCCCGCTCGCGACACCCATTACCGGCGGGCTGCCGATCGTGATCGGCGGCAAGATCGCCGGAGGGGTCGGCGTGAGCGGCGTCACCTCCGACCAGGACGAGCAGTGCGCGAAAGCCGGGCTCGCTGCGATGTAGCCAGACCGCGGGGCCGCACGGCCCCGTCTTCTCCGCCCGGGATTCAAACAGAGCGCGGCGGGCGCCCGGCCACATCGCGATGAGCGCAAGAGCGGGACCATGGGGAGCGCTCGCGCTCCTGCTGGCGCTTGCGCTCGCCGTGCTTGCGGGCTGCAGCCTGGTGCGCCTCGGCTACGGGCAGCTCGATCTCCTCGCCGCGTGGACCGCCGACGAGTACTTCGAGCTCGACGCCGACCAGAAGGACGAATTCCGCGCGCGCTTCGCGCGGCTGCACGAATGGCACCGCGCCGAGCAGCTGCCCGATTACGCCGCCTTCCTCGCCGAGGCGCGGGCGCGGGTGCTGCGCGGGCTCGAGGAGCGGGACATCGCCTGGTTCGTGGACGGGCTGCGCGCGCGCTACCGCGCGCTCGTCGAGCGGGGAGCCGATGACGCGGCGGCGCTGCTCCTCACCGTGAGGCCGGAGCAGCTCGAG
>DATLZE010000026.1:0-3816 GCA_035574195.1 Burkholderiales bacterium | reverse complement strand
CCATCGCGC
The DNA here is from genome assembly GCA_035574195.1 of Burkholderiales bacterium. Taxonomy (GTDB): domain Bacteria; phylum Pseudomonadota; class Gammaproteobacteria; order Burkholderiales; family SG8-41; genus SG8-41. The sequence continues at coordinate 3,807 of DATLZE010000026.1, read as the reverse complement.
TGACACCGGTCTCCTCCTTGAGCCTTTTCAGCGTCACGATGAGCTCGTGGCCCGCGCGCCGCCGCGGAAACGCGACCTCGAATCCGGCGCGGACGAGCTCCGCCATCAGGTAATTGGCGTTGAGCGTCGCGTATTGGGCGACGCGCCGCATGCCCTGCGCGCCCAGCATGCGCGCATAGGCGTAGGCGCGCAGCAGCACGCCCGCGTTGCCGAGGTGCGCGCCGAGGCGCCCGATCGAGCGCGGGCAGTCGCGCTCGTCGAGCAGCCGGTAGGCGCCGTCGCGGCGCGCGATCCGCGGCAGCGGCAGAAAAGGCTCGAGCGCCGCAGCCGCCGCAACCGGGCCCGCGCCGGGACCGCCGCCGCCGTGCGGCGTCGCGAAGGTCTTGTGCAGATTCACGTGGATCACGTCGAAGCCCATGTCGCCCGGCTTCACCCACCCGAGGATGGCGTTCAGATTCGCCCCATCGTAGTAGAGCAGCCCTCCTGCGCCGTGCACGATTTCCGCGATCTCGAGGATGTGGCGCTCGAAGACGCCGAGCGTGGAAGGATTGGTGAGCATCAGCCCCGCGGTGCGCGGCCCCACGGCGGCCTTGAGCGCCGCGAGCTCCACGTTGCCCTCGGCATCGGTCGGGATCTCGCGCACCGTGTAGCCGCCCATCACCGCCGAGGCCGGGTTGGTGCCGTGCGCCGCGTCCGGCACCAGGATTTCGGTGCGCTGCGCCTCGCCGCGCGATTCGTGATACGCGCGGATCATCGCCACGCCGGCGAACTCGCCCTGCGCGCCCGCCATCGGCGCGAGGCTCACCGCCGCCATGCCGGTCACCTCGCGCAGGATCTCCTGCAGCTCGTGCAGGCAGGCGAGGAATCCCTGTCCGGTCTCCTCCGGCGCTGCGGGATGGCGCGCGAGAAACTGCGGCAGCAGCGCCACCGCGTTGCAGGCGCGCGGGTTGTACTTCATGGTGCAGGAGCCGAGCGGGTAGAAGTGCGTATCGACCGAGAAGTTCTTCTGCGAGAGCGCGGTGTAGTGCCGCACGGCGTCGAGCTCGGACACTTCGGGCAGCAGCGGCGGGCGGGCGCGCAGCCGCTCCCGCGGGATTTCGCAGGGCGCATCGGCCGCCGCCGGGATCTGCGCCGCGGCGCGGCGGCCCGCTCTCGAAAGCTCGAAGATCAGCACCGGCTGTCCGCGGATCGGGCCGCTACTTCAACGCCGCGAGCGCCGCCTCGTAATCGGGCTCCTGCTTGATCTCGGGAACGAGCTGCGAGTGCAGCACGCGGTCGTTCTCGTCGAGCACCAGCACCGCGCGGGCGGTCAGGCCCTTCAACGGCCCGTCGGCGATGTCCACGCCGTATTTCACGTGGAAGTCGCGCCCGCGCATCGTCGAGAGCGTCACCACGTTGGTGACGCCCTCCGCGCCGCAGAAGCGCCCGGCAGCGAATGGCAGATCGGCCGAGATCACCAGCACCACGGTGTCGGGCCGCGCGCCCGCGCGCTCGTTGAAAATCTTGGTGGACTTGGCGCACACCGGGGTGTCCAGGCTCGGCACGATGTTGAGCACCTTGCGGCGCCCGGCGAAGTCCTTGAGACCGACGTCCTTGAGGTTCTTGTCGGTCAGCGTGAAGTCGGGCGCGAGATCGCCCTTTTTCGGGAAGTTGCCCGCGACGGTGATCGGGTTTCCGCCCAGCGTGACGGTTGCCATGGTTCCTCCTCTCACGGTTGATCGGGTTTCGGCGCGCGCCCCGCGACCCTCTCGCTGCGGCCCACGATGCCGGCGAGGGCCTCGGCGTAGCGCCCGAGATCGTCCTCGGTCTTCGTCTCGGTCGCGCACACCAGCAGCGCGTGGCCGAGCTCGGGATAGTCGCGGCTCAGATCGAGGCCGCCCAGTATGCCTTGCGCCCTCAGCCCCCGCAACACGTCGGCGGCGGGCAGCGGCAAGCGCAGCACGGCTTCATGGAACAGCGCTCCGCTGAAGGCGCGCTCGACGCCCCGCGCCGCGGTTGCGAGCGCGAGGAGTCGAAGCGTGTTCGCGTGACAGGCGCGCGCGACGCGCGCGAGCCCCTCGGGCCCGAGCAGCGCCAGGTAGATCGCAGCCGCCACCACCATCAGGCCCTGGTTGGTGCAGATGTTGGAGGTCGCCTTGGAGCGGCGGATGTGCTGCTCGCGCGCTTGAAGCGTGAGCACATAGCCCGGGCGCCCCCCAGCGTCCAGTGTCGCGCCGACGATGCGCCCTGGCATCTGGCGCACGAGGTCCTTGCGGCAGGCCATGAACCCGAAGTATGGGCCGCCGCCCGAGAGCGGCACGCCGAGGGGCTGGCCCTCGCCCACCGCGATGTCGGCGCCGCGCGCGCCCCATTCGCCCGGGGGCTTGAGCAGCGCGAGCGCGGTGGGATTGACGGCGGCGAGGGCGAGCGCGCCGCGCTCGTGTGCCCAGTCGGTCAGCTCGTCCGCCGGCTCGAGCACGCCGAAGAAATTGGGCTGCGGGATCACCAGCGCGGCGACCGATCCCGGCGCAGGCTCCGGCAGCGCTTCTGGCAGCGTGTGGCCGCGCTCGGCGCAGTAGGGCAGCTCGACGATCTCGATTCCCTGGTTGCGCACGATGGTGCGCACCACCCTGCGCCACACCGGGTGCACGGTCGCGGGCACCAGCACGCGCCTCGCCGAGCGGTGCGCCCGCACCGCCATCAGCACGCCCTCGGCGAGCGCGGAGGCGCCGTCGTAGAGGCTCGCGTTGGCGGCCTCGAGCGCGGTGAGCGCGCACATCATGCTCTGGTACTCGTAGAGCAGCTGCAGCGTGCCCTGGCTCGCCTCGGCCTGGTACGGCGTGTAGGCGGAATAGAGCTCGCCGCGCGTGGCGATCTGCCAGACGGCGGCCGGGATATGGTGCTCGTAGGCGCCGGCGCCGATGAAATTGAGCCAGGTCCCGTCGCGCTCGGCGCGCTCCCGCATCAGGCGCATCACTTCCATTTCGGTCAACGCAGGCGGCAGGGCCTCGAGCCCGCGCGCGCGAAGTTGCGGCGGGATCTCGTCGAACAGCGCCTCGATCGAGGAGACCCCGATCGCGGCGAGCATCTCGCGCAGGTCTTCCTCGGTGTGCGGAATAAACGGCACGTCAGAACCTCACGCTCTCGACCACGGCGGCCACGCAGGACACCGAGAATGAAAGTTGCGGAATCAACGCTTCTCCGCCTCGGCGAGCTTGCGATAGGCGGCGGCGTCGAGCAGCGCCTCGAGCTCGGCGGGATCGCTCGGGCGGAGGCGGAACATCCATGCCCCGTACGGATCGCGGTTCACCAGCTCCGGCCGCTCGGTGAGCTCGCCGTTGGCAGCGATCACCTCGCCGGAGACCGGCGCATAGAGGTCGGCGGCGGCCTTGACCGATTCGATCACGCCGCACGCCTCGCCCTGGCCCACTTTCCGCCCAGGCTCCGGGTTCTGCACGAACACGATGTCCCCGAGCTGCTCCTGGGCGTGGAATGTGATGCCCACCGCCAGCGTGCCGTCGGGCTCCCGCCTCACCCACTCGTGCGATTTCGTGTACTTCAGCTCCTCCGGCGTCGTCATCATTCCTCCTGGACGGTCAGTCAATCGGGATCAGCGCCTTGCCGTGGCGCACGAACGGCGGCCTGACCAGCGCCGCGCGCAGCCACCGCCCGCGCACCTCGACCTCGGCCGGGGCGCCGGGCACGGCGGCAGCCGGCACGCGCGCGAGCGCGATCGAGCGCGCGAGCGTGGGCGAGTAGCCGCCGCTCGTCGTCTCGCCTTCGCCCGCCGCCGTGCGCACGCGCTGGCGGGCCCGCATCACGCCCGGG
>DATLZE010000025.1:0-18368 GCA_035574195.1 Burkholderiales bacterium | reverse complement strand
CCGGCGGCCGCCGCGGCCGCGCTCGCGCTCGCCACCGCCGCGATCAACCTCGCCCCGGAGAACCCGTACCAGAGCCTGCCCCCGCTGCTCGTCGCCGGCCCGAGCCATTCCCTGAGCTTCTCCGCCATCGTGCGCGCGCTCTCGGAGCTGTGGCCGCTGCTCGCCCTGGGCTACCTCGCGGCCGCGCGGGGCGGGGCGGCGGCCGCGGGGCCGGCGGCGCATCGGATATAATCTGCGCCTTCCTCAAGGCCGCCCCCGTGAGTTACTACGCCCGGCACGTGTTCTTCTGCTGCAACCAGCGCGACAACGGCGAGCCGTGCTGCAACGACCACGGCTCGCGCGCGATGCGCGACTACGCCAAGGACCGCGTCAAGCGCCTCGGGCTCGCCGGGCCCGGCGGAATCCGCGTCAACCAGTCCGGCTGCCTCGATCGCTGCAAGCAGGGCCCGGTGATGGTGGTCTACCCCGAGGCCGTGTGGTACACCTACGTGGACCGCGAGGACGTGGACGAGATCATCGAGGAGCACCTCGTCCACGGCCGCATCGTGGAGCGGCTGCGCATCTGAGGCCGGGAGATCGTGAGAGGGCTCGCCCCGCTCCCGCGCTCCCGCTTTCTCGTGCACTCGGCCGCACGATGATCCCGCCGATCGAAGTCCGTCCCATGCCCGCGGCCTCGCTCACGCGGGCGATGATCGAGGGGCCGGCCGGCGCGATCGAGACCGACATCAACGACCCGGGTGCGGCGCGCCGCGCGATCGCGCTCGTCGCCCATCCCAACCCCCAGCACGGCGGCACCAAGGACAACAAGGTGGTCACCACCCTCGCCAAGACCTTCTTCGCGCTCGGCTGCGCGGTCGCGCGCCCCAACTTCCGCGGCACCGGCGCCTCCGAAGGCCGCTACGACGAGGGGCGCGGCGAGTCCGAGGACCTGATCGCGGTCGCGCGCCATCTCAGGGCGCGCTACGGCGCGCTGCCGCTGCTCGCCGCGGGCTTCTCCTTCGGTGCCTACGTGCAGGCCCGCGCCGCCGGGCGCCTCGAGCCCGCGCGCCTGGTGCTGGTCGGCCCCGCGGTCAACCGCTTCCACGCCGAGCCCGTGCCGCCCGGCACGCTGGTGATCCACGGCGAGCGCGACGAGGTGGTGCCGCTCGCCGCGGTGCTCGACTGGGCGCGCCCGCAGCAGCTGCCGGTGGTGGTGCTGCCGGGCTGCGGGCATTTCTTCCACGGGCGGCTCGGCCAGCTCTCGGAGATCGTGCTGCGCCACCTCGCATCGGGCTGGTGAGATGGCCGCAGACGAGCCCGCTTTCCTGCGCGCCCGCGGCCTGCGCAAATCCTACAGCGGACGGGAAGCAGTGGCGGGCGTCGCGCTCGAGCTCAGGCGCGGCGAGTGCTTCGGGCTGCTCGGCCCCAACGGCGCGGGCAAGACCACGACGCTCAGGCTCTGCCTCGGGCTGATCGAGCCCGACGGGGGCGAGATCGAGGTGCTGGGGCTGCCGGTGCCGGGCCGCGCGCGCGAGGCGCGGGCCCGCATCGGCGTGGTGCCGCAGGCCGACAGCCTCGATCCCGATTTCACGGTCGAGGAGAACCTTCTCGTCTACGGCCGCTACTTCGGACTGTCCGAGGCCGCGATCCGCGCGCGCATTCCCGCACTGCTCGAGTTCGCGGGGCTCGCCGGCCGGGCGCGCTCGCGCATCCAGACGCTCTCGGGCGGCATGAAGCGGCGGCTCGCGCTCGCGCGCGCGCTGGTGAACGACCCCGACCTCGTCTTTCTCGACGAGCCCACCACCGGGCTCGATCCGCAGGCGCGCCACCTCATCTGGGAGCGGCTGCGCGGATTGCTCGGCCAGGGCAAGACCATCTTTCTCACCACCCACTTCATGGACGAGGCGGAGCGGCTGTGCCAGCGCCTCGCCATCATGGACCACGGGCGCATCATCGCGGAGGGCGCGCCGCGCGAGCTGATCGCGCGCCACATCGAGCCGCAGGTAATCGAGGTCTACGGCGAGGGCGCCGAGCGCTGGGCCGAGGAATTCGGGCGCGCGGCGGCCGAGCGCTGCGAGCGGGCGGGCGAGACCGTGTTCTGCTACGCGCACGAGGCTGACGCCCTGGTGCACGACCTCGAGCGGCGCGGGAGCCTCAAGTTCCTGCACCGCCCCGCCAATCTGGAGGACGTGTTCCTCAAGCTCACCGGCCGCGAGCTCAGGGATTGATCCATGAGACAGACACTCTGTGCCAACCCCATGCGGTTTTCAGGAGCCGGCCGGCGCCGCTGTGGCGCGCCGGATCGCAGCGTTTGCAACCGATCCACGGGCGCCCGAGCCGCAGAACGCCCGGCTTGCCGCAGCGCGTCGCGGGACGGGCGGGGCGGCTGCGAGGCGGCGGCTCATGAAGGAGGGGCGGCTGCGAAGCAAACGCAGTGGTCGGGCAGAACAGCGCTCCGCCGCCGCCCCGCCCGCTCGCGCGCGCACCCTTCCTCGGGCAGGAGGAGTTATCTTGTCAGGGGCTCCCCGGCGACCCGTTTCACGCTCCTTGCTGGCGGTCGCTTCGCAGAAGGCGGCGAGCCGCGCCAGGCGGGGAACGAACGAGGAATCACTTAACAGCGATACGAGACATCGATGAGCACCAAGCTACTGGCGTTGCCCTCCTTCAGCCGGCGTCACCTCTACGTCTGGCGCCGCAACTCGCTGGTGTGGCGCAAGCTCGCGATCCCCTCGATGCTCGGCAACCTCGCTGATCCGTTGCTCTACATGCTGGGGCTCGGCTACGGCCTGGGGCTGATGGTGGGAGAGGTCGGCGGCATGCCCTACATCGCGTTTCTCGCCGCCGGCACCGTGTGCTCGAGCACCATGATGAGCGCCTCCTTCGAGGCGATGTACTCGGGCTTCTCGCGCATGCACGTGCAAAAAACCTGGGAGGCGATCCTCAACGCCCCGGTGAGCCTGGACGACGTGGTGCTGGGCGAGGCGGTGTGGGCTGCGAGCAAGAGCTTTCTCTCCGGGCTCGCCGTGCTCGCGGTCGCCTGGGCGCTCGGGCTCATCGCCTCCCCCTCCGCTCTGTGGGCGCTGCCGGTCGTGTTCCTGACCGGGCTCGCCTTCGCGGGGCTCGGGCTCGTCATGACGGCGCTCTCGCCGAGCTACGACTTCTTCATGTACTACTTCACGCTCGCGCTGACGCCCATGATGCTCGTCTGCGGCGTGTTCTTCCCGGTATCCCAGCTCCCGGCGGCGATCCAGGCGGGGGCGCAGGTGCTGCCGCTCACGCACGCGGTCGAGCTGGTGCGGCCGCTCATGAGCGGCGCCGTGCCCTCGGAGATCGCGGTTCACCTCGCGGTGCTCGCCGCCTACGCGGCCGCCGGCTTCTACTGCGCGCTGGTGCTCACCCGCCGCCGCCTGTTAAGGTAGCGACTCCCGCCACCGGAGGCCGCGCGCAGCCCGCAGAGCGTCGAGCTCCAATCTGCCGGCCGGAATTCGCCAAGCGGACCGCGTGCTTTCTTCTGTGGCTCGAAACTGAATCCGCCATGCTCTGGATCAAGGCCCTCCACATCATTTTCATGGTGACCTGGTTCGCCGGACTGTTCTATCTGCCGCGGCTCTTCGTGTATCACGCGATGTGCGAGGACGCGGCGGGCCGCGAGCGCTTCAAGGTGATGGAGCGCAGGCTCTACTACGGCATCATGACCCCGGGCGGCGCCCTCACCGTGGCCTTCGGCCTGTGGCTGTGGCTCGGCTACGGCATCGGCGGCGGCTGGCTCCACGCCAAGCTCGCGCTCGTCGCAGCCCTCGTCGCCTACCACCTGTGGTGCGGCAAATTGCTGAACGATTTCAGGCACGACCGCAACACGAGAAGCCACGTCTGGTACCGCTGGTTCAACGAGCTCCCCACCGTGGTGCTGATCGCCGTTGTCATCCTCGCGGTGGTCAAGCCGTTTTAAGAGCTCTACCGGCACCTGCGCCGGTAACCCTTGCATGAGCCCTGAAACAAGACTCGCACTGCTGCTGGCCATCCTGGCCGGCGCCGCGCCGCCCCTGCGCGCGGCGGAGGCCCTCATCGTCGTGCAGCGCTCGCCGCTCGCCGGGCTGCGCTACTACGAGGCGCCGCGGCTCTGGCCGCAGTTGAAGCCTGGAGAGCGGCTCGAGCTCGCGCGCGAACCGGACAATCCGTATGATGCGGGCGCGATTCGCGTCGAGTGGCGCGGCGCGATGCTCGGCTACCTGCCGCGGCGCGACAACGCGGCGGTCGCGCGCCAGCTCGATCGGGGCGTGGCGCTGCAGGCCCGGATCGTGGAAGCCGGCCGCCACCGCAACGGGCGGGCGCGCGTCGAGATCGAGGTCGTGGCGCCGCTCGCCTCGCCGGGCGAGCGGGGGATGGAAAACGGAAAATAGGAGATCGGAGAAGCGCGCCGGCCCGCGCTCGCAGGCCGCACCAGCCCGGGCCCGAGGCGGGGCTCCTTCGCATTGCCCATTTCCCCTTTTCCATTCATACCAGGAGGGAAGCATGAAATACGGTCGTTTCGAACACCAGGGGCGCACGTTTTTCGGCATCGTCGAGGGCGAGGAGGTGACCGAGATCGAAGGCTCGATCTTCGAGCGCCACCGCCCCACTTCCCGCAGGCACGCGCTCTCCGCGCTCAAGACCCTCGTGCCTTGCATCCCGCAGAACTTCTACTGCGCCGGGCTCAACTACGCCGCCCACATCGAGTGGGCCAACCGGCGCACCGGCGGCAACCGCAAGCCTCCCGAGAAGGCCGACATCGGCTACCGCTCGGCGAACGCGCTCGTGGCGACCGGCGAGGCGATCGTCATTCCCGCGGACTCCCCCGGCCCGGTGGAATTCGAGGGGGAGCTCGTCGCGGTGATCGGAAAAAAGGCGAAGAACCTCTCCGAGGCCGAGGCACTGTCCTGCGTGCTCGGCTACACGCTCGGCAACGACGTCTCGGAGCGCGCGTGGCAGAAGCAGGACCGGACGCTGTGGCGGGCGAAGAACTGCGACACCTTCAAGCCGATGGGGCCGTTCATCGCGACCGGCCTCGATCCGATGGCGCTCAGGATCGCGATCCGGGTGAACGGCAGGCTCGCCTCCGAGTACACCACCGACAAGATGCTGTTCTCGGCGCAGCACTACATCGCGCAGATCTCGAAGTACATGACGCTCTATCCGGGCGACGTGGTGTGGCTCGGCACCGACGGCGCGACCGAGCCTGCGCTCGGGGACGGCGACGTGGTCGAGGTGATCGAGGAGCACATTGGCGTGCTGCGCAACCCGGTGCGGCGCGCCAGAGCCTGACAAGGTTCGCGAGAGCGCGCGAGAGCGAGGCCGCGCCCGGCCATCCGCCTCCCGATTTCACGACCTCCCGTCTTCTCGCCCCATGGAGGAGCGCTTCTTCGCCACCTGCCCGCGCGGGCTCGAGCGGGTACTCGCCGGCGAGCTCGCGGCGCTCGGCGCGCGGCAGGTCGAGCCGGTCGAAGGCGGTGCGGCGTTCGCGGGCGAGCCCGCGCTGTGCTACGCCGTCAACCTCGAGAGCCGCGTCGCGAGCCGGGTGCTGTGGCGGGTGGGCGGCGCGCGCTACCGCGACGAGCACGACGTGCACGACGCGGCGCGCGCTCTCGACTGGCCGCGGCTCTTCGACCTGCGCCGCACGATCCGCGTCAACGTCGCGGCGATCCGCTCGCCGGTGAAGAGCCTCGATTTCGTCACGCTGCGCGTGAAGGACGCGGTATGCGACGCCTTCCGCGCCGCGCGCGGCGCGCGGCCCGACGTCGACACGCAGTCGCCGGATGTGCGCATCCACGTGTTCCTGACGCGGGATGAAGCGACCTTCTACCTCGACACCTCGGGCGAGGCGCTGTTCAAGCGCGGATGGCGCATCGCTGCCGGCGAGGCGCCGCTGAGGGAGAATCTCGCGGCGGGAATACTCAAGCTTGCAGGGTGGGCGCCCCCCACGCCGCTGTTCGATCCGATGTGCGGCAGCGGAACTTTTCTGGTGGAGGCAGCGATGATGGCGCTCGACATCGCCCCGGGGTTGAACCGCTCCTTCGGGTTCGAGAAGCTCGCGGGCTACGACGCGCAGCGGTGGCGGGCGCTGCGCGAGGCAGCGCGCGCGCGCTGCATGCCGGTGCGCACGCTTCCCATCCATGGGAGCGACCGCTCCGCGAGGGCGCTCGCGGCCGCGCGCGAGAACCTGTCCTCGGCCGGGATCGAGGGCGCGGTGCGGCTCGGACAGGCGGACGCGCTCGAGGCGGCTCCCCCCTGCGCCGAGCCCGGCGTGCTCGTCATGAATCCGCCGTACGGCGAGCGGCTCGCCGAGAAGGCCGCGCTCGCCGCCTTCTACCCGAAGCTCGGCGACGCGCTCAAGCGGCGCTTCGCTGGCTGGACCGCCTACATCCTCACGGCCGATTTCGAGCTGCCGAAGCGAATCGGCCTCAAGGCCTCGCGCCGCACGCCGCTCTACAATGGCGCGCTCGAGTGCCGGCTGCTCGAGTACCGGCTCGTTGCGGGCAGCCTGCGGCGCGGCAAAGCCCCCGCCGCCGTGGGCGCGGAGCGAAGACAATGACCCTCGTCAAGCGCCGATGAACGCGGGCCGCGTCAATCCCCCGGCGGCCCGGGCCGCGAAGAACACGGAGGCAAAATGAACGCCGTCAGTCCCTGGTACCGGTTGGGCTACGTCATCCCGCATGCCTACACCGATCTCGACGCCTACCAGTTCTACCGCATCGCCCCCGAGGGCATGATGCTGGTCACGACCGGCCTCGATCTGGCGGGCTACAGCCTCGACGCGGTCGAGGCGCAGCTTGCGCTCATGCGCGAGCGCTTCGAGCTGCTCGCGAAAAAGCAAGTGGACCGCATCGCGCTCTCCGGCGTTCCGCTCGCCGCTGCGCTGGGGCGCGCCCGCATGCGCGCGATCCTCGCCGAGGCCGAGGCGCGGACGGGAATCGCCTGCGACACCGATCTCGAGGCGCACATCGCCGCGCTCGAGCACCTGGGCGCCACCCGCATCGCGCTCGCCACGCGCTGGCCCGAGCCCGTGAACCGGGCGCTCGCGCGCTACCTGCAAGAGGCCGGCGTCGAAGTGCTCGCCTGCCGCTCGCGCGCGCGCACGCTCGAGCAGAACAAGGCGGCGCGCCCGGAGGACGATCACGAGCTTGCGCTCGCGCTCGGGCGGGAGGCCTTCGCCGCGGCGCCGGCGGCGCAGGCACTCCTCATGCCGGGCGGGCTCTGGTTCGCGATCTACGCCGCGCCACGGCTCGAGGCGGAGTCGGGCCGCCCGGTGCTGCTCAACATCCTCTCGACGACCTGGGCCGCGCTGCGGGCGGCGGGCCCCCGCCTGAAGCGCCGTCCCGATCCCCGTTGGGGAAAGCTCTTCGCGGGCCTGTGAGCGCTCCCGAAAAAGGGATCGGGACTCTCGTTCGCGGCATCAGTTGAACGCGAGTTTCGCCGCCTTGGCGACCGCCAGGTTGGTCGCGATCTCCTTGCGCACCAGAGCGTCGAACTCGGCGGGGCTCAAGGGCATCGGCTCGATGCCCTGCACCGCCAGCTTTTCCTTGACCTGCGGCAAGGCGAGCGCCTGCTGCAGCTCGCGGTGCAGCCGCTCGACGATCGCGCGCGGCGTCTTCACGGGCACGAATACCGCGTTCCAGAACGTGTAGTCGGAATCGGGGAAGCCGGCTTCGAGCGTCGTCGGAACGTCGGGCAGTGCCGAGGAACGCTTCGGCGTGCTCACCGCGAGCGGCAGGAGCCTGCCGTCGCGCACGAACGGCAGCGCCACCGAGAGCCCGGGAGAGACGAAATCCACCCGCCCGGTCACCACCTCGATCAAGGCCTCCGGGCCGCCCTTGAACGGCACGTGCAGCGCGTCGAACCCCGCGCTCAGGCGAAAGCGCTCCGCCGCCCAGTGGCTCGCGCTACCCATCCCGGCGGAGGAGAAGCTCACTTGCCCTTTCTTGCCCAGGGCGGCGAGCTCCTTGAGGGTGCGGATGCCGCGCTTGGGCGAGACCAGGATCACGTTGGGAACGCTGCCGAGCGAGGCGACGGCCGCGAAGTCCTTCTCGGTACTGTAAGGCGCCCTCGGGTAGACGACGGGCGTCAGCGTGTGGGCCGAAGCGTGGATGAGCCAGGTGTGGCCGTCGGGCTCGGCCTGCGCGACGAGGTGGGCGCCGACGGTGCCGCCCGCCCCGCCCCGGTTCTCGACGACGATCGGCTGGCCGAGCTGCGCCGCGAGGGGTTCCAACACGATGCGCGCGATGATGTCAATGGAGCTTCCGACCGAGAACGGAACGATCGCGCGAATCGGCCGCCGCGGCCACTGCTGCGCGCGGGCGATGCGCGGACCGGCCGCAGCCCCCAGCGCGGCCCCGCAAGCGAGCAAAAAACGACGCCGTGCGAAAAGGCTTTTCATGGAAGGCTCCTCCCGGCGATTGTTGGGCGATCGTTGCTGCGCGAGCTGCGGCGATTGTATTAGAGCGCTCGCGCCCCGGTCAAAGCCGCATCCTCGGCGCTCGGGCGATCGCCGGTGCTCCAGCCGTGCGGCTCGCCCTGCAGCACGCCGAGCGCCTCGAGCTCGGAGCGCACCCGGGCCTTTTCCTCCTGCGTGAGCGGGGCAATCGGCCTGCGCGCTTCGCCCACCGGCCGCCCCATCAGCGCCATCGCGTACTTGATCGTCGCGGGATACTTGTGCATGGCGAGCTTGAGCAGCCGCCGCGCCCTGTATTGCAGCTCGCGCGCTTTCCCCACCTCCGCGCGCGCGCAGGCTCGGTAGAGTTCTTGCACGAGCCGGGGGGCGATCTCGCTCAAAGCCGAAAAGCAGCCGGCCCCGCCCACCGGCACCGAGGTGAGCAGATGTTCGACGCCGGTATAGACCGCCACGTCGCGGCCCTTCTCCGCGACCAGCGCGCAGAAATCGGTGAAAACCTCCATGTCGAAGCTCGCGTCCTTGATCGCCACCACCCCGGGAACACGGTCGAGCATCTCGCCGAGCAGCGATGCGGAGAGCGCCACGCCCGTCGCCGCCGGATTGTTGTAGGCGATCAGGCTGCCGCCGCCGGCCGCCGCGACCGCAGCGAAGTGGTCGAGCACCGCAGCGAGCTCCGGCCGCCAGTGATAGGGCGGCATCAGCACGATCCCGGTGGCGCCGGCCCGCGTCGCGTGGCGCGCGAGATCGGCCGCGAGCCCGGTGCCGGCGTGCGACACGTGAACGAAGGTCGGAACGCGGCCTGCGGCGGCCTCCACCAGAGCCCGCGCGAGATCGCGCCGCTCGCCATCGGTGAGATTGAGCGATTCGCCGATGTGCATCGGGTGCGCGAGCGCCCGCACCCCGCAGCCGATCAGAAAATCCACCTGCTTCGCGAAAGTGTCGTAATCCACCGAGCCGTCGGGCTCGAAGGGCGTGACCGGCGCTCCGACGATGCCTGCGTAGGTCGCCTCCATGCTCCCTCGCTCAACGGAACAAGAAGTGTCGAGTGTAGCGTTTTCACCGAAAAAGGCCAGGACGGGCGGCGGATCGGCGGCGCCGCGGAAAACCGATTCGCGCTCACACCAGCCGCGGAGCCCGCGGCCGGGAGATATTCCCGGAGCGCCTCGGCGCTGTCGGACCTCTCTCCACGGAAGCAGAAAACGACCGTGCCCTTGCGAGAGCACGCGCAGAGGCGGGGTCACGCGCAGAGGCGGGGTCAGAGCTTTAGTTTATATAGTGGCCGCCGGAGCGTTCTGGACCGCCCCGCGCGCTCTCGCCCTCCAGATGACAGAGCCCGTGCTGCGCGGCGCTCGGGCATTGCGCCCGGCCTCACTGCCCGTTCCGAGCTCGGCAGGAGTATAAAGTAAAGCTCTGACCCCCCTGATGCTGCCACCCTGATGCTGCCAGTCGATCACCGGCGCGACCGCCCACGCCGCACACCGGCGCCGGTCGCTCTCCGCCTCAGGCGGCCGGACCCGTAGCGAGGGCATCGCGCGCGCGCTCCAGCCGGGCGCGCGCCTCGGCGGCGATCGTCCGCAGCTGCGGGCTGTCGGCGAGCTTCACCATGACCGCCGGATCCATGAAAGACACGTCCACGCTCCCGTCGGCTTCCTCGCGCACCACGACGTTGCAGGGCAGCAGCAAGCCGATGTCGGGCTCGGCGCCGAGCGCGCGGTGCGCGAGCGGCGGGTTGCAGGCGCCGAGGATGCGGTAGGGCCGGTACTCGACGCCGAGCTTCGCCTTCATCGTCGCCTTCACGTCGATGTCGGTGAGCACGCCGAAGCCCTCGGCCTTGAGCGCCTCGGTGACCCGCGCCACGGCCTCGTCGAACGGCAGCGCGACGCGTACGGAGAATCCATACGAGCTCATGCGACCTCCTTGCGGTTGCGGTAAGCGACATAGTAGAGGACCGGGATCACCACCAGCGTGAGCAGCGTCGAGACGAAGATGCCGAACACCAGCGAGATGGCGAGCCCGTTGAAGATCGGGTCGTCGAGGATGAAGGTGGCGCCGATCATCGCCGCAGCCGCGGTGAGCGCGATCGGCTTGGCGCGCGCCGCCGCCGAAGCGAGGATCGCGTCGCGGAACGGCAGCCCCTCGGCGACCTTGAGATTGACGAAGTCCACCAGCAGGATCGAGTTGCGCACGATGATGCCGGCGAGCGCGATCATGCCGATCATCGAGGTGGCGGTGAAGTTCGCGCCGAGCAGCGCGTGCCCGGGCATCACGCCGATCACCGTGAGCGGGATCGGCGCCATGATGATGAGCGGCACGAGATAGGAGCGGAACTGCGCGACCACCAGAAGGTAGATGAGCACCAGCCCCACCGCGTAGGCGAGCCCCATGTCGCGGAAGGTTTCGTAGGTCACCTGCCACTCGCCGTCCCACTTCACCGCGTACTCGCGGTACGGGTCGGAGGGCTGGCGGATGAAGTACTCGCCCAGGCGCCCGCCCTCTTCGAGCGGCATGCCGGCGATTTTCGCGCGCACGGCGAACATGCCGTAGAGCGGGCTGTCCACGCGCCCGGCCTGGTCGCCCACCACGTACACCACCGGCAGCAGGTCCTTGCGGTGGAGCGGCCGCTCGCGCGCGTTCTCGACCGGATGCACCAGCTCGGCGAGCGGCACCAGCGCGCCGTTCGGCGCGCGGATCGTGAGCTTCAGAAACTCGGCGAGCTCCCCGCGCCGCTCGGCGGGCAGCGTCACGCGCACCGGCACCTCGTACTTGGAGGTGCCGTCGTGAATCGGCGTCACGTCCGCGCCCGCGAGGCCGATCCGCATCGCCTCGACGACGTCGCGGCGCGTGATGCCGGCGAGCGCCGCTTTGGCCTGATCCACCTTCAACTGGATGCGCGGCGCGGCGTCCTCGACCGAGTCGTCCACGGCGACGACGCCGGGCGTGGCGGCGAAGGCTTCGCGCACCTTCTTGGCGACGCGCACGCGGCCGGCCTCGTCCGGGCCGTACACCTCGGCGACGATCGGCGAGAGCACCGGCGGCCCCGGCGGCACCTCGACCACCTTCACCTTCGCATCCCAGCGCGCGGCGATTTCCTCGAGCGCCGGGCGCACCGCCTGAGCGATCTCGTGGCTCTGGCGCCGCCGCCTGTCCTTCGGCAGCAGGTTCACTTGCAGGTCGCCCATCTCGGAGGCGTTCCTCAGGTAGTACTGCCGCACCAGCCCGTTGAAGTTGATCGGCGCCGACAGTCCCGCGTAGGCCTGGTAGTCGGTCACCTCCGGCACGCTCGCGAGATGCGCGCCCATCTCGTGCAGCACCGCGGCGGTGATCTCGACCGGCGTTCCCGCCGGCATGTCCACCACCACCTGGAATTCCGACTTGTTGTCGAACGGCAGCATCTTCAGGATCACGAGCTGCACGCCGGCGAGCCCGATCGAGGCCCCGATCGCGGCGAGCACGCCGGCGGCGAGCCGGCGCCGCGCCCGCGCCGAGTCCACGAGCGGCGCGAGCAGCCGCGGAAAGAAGCGCTCGCTCCACGCGGCCCGCGGCGGCTTGTGGGGCGCGTGCGCGAGCAGCTTGAGCGCGAGCCACGGTGTCACCGTGAAGGCGACCGCGAGCGAGATCAGCATGCCCATGCTGGCGTTGATCGGGATCGGGCTCATGTAGGGACCCATCAGCCCGGTGACGAAGGCCATCGGCAGCAGCGCCGCGATCACCGTGAGCGTGGCGAGGATGGTGGGGCCCCCGACCTCGTCCACCGCGAGCGGGATCACCTCGGCAAGGGGCTTGCCCTCGGCGAGCATGCGCCGGTGGATGTTCTCGACCACCACGATCGCGTCGTCCACCAGGATGCCGATGGAGAAGATGAGCGCGAAGAGCGAGACCCGGTTCAGCGTGAAGCCCCACGCCCAGGACGCAAACAGCGTCGCCGCGAGGGTGAGCAGCACCGCCACGCCGACGATCAGCGCCTCGCGCGCGCCGAGCGCGAACAGCACCAGCACCACCACCGAGAGCGTCGCTAACACGAGCTTGGCGATGAGCTGGCGGGCCTTTTCGTTGGCGGTCGCGCCGTAGTCGCGCGTCACGGTCACGTTCACGTCCGCGGGAATGACCGTGCCGCGCAACTCGGCAAGGCGCGCCTTCACGCGGCGCGCGATCTCGACCGCGTTCTCGCCCGGTTTCTTGGTGATCTGGAGGGTCACCGCGGGGTGTTCGCCCCGCGCGGTGCCGGTCCAAACGTAGCGCGAGGGCTCGACCGGGCCGTCCACCACCTCGGCGATATCGGCGATCGTCACCGGCCTGCCGTCCTGCGCGCCGACCACCAGGCTCTTCACGTCGGCGGCGGACTCCAGATAGTTGCCGGTCTCGACCACGATCTCCCGGTTGCCGCGCACCAGCCGGCCGGCCGGCAGCGCGACGTTGCCGAGCTGCAGCGCGTTCCTCACCTCGAGCACCGAGACACCGTGCGCGGCGAGCCGGTCCGCATCGAGCAGCACGCGCACCGCCCGCCCGGGGCCGCCGAGCGTCTGCACCTCGCGCGTGCCCGGCACGCGCTTGAACTCGGCCTCGGCGGCATGCGCGACGCGCTCCAGATCGTAGGCGCCGCAGCCGGGGTCCTCGCACCAGAGCGTGAGCGCGACCACCGGCACGTCGTCAATGCCCTTCGGCTTGATGATCGGGTCGAGGATGCCGAGCTCCGGCGACACCCAGTCGCGGTTCGCCGCGATCGTCTCGTGCAGCCGCACGACCGCCTCGGTGCGCGGCACGCCGACCTTGAACTGCACGGTGAGCACCGCCATCCCGGGGCGCGAGACCGAGTAGACGTGCTCGACCCCGCTCATCTGCGTGAGCACCTGCTCGGCCGGGATCGCGACCAGCGCCTCGACGTCGCGGGCCGATGCGCCGGGAAACGGCACGAACACGTTCGCCATCGTGACGTCGATCTGCGGCTCCTCCTCGCGCGGCGTGATCGCCACGGCGAACAGGCCCGCGAGCAGCGCCACCAGCGCCGCGAGCGGCGTCAGCTGCGAGTCTTGGAAGAACCGCGCGATGCGCCCGGAGATGCCCATGGCGCGCAGGCTGCCTAACCGGCGCTGGCCATGCCGGCTTTCACCGGCTCCAGCGCCACGCGCTCTCCAGGCTTCAAGCCCGCGAGCACCTCTACCGCGCGCTCGTCGCCTGCGGTGCCGAGCCGCACCTGCCGCAGCCGCGGGTAGCCCTTCTCGTCGAGCACGTAGACCGCGGTGAGCTCGCTTCTCCGGAACACCGCCTCGCGCGGCACGAGCAGCCGCTCGACCCGGCCGACGGTGAAGTGCGCGCGTGCGAACACGCCCGGGTACACCCCGCGCACGTCCTCCGGCAGCTCGAGCCGCACGCGCGTGGTGTGCGTGCGCGGGTCGGCCGCCGGCACCACGGTGATCGCGCGCGCCTCGATCCAGCGCCCGAGCGACGGGATTTCCACGCGCGCGCGGCCCGAGGTCTGGATCGCCGGCACTTGCGACTGGGGAACGTTGGCCACCGCGCGCAGGCTCGAGGGATCGAAGCCGGTCATCAGCGGCTTGCCGGGGACCGCCATTTCGCCCAGCTCCACGTGCCGCGCGGAGACCACACCGCTGTAAGGCGCGACGACGGTGGCGAAGCTGCGCTCGGTGGCCGCCGCGCCCGCGCCGGCGAGCACCGCCGCGAGGCGCGCCTCCGCCTGCTTGTGGTCGGCCTCGGCCTTGTCGAGCGCCGCCTGGCTGATGAACTTCCGCTCGAAGAGCTGGCGCGAGCGCTCGTAGTTCAGGCGCGCGTTGCGCGCCGCGGCCTCGGCCTCGCGCACCTGCGCCTCGCTCGCCGCCACCGCCTGCGTGGCCGCGCGCTCGTCGATCCTGACGATCACCTCGCCCTTTTTCACGTAGTCGCCGACGTCGAAGCGGATGTCCACGATGCGGCCCGCGATCTGCGCGGCGACGGTGGACTGGCGCACCGCCTCGATCACCGCTTCGGTCGAATACGCGAGATCCACTGCGCGCACTTCCACCACCCCCGCCTTCAGGTGCGGCGCGGGCGGCGCCTTGGGCGCTTCGCGATCGCTGCCGCACGCGGCGAGCGTCGCGGCGGCCGCCAGGGCGATCCACCAGGCGCGCGGGCGCACGACGCTAGGCTCCGATCCAGCGCGCAAGCGCCTCGGCGGGCATCGCCCCGGCCTGGCGCTTTGCCTCGCGCCCGTCGCGAAACAGGATCAGCGTCGGCACCGCGCGGATGCCGTAGCGCGCGGCAGAATCGGGGTGCTCGTCGGTGTTCACCTTGACGAAGCGCGCGCGGGTGGCGAGCCGGCGCGCGGCCTCGGCGAACACCGGCGCCATCGCCCGGCACGGGCCGCACCACGGCGCCCAGAAGTCGGCGAGCACCGGCAGATCGGTGCGCGCGACGATCGCCTCGAGCTGCCCGGCGTTCACCTCGACGACAGTGCCGTCGAGCAGCGCCGCGCCGCAGCGGCCGCACTTCGGCCCTTCGCCCGCGCGCGCCGCCAGCACCCGGTTCGCCGTCAGGCACGCCGGGCAGGCGACCTTGAGCACAGCGGCGGCCGTCTCGCTCATGCCGCGCAGGCCGACTTCACCCCGAGCCGCCGCAGGATGGACTCCAGCGGGCAGATCCTCGTGAAGCCGCTTTGCAGGAGGTTCGCGCCGACGAAGGCGGTGAGCCACAGGAAGTGCTTGCTCGCGTAGAGCGGGCTCGCCTCGGCGCCGAGCGCGAGCGACAGGAGGACGAATGCCCCCGCGAAGATGCGTACGAGCCGTTCGGTGGTCATGCCTCGATCTCCAGGTTGCGGTTCGCCGCGGCGGGCTTGCCGCAGCCGTCCGGACGCAATATACTATCCAGAGTATAGTATGTCAAGCCACCCGGAGCCGGTCCGGCGCCCGCGCGAGCCAGCCGGGGCGCGGTGTGAGACGCTGGTCGAGCCGGCAGTGCATGGAGGCAGCCGATGACGGTGATACAGGACGAAAAACACAAGAAGGAGCTGGTGCTGCGCCTGAAGCGCGTCGAGGGCCAGCTGCGCGGGATCCAGGCGATGGTGGAACAAGGCGCCGACTGCGAGCGCGTGACGCAGCAGCTCTCGGCCGCGCGCCGCGCGCTCGACAAGGCGTTCTTCCAGGTGCTCGCCTGCGCGATCCAGGCAGCGCCTGCGCCGGGCGCGCGCCGCGCCACGCCCGAGGAGCGCATCCGCCAGGCCGCCGAAATCCTCGCGCGCTTCGGCTGAGCCGCAGGCTGCGCGCGCACCGGCCGAGGCTCCTGGCCGATCGCCGCGCCGCCCGCTGCCTGCGTGAAATCGCCAGCGCGCAGCGGCGGGCGGTCAGCTCAGCGGTAGAGCACTGCCTTCACACGGCAGGGGCCACTGGTTCGATCCCAGAGTTAGGGGCTGGGGGTCATAGGGGCTAGGGGTCAGAGCTTTAGTTTATATCGTGGCCTCCGGAGCGTTCCATATCGCACCGCGCGCTCTCGCCCTCCGGATCATTGCGCCCGGCCTCACTGCCTGTCCCGAGGTCGGCGAGTCCTGCGCGCTCGCGGCAGCTCGCGCCCACGGACACCGAACGACAGCCAAAGCGAACGCCCCTCCAGAAAACACCCGCGGAGTATAAGTAAAGCTCCGTCCCCTTCACGCCTGACCTTCGTGCCTGACGCACACGCGGTCCCTTCACGAGCTGACCGACCCCCTCGCCCTGCACCATCTCAAGCCTGACTCCTCCTTCACCTCCTGAAGGTCAGGAGCTGTAAAGATACGCTATTTGATTTTTGTGCGCTGCGGGAGCAGACTTCGCAGCGTTCCAAACCGACACTCCCCGCTGCCCTGGCGAACGGTCACTCTCGCGCAAGACCCGGCACGGCCGCGCTGACGCTCGCCGCGCTCGGCGTCGTCTTCGGCGACATCGGCACGAGCCCTCTCTACGCCGTGCGCGAAATCTTCGCGCCCGGCCACGGTATCTCGCTCGACGTGCCGAACATCCTGGGGGGGCTCTCGCTCATCTTCTGGTCGCTGATGGTGGTGGTGTCGCTCAAGTACGTGGTGCTGATCATGCGCGCCGACAACCGTGGCGAGGGCGGGATCATGGCGCTGCTTGCGCTCGCCGCCTCGGGCGTGAAGAACCAGCCGCAGTGGCAGGGACCGCTGCTCGTGATCGGGGTGTTCGGCGCCGCGTTGTTCTACGGCGACGCCGTGCTCACGCCCGCCATTTCGGTGCTCTCCGCAGTCGAGGGGCTGGAAGTGGGCACATCGGCCCTCAAGCCCTATGTGGTTCCGATCGCCGTGGTGGTGATCGTCGTGCTGTTCGTGCTCCAGAGCCGCGGCACCGCGGCGGTCGGAATGCTCTTCGGCCCGGTGACGCTGGCATGGTTCCTCGCGCTCGGGGCCGCGGGTCTATACGGCATCGTGCGCCATCCGGGCGTGCTCGCGGCGGTGAACCCGCTGTATGCGTTCTTTTTCATCAGCGAGCATGTCGCCGAGACCTTCGTCGTGCTCGGGGCGGTCGTGCTCGCGGTGACCGGAGCCGAAGCGCTCTACGCCGACATGGGGCACTTCGGCAAGGGCCCGGTGAGGATCGCCTGGGCGAGCCTGGTGGCCCCCGCGCTGGTGCTCAACTACTTCGGGCAGGGGGCGTTGCTCATCGCCTCGCCCGAGGCGGTGCAGAACCCGTTCTACCGGCTCGTTCCGCAGTGGGCACTCTATCCGATGGTGCTGCTTGCGACCGCGGCTACGGCAATCGCCTCGCAGGCGACGATATCGGGCGCCTATTCGATCACCCGGCAGGCGATCCAGCTCGGGTTCCTGCCGCGCATGAACGTGGTACAGACCTCGGCGCGCGAGCGCGGCCAGATCTACGTCCCGGTGGTCAACTGGCTGCTCGCTGCCGCGGTGCTTCTCGCCGTAACCGGCTTCGGCTCGTCTTCACGCCTTGCCTCCGCCTACGGCGTGGCGGTGACCGCTACGATGCTCGTGGACACGCTGCTTGCCTTCTTCGTCATCCGGTTCCTCTGGAAGTATCCCCTCTGGCTGTGCGTCTGCGCCACCGGCTTCTTCGTTGCGATCGACCTCGCGTTCTTCTCGGCGACGCTGCTCAAGCTCGCCGACGGCGGCTGGTTCCCGCTCGCGATCGGTGCCTGCGTGTTCACGGTCATGCTCACCTGGCGGCAGGGGCGCTCGATCCTGTACCGGCGGCTGTCCTCCTCCTCGGTCCCGCTCGCGGGTTTTCTCCAGGCGCTGTTTCGCGAGCCGCCGCCGCGCGTGCCGGGGACCGCGGTGTTCCTGACCGCGACGCCGGAGGCGACGCCGCACGCGCTGCTGCACAACCTCAACCACAACAAGGTGCTGCACGAGCGCGTGATCTTCCTCACGGTGGAGGTGAGCGACGAGCCGTGGGTGAGCTTCGACCGGCGCGTGCAGCTGGAGAAGCTCGGCCATGGCTGCTGGCGCATGCGCGTGCGCTACGGCTTCATGAACGAGCCCGACATCGTGCAGGCGCTGGAGATTGCGGGCACGATGGGACTGGACATTGAGATGATGAGCACCTCCTTCTTCCTCAGCCGCGAGACCGTGGTGCCGGCAGGAGCGAGCGCGGGCGAGATGGCGCTGTGGCGCGAGCGCCTGTTCGCGATGCTCGCCAGGAACGCCGGCAATGCCGCGGACTACTTCAAGCTGCCGGCGAACCGCGTGATCGAACTCGGGACAAAAGTCGAGATCTAGCGCGCGGCTGCCGCCGGGCGGCGCGCGTAGCTGCCATGCATAGGCGAGGGGTCAGGTGGGGCGGGGTCGGTAAGCGAGACGGGGTCAGAGCGAGACAGGGTCAGAGCTTTAGTTTATATAGTGGCCTCCGGAGCGTTCCGTATCGCACCGCGCGCTCTCGCCCTCCGGATGGCAGAGCCCGTGCTGCGCGGCGCTGGGGCGTTTGGCCTCTCTGCCCGTTCCGAGATCGGCAGCAGTATAAAGTAAAGC
>DATLZE010000024.1:0-28856 GCA_035574195.1 Burkholderiales bacterium | reverse complement strand
CGCGAGCGCTGCGAAGGCCGCTCCGACTGCGATCGAAACCATACCTGGAACGATGAACGCGGCACGCCAGCCGAGCCAGTGCGCGAGCGCCCCCGAGACGAGCGCCGCGAACGCCACCCCCAGGTTGCCGAACACCCCGTTCACGCCCAGCACGCGCCCCACCTTGTCGCGGCCCGAGACCAGCATCGCCACTCCTACCGGATGATAGATCGCGCCGAAGCTGCCGATCAGCGTGAGCCCCAGCGCGACTTGCCACGGCGCGGAGGCGAGCCCGGTCGCGATCGAGGACGCTCCGGCGCCGACGAAGAACACGATCATCATGCCGCGCCGGCTCCAGCGATCGGCGAGCCAGCCGGCGGGTAGCGATCCGGCGCCGAAGGCGACGAAGCCTCCGAGCGCGAGCTGCAGCATCTCGCCGTACGAGCGCCCGAATTCCGGCGCCATCACGAGCACCACGGTCGGGTAGATCAGCAGGAACAGGTGGTCGAGCGTGTGCCCGAGGTTGAGAAAGAAATCCGCCCGCCGCCTGTGCTCCGCCCTCATCCCGTGCTTTCAAGAAGTGTCCCGTTTGCGGATTCGGCTCCACGTGCCACCGGAGATCGTCCCGCGAACGGGTAGCGGCCGGCTCGAGTCATCCCTGGAGCGCGGCGCGAATCTGATCGAGTGCGGCCGGGTCCTCGATGGTGGTGAGATCGCCCGGATCGCGCCCCTCGGCGAGCGCCTGGATCGAGCGGCGCAGGAGCTTGCCCGAGCGGGTTTTCGGCAATAGCGTCACGAAAAGCACGCGCGAAGGGCGCGCGATCGCTCCGAGCAGCCGGGCGACGGTATCGAGCACCGCCTGCTCTTCGGCGGCGCGGCCCTCCGGCGTGGCGATGCGCGACGCATCTTTCAGCACCGCGAACGCGAGCGGGAGCTGGCCCTTGATCGAGTCCGCGACGCCGACCACCGCGACCTCCGCGACGTTGGGGTGGGCCTGAATCGCCTCCTCGATCTCGCGCGTGCCGAGGCGGTGCCCGGCCACGTTGATCACGTCGTCGGTTCGTCCCAGGATGTAGTGATAGCCCTCCTCGTCCCGGATTCCCCAGTCGAAGGTCGAGTAGACGAGCCGGTCGCGAAAGGTCCCGAAGTAAGTCCGCACGAAGCGCTCGTCGTCGCCCCACACGGTGGACAGGCAGCCGGGCGGCAGCGGCGGCACGATCGCCACTACCGCCTTCTCGTTCGCCCCCGCCTCGACCCCATCGGCCTCGCGCAGGAGCCTGAGATCGTAGCCGTAGACCGGGAAGCTGGGGCTCCCGAACTTGATCGGCGTCTTCTCCACGCCCGGCACGCTGGAGAGGATCGGCCAGCCGGTCTCGGTCTGCCAGTAATGGTCGATCACGGTCTTGCCGAGCGCCTGCGCAAACCAGCGGTGCGTGGGCTCGTCGAGCGGCTCTCCCGCGAGAAAGAGATGCCTGAGCGAGCTCACGTCGTGAGCGCGGATGAATGCCGGGTCCTGCTTCTTCAGCACGCGCGCGGCGGTAGGCGAGGAGAACATGACCGTCGCCCGGTGCTCGGCGACGATCTTCCACCAGATGCCCGGATCGGGCCGGATCGGCAGTCCCTCGTAGAGCACGGTGGCCATGCCGTAGATGAGCGGGCCGTAGACGATGTAGGAATGCCCGACCACCCAGCCGATGTCGGAGGTGGTGAACATCGTTTCGCCGGGCGCGCCGCAGTAGATGTGCTTCATCGAGGCGGCGAGCGCCACCGCGTAGCCCCCGGTGTCGCGCTGCACGCCCTTGGGCCGCCCGGTGGTGCCGGAGGTGTAGAGGATGTAGGAGGGCTCGCTCGATTCGAGCCAGGTGACCGGAACCTGCTCGTGCCGGTGCCGCTCGACCAGATCGCGATAGTCGAGATCGCGGCCCGGCTTGAGCTCGAGCTGCGGATCCAGGCCGCGGTTCAGCACCACGACTCGTTCCGGAGGCGTTTTTGCGATCCTGAGCGCTTCCTCGTACATCGGCCGGTAGAGGATGGCACGCCCCGCGCGCATGCCGGCATCGGCGGTGATCATGAGCTTGGGGCGCGCGTCGTCAATGCGCGCGGCGAGGCTCGCTGCGGCGAAGCCCCCGAACACCACCGAGTGGATGGCTCCCAGCCGCGCGCAGGCGAGCATCGTGAACACGGCCTCGGGCACCATCGGCATGTAGATCAACACGCGGTCGCCCTTCGTCACCCCGAGCGCGCAGAGCATGCCCGCGACGCGGTTCACCTCGGAGGCAAGCTCGCGGAAGGTGTAGGTCCGCTGCTCTCCGGTCTCGGTGGAAACGTAGATCAGCGCCTTCTGCTCGCCGCGGGCCTCGAGGTGGCGGTCCACCGCGTTGTGGCAAAGATTGGTGAGCCCGCCCGTGAACCACTTCGCGAAGGGCGGGCGGCTGTAGTCGAGAACTCGGTCATAGGGCCGATACCAGTCCACAAGTCGCGCCTGCTCGGCCCAGAACTCCTCCCTGCGTTCCAGGGAGCGCTTGTGAAACTCTTTGTAAGTCACCATTTCCCGTCCCCCGACAAGCGACTCGTTCCTCGAGCGACCCGCGCACGAGGCCCTCTGAAGAAGGGGCGGCGAGCGCCCCTTTCAAAGCTCGACGATTGCCCTTCCCTTGATCTGGCCCTTCAGCATCCGCTCGAAGTAACGCGGCAGATCCTCGAGCGCGATCGGCTGCGCGATGCGGTCGAGATGGCGGGGCTTGAGGTCGGTCGCGAGCCGCTGCCAGATTTTGCGCCGCAGCCCCATCGGCGTATAGGCCGAGTCCACCCCGATCAAGCGCACCCCGCGCAGGATGAACGGCAATACCGTGGTCTTGAACTCGATGCCGCCGGCGTTGCCGTAGCTCGCGATGAGCCCGCCCTGCTGCATGCTGCGAGTGAGCCACGCGAGAATCTCGCCCCCCACGGCGTCGAAGGCCGCCGCCCACTGCGCCTTTTCGAGCGGGCGGGTTCCCATTTCCAGAGCCCCGCGCGAGAGCACCTGTGCTGCGCCGATTTCCTTCAGAAACGCATGCTCGGCGTCCTTTCCGGTCAGCGCCGCGACCGTGTAGCCGATCCCGGAGAGCATGCTGATAGCGAGGCTCGACACGCCGCCGGTCGCACCGGTCACGAGCACTTGACCCTTCTGCGGCGCCATGCCGTTCAGCTCGAGAAGCTCCACCGCCAGCCCCGCCGTGTAGCCTGCGGTGCCGAGCGCCATCGCCTCCGCGAGCGTGAGCCCGGCGGGCAGCGGCACGACCCAATCGGCCGGCACCCGGCAGTACTGCGCGTAACCTCCGTCGTGAGAGACTCCCATCTCGTAGCTCGTGCAGATCACCGGATCGCCGGGCTTGAAGCGGGGGTCGCTCGAGGAGACCACCGTTCCAGCGGCGTCAATGCCGCCGACCAGCGGGTATTTTCGGATGATTCTGCCTCCGGTTCCGGTCGCCGCCAGCGCGTCCTTGTAGTTGACGCTCGAGTACGCGTTTCTGAACACGACCTCGCCCGGGGAAAGCTCATCGAGGGCGAGCTCCACCAGCCGGCCCGCGACCCTGCCCTCCTCGCTGAAGATGCGAAAAGCCTTGAATTTCTCCATCGGAAACTGGCCTCTAATGAACGCCGATCAAACAGCTCCGGGGGACACGGAACTCTTCGAGAAAATCGGGGATGATGGATCGGGATCGCGCTGTCGCACCCTCCGCGCCCTCTGCGATCTACGTTGCGGGGTGCTGCGATTCATCGGTTCTCCGGATCGCGCGTGGCGCGGGGCTGGTCGAGATATTCACGCGTCTGCATTTCGCTCAGACGACTCGCCGTGCGCTCGAACTGGAGCACCATCGCCCGCAGCCGCGCGTCGAGCGGCTGAGCATCGCGCACCAGCAGCTCCCCGGGCGGGGCCTCGGCCGAGACGATCAGCTTCACGCGCCGATCATAGAACACGTCCACCAGCAGCGTGAAGCGGCGCGCGGCATCGGCCTGCTCGAGCGTCATGCGCGGCACCCCGGACACGATCACGGTATGGAAGCGCCGCGCGAGGTCGAGGTAATCGTTCTGCGAGCGGCCCCAGCCGCAGATCACCCCGAAGTCGAACCACACCACGCCGCCCGCGCGATGTCGGTAGGGAATCAGGCGCCCCTCGACGTCGAGCTCGTGGAACTCCTCCTCCACCTCGGCGACGCGCCGGAAAACGTCCATCAGCGCGCGGTCGGTGTGCGGGGCGAGCGGCGTGTGATAGACCTGCACCTCGCCGAACGCGCGCCGGCGGTAGTCGACGCCGCCGTCCACGCGGATCACGTCGAGCCGCTCCTTGATGAGAGCGATCGTCGGCAGGAAATCCTCGCGCTTGAGCCCTCCCTCGTAGAGCGCGTCGGGGTGGTAGTTGGAAGTCATGCAGTAGACCACCCCGCGCTCCATGGTCCGGGTAAGCACCCGCCCGAGGATCATCGCGTCGGCGACGTCGGATACGGCGATCTCGTCGAAGCACACGAGCCGCCAGCGCCGCGCGATGCGCGCTGCGAGCGCTTCCAGCGGGTTCGCGGTGCCTTTCAGCTCCTCGAGCTCGCGGTGCACGTCGCGCATGAAATGATGAAAATGCACGCGCCGCCGGCGCACGAGGGGAAGGCACCGGTAGAAGCTGTCCATCAGGAACGTCTTGCCGCGTCCCACCGGGCCCCAGAGGTAGACCCCGCGCGGCAGCGGGGGGCGCACCACCAAGCGGTGCAGCGCGGTGCGCCGCCGCCGCTTGTAATCGGACCACTCCTCGTAGAGCTGCTGCAGCCGCAGCACGGCCGCGCGCTGCGATTCGTCCTCGGTGAAGCCGCGTCGCTCGAGCGCCTCCTGGTAGAGGCCGAGCACCGAAACCGGCCTGCGCGCGTCCTCGGGCGCTGCCGCGGTCAGCTCGGGGGCGTGCTCCGCCATTCGCGACATCCGTCCCCGGGCGGGCTCGATCGGTTCAGATGTTGAGGCTGCGCTTCGCAACGCCGAGCGCCGCCTCCTTCATCGCCTCCGAGAGCGAGGGATGCGCATGGCAGATCAGCGCGATGTCCTCGGCCGCCGCGCGGAACTCCATCGCGACCACGGCCTCGGCGATCAGCTCGGAGGCCATCGGGCCGATCACGTGCACGCCGAGGATGCGGTCGGTGGCGGCATCGGCGACGAACTTGACGAAGCCGCGCGTATCTCCGAGCGCGCGCGCCCGGCCGTTCGCCATGAACGGAAACTGGCCCGTGCGGTATTGCACGCCGGCCTGCCTCAGCTCCTGCTCGGTCTTGCCTACCCAGGCGATCTCCGGCGCGGTGTAGATCACCCAGGGGATGGTGTCGAAGTCCACGTGGCTGTGCCGGCCTGCGATGCGCTCGGCGACCGCCACACCCTCCTCCTCCGCCTTGTGCGCGAGCATCGGACCGCGTACCACGTCCCCGATCGCCCATACGTTGGGGAGGTTCGTGCGGCAGTCGCCGTCCACCTCGATGAAACCGCGCGCATCGAGCTTGAGACCGACGCTCTGCGCCGCGAGCCCCTCCGTGTTCGGCACGCGCCCGATCGAGACGATCAGCCGGTCGCACTCGAGCTTTTTCTCGCCGTTTTTCGTCGCGTATTCCACGGTGACGCCTTTGCTGCCGGCGGTCACGCGCCCGACCGAGGCTCCGAGCACGATCTCCAGCCCCTGCTCCCCGGTGAAGATTTTCCACGCCTCCTTCGCCACTGCTTCGTCGGCCGCGGGAAGAAAGCTCTCGAGCGCTTCGAGCATCGTCACCTGCGAGCCGAGGCGCCGCCACACGCTGCCCATCTCGAGCCCGATCACCCCGGCGCCGATCACCCCGAGCCGCTTCGGCACCTCCGGCAGGTCGAGTGCGCCCGCGTTGTCGAGAACGAGCTGGTTGTCGAAGGGCACGCCGGGCAGCGCGCGGGGGATCGAGCCCGTGGCAATGACCACGTGCCGCGCCGCCAGCGTCTCCGCGCTCTTGCCGCTGACCGCGATCCGCCAGCCTTCCGCCCCGCCGCCGGCGAAGCTCGCGCGTCCGTGGAAGAAGGCGACCTTGTTCTTGCGGAAGAGGTAGGCGATGCCTTCGTTGTTCTGGCGCACTACTTTGTTCTTGCGCCCGAGCATGCGCGCGAGGTCGAGCGCGAGCCCCTTGACCTCGATGCCATGCTCGGCGAAGGCATGCGCCGCGTGTTCGTAATTCTCGGAGGACTGCAGCAGCGCCTTGGAAGGGATGCAGCCGACATTGGTACAGGTGCCGCCCAGAGCGGGCCTGCCATCCGCCGCTGTCCACTCGTCCACGCAGGCGGTCGCAAGCCCGAGCTGCGCGGCACGGATCGCCGCAACGTAGCCGCCGGGGCCGCCGCCGATCACCACCACGTCGAAGGATTTCATAATTTCAGATGTCGAGCAGAATCCGCGCCGGGTCCTCCAGCGCCTCCTTGATCGCGATCAGCGCGAGCACCGCCTCGCGCCCGTCAATGATGCGGTGATCGTAGGAGAGCGCAAGATAGTTCATCGGCCGGATGACGATCTGCCCGTTCTCGACCACCGGCCGGTCCTTGGTGAGGTGCACGCCCAGGATCGCGCTCTGCGGAGGATTGATGATGGGAGTGGAGAGCATCGAGCCGAACACGCCCCCGTTCGAGATCGAGAACGTGCCGCCGGTCAGCTCCTCGATCGCGAGCTTGCCTTCCTGCGCGCGCTTGCCGAAGTCGGCGATCGCCCTCTCGATCTCGGCGATCGTGAGCTGGTCCGCGTTGCGCAGAATCGGAACCACCAGCCCGCGCGGGCTCGCCACCGCGATGCCGATGTCGTAGTAGCCGTGATAGACGATGTCGTTGCCGTCCACCGAGGCGTTGACGATGGGGTAGCGCCGCAGTGCGTGTACCGCCGCCTTGACGAAGAACGACATGAAGCCGAGCCGCACGCCGTGCTCCTTTTCGAAGCGCTCGCGGTAGCGGTTGCGTAGCTCGATCACTGGCTGCATGTTGACTTCGTTGAAGGTGGTGAGGATCGCGGCGGTGCGCTGCGACTGCACCAGCCGTTCGGCGATGCGCGCGCGCAGTCGCGACATCGGAACGCGCTGCTCGGGTCGCTCGCCGAGCGCGCCCAGATCCACTG
Organism: Burkholderiales bacterium; assembly: GCA_035574195.1. Taxonomy (GTDB): domain Bacteria; phylum Pseudomonadota; class Gammaproteobacteria; order Burkholderiales; family SG8-41; genus SG8-41. The sequence continues at coordinate 21,751 of DATLZE010000024.1, read as the reverse complement.
CCGGTGCGGGTGCGCGCCGCGGCGCAGGCTCGGGCGCACTCGCGCCAGCTGGCCGCGCACCGCCTTCGACCGCCCGCAGCACGTCTTCCTTGGTGACCCGGCCGCCGCGTCCGGTCCCGGAGATCGCGGCAGTGTCCACCTGTTTCTCCGCAGCGAGCTTCTGGGCGGCGGGCATTGCCGGGGCCTGCGCTTTCTCGGCAGGCGCGGGCTGCGCTTTCTTGACCTCTCCGGGCGCGGGCGCCGGCACCGAGGCAGCGGCCTCGGTATCGATCTGGGCGATCACTTCGTTGCTCGTCACCGTGCCGCCGTCGCCCTTGAGGATCTTCGCGAGCACGCCCGAGGCGGGCGCCGGCGTCTCGAGCACGACCTTGTCGGTCTCGATGTCCACCAAGTTCTCGTCGCGCCTGACGTAGTCGCCCGGCTTCTTGTGCCAGGTGAGCAGCGTCGCTTCGGCGACCGACTCAGCGAGCTGCGGGACCTTGACCTCGATCAGCATGTCCGCTCTCCGAAGGCGCGCCGCTGGCTAGCTTTCCTCGCCCGCCGACAGCGGCCGCGGCTGGTGCGTGCCACCGGCCAGGGTGAGCGCCTGGTCCACGAGATCCCGCTGCTGCTGGTCGTGCAGCGACTTGTATCCGACCGCGGGCGAAGCCGAGGACTCGCGCCCCGCATAGTAGAGCTTCTGGTGCGGCAGCAGGTGGCGCATCAGGTAGTGCTGGATGTGACGCCATGCGCCCTGGTTGCGCGGCTCCTCCTGACACCACACGATCTCGGTCGCCTTTCTGTAGCGCTGGATTTGCGCCGCGAAATCGTCGTGCGGGAAGGGATAGAGCTGGGCGATGCGCACCAGCGGCACGTTCTTGAGGCCGCGGGCGTTGCGCTCGGCGCGCAGATCGTAGTAGACCTTGCCGCTGCACAACACCACCCGGCGCACCTGCTCGGGATCTATTTCCTTCGCGTCCCAGTCCTCGTTCACCGGCCGGAACACGTCGGTCGCGAATTCCTCGAGCGGCGAGACCGATTCCTTGTGCCGCAGCAGGCTCTTCGGGGTGAACAGGATCAGCGGCTTGCGGTAGGGACGGATCATCTGCCGGCGCAGCAAATAGTAGAGCTGCACCGGGGTCGCCGGAATGCAGATCTGCATGTTGTACTCGGCGCACAACTGCATGTAGCGCTCGATGCGGGCCGAGGAATGCTCGGGCCCCTGCCCCTCGTAGCCGTGCGGCAGCATCATCACGAGCCCGCACAGCCGCCCCCACTTGGCCTCGCCCGAGGCGATGAACTGGTCGATGACCACCTGGGCGCCGTTGGCGAAGTCTCCGAACTGCGCCTCCCAGATCACCAGCTCGTTCGGGGCGGAGGTGGCGTAGCCGTACTCGAAGCCGAGCACCGCCTCCTCCGAGAGCAGAGAATCGATCACCACGAAATCGCCCTGCTTCTCGGAGATGTTCTGCAGCGGCACGTAGGTGCCCTGATCCCAGCGCTCGCGGTTCTGGTCGTGCAGCACCGCGTTGCGGTGGAAGAAGGTCCCGCGCCCGCTGTCCTGGCCCGAGAGCCGCACCGAGTAGCCCTCGTGGAGCAGCGTCGCGAACGCGAGGTGCTCGGCCATCCCCCAGTCGAGCGGAAGCTTGCCCTGCGCCATCAGCCGGCGGTTCTCGATCATGCGCTGGACGGTGGGGTGCAGCTTGAAGTTGTCGGGGACCGTGGTGATCCGCTCGCCGAGCCACTTCAGCGTCTCGATCGGCAGCCGCGTGTCGTCGTGCTCGTTCCAGCGAGTGCCCTTGTAGCGGCTCCAGTCGATCTCGTACGGCGGCTTGTAGTTGGAGAGAATGGTCTTGTTGGTGTGATAGCCGCCGTCGAGCGCGGCGCGGCAGGTGGCGACCATCTCGTCCGCCTCGCCCCCCTTGATCACGCCCTCGCGCTGCAGGCGCTCGGCGTAGAGCACGCGCGTGGTGGGAAGCTTGGCGATCTTCTTGTACATGAGCGGCTGCGTCACCATCGGCTCGTCCTGCTCGTTGTGGCCGAGCCTGCGGTAGCACACGAGGTCCACCACCACGTCTTTGTGGAACCTCATGCGGTACTCGAGCGCGATCTCGGTCGCCAGGCACACCGCTTCGGGATCGTCGCCATTCACGTGGAAGATCGGCACCTCGAGCATCTTCGCGACGTCGGTGCAGTAGAGCGTGGAGCGCGCATCGCGCAGATCGGAAGTGGTGAAGCCGATCTGGTTGTTGACGATCAGATGCACCGTGCCACCGGTGCCGTAGCCGCGCGTCTGCGCGAGGTTGAGCGTCTCCATCACCACGCCTTGCCCGGAGAACGAAGCGTCGCCGTGCACCAGCACCGGCAGTACCTGGTCGCCCTTGAAGTCGCGGCGCCGGTGCTGGCGCGCGCGCACCGACCCTTCGACCACCGGGTTGACGATTTCGAGGTGCGAGGGGTTGAAGGCGAGCGTGACGTGCATCGGCCCGCCCGGAGTCATGATATTGGACGAGAAACCCTGGTGGTACTTGACGTCGCCCGCGAGCAGCTGCTCGTCGTGCTTGCCCTCGAATTCCGCGAACAGGACCTTCGGCATCTTGCCGAGCGTGTTGACGAGCACGTTGATCCGGCCGCGGTGGGCCATGCCGATGACAAGCTCCTGCACGCCCGCCTTTCCTGCATTCTGCAGCAGCACATCGAGCATCGGGATCAGCGTCTCGCCCCCCTCGAGCGAGAAGCGCTTCTGCCCTACGTACTTGGTGTGCAGGTACTTCTCCAGCGTCTCGGCCGCTGTCAGCCGCTCCAGGATATGCCTCTTCATCGCGGCGTCGTAGCTCGGGGTGGAGCGGATGCTCTCGAGCCGCTCTTGCACCCAGCGCTTCTGCGCCATGTCGGTGATGTACATGTACTCGACGCCGAGGGTGCGGCAATAGGTGTCCCGGAGGAACTGGATGATCTCGCGCAGCCTCATCTCGCGCGGGCCGACCAGGGTGCCGGTATTGAACACCGTGTCCAGGTCGGACTCGGTGAGCCCGTAGAAGCCGGGATCGAGTTCGGGAATGTGCGGCTTCTCCTGCCGCTTGAGGGGATCGATGTCGGCGTGGCGCACGCCGAGGAAGCGGTAGGCGGAAATGAGCTGCAGCACGCCGAACTGCTTCTCCGTGAGCTGCGGGCGGACAGCGACCGGGGCGGCGTGGCGCTCGCGCGCGAGCCGCGCGAAGCGCTGCTGGATCTCGTAATGGGAGACGTCGGTCGTTGCGCCGTCGTCGATGCGGGCGAGCTCGTCGAAATAGCTGCGCCAGCGCGGCTCGACCGAGCCCGGGTCCCTGAGCCAGGCGTCGTAGAGCGCCTCGATGAAGGGCGCGTTGGCGCCGAACAGGTAGGAATTGCCGAGCATCTCTTTCATCATGGCGTCACCTCGAGCATGAGGCTTGGGGGCGGAGCGTGAGGCGGAAACGGACGCGGCGTCTTCCCCGATCCTGGACGCCTCACTTGCGCTGGTCCATGGGTACGAAATCGCGCCGCTTGGCGCCGGTGAACAGCTGCCGCGGGCGGCCGATCTTCTGATCCGGATCGGAAATCAGCTCGTTCCACTGCGCGATCCACCCCACCGTGCGCGCCAGCGCGAAGATCGCCGTGAACATCGCCACCGGGATGCCGAGTGCCTTGTAAACGATGCCGGAATAGAAGTCCACGTTGGGATAGAGCTTGCGCTTGATGAAGTACTCGTCCTCGAGCGCGACCTTCTCCAGCGCCAGCGCCAGCTTGAACAGCTTGTCGTCCTTGAGATCGAGCTCTTCCAGCACCTCGTGGCAGGTGCGCTGGATGATCTTCGCGCGCGGATCATAGTTCTTGTAGACCCGGTGCCCGAAGCCCATTAGCATGGCGTGGTCCTGCTTGTCCTTGACCCGCTTGATGAAGGCGGGAATGTTCTTGACGTCGTCGATCTCGGCCAGCATCTTGAGCACCGCCTCGTTGGCGCCTCCGTGAGCGGGCCCCCACAGGCTCGCGATGCCGGCGGCGATGCAGGCGAACGGGTTGGCGCCCGTGGAGCCCGCGAGCCGCACCGTGGAAGTGGACGCGTTCTGCTCGTGATCGGCGTGGAGGATGAGGATGCGCTCCATTGCGCGCGAGAGCACCGGGTTCGGCTTGTATTCCTCGCACGGCGTGCCGAACATCATGTAGAGGAAGTTGTCCACGTAGGAGAGCGAGTTCTTCGGGTACATGAACGGCTGTCCGGTGTTGTACTTGTAAGTCATCGCCGTGATCGTCGGAAGCTTGGCGATCAGCCGGAACGCCGAGATCTCGCGGCTGCGCGCGTCGTGGATATTGATCGAGTCGTGGTAGAAGGCGGAAAGCGCCCCTACCACGCCGCACAGCACCGCCATCGGGTGCGCGTCGCGCCGGAAGCCCGAATAGAAGCGCGTGAGCTGCTCGTGCACCATGGTGTGGTGGGTGACGATGTCCACGAACTCGTCGAGCTGCTTGCGATTGGGCAGCTCGCCGTTCCATATCAGATACGCGACCTCGAGGAAGCTGCAATGCTCGGCGAGCTGCTCGATCGGGTAGCCGCGGTACTGGAGAATGCCCTTGTCGCCGTCTATATAGGTGATGCTGGAGCGGCAACTCGCCGTGGACATGAAGCCGGGATCGTAGGTGAATTTGCCGGTCTTCGCGTAGAGCGCCCGCACGTCAATCACATCCGGCCCCTCGGTGCCGGTCAGCACCGGCAGGTCCACCGAAGGTGTTCCGTCACTGAAGGAAAGAGTCGCCAGTTTTTCCGCCATTTCCGTCTCCGCTGTCTGTGTGACCATTGCCCGGCCCTTGCCGTTCCCGCGCCTCAATCGGCACGCAGCAGCTCCACCACCGCCCGGTAGCGAGGCGCGGGTTCTCTGCGCCCGAGCGCGAGATCGAGCAGATCGTTGTCGGGCTGCTCGAGCAGCTCCCCGAAGAGCGCGCGCTGCTCCGCGTCGAGACAGTCGTATCGGCGCTCGAGGAAGCGCGCCAGGATCAAGTCGAGCTCGAGCAGCCCGCGGCGGCAGCGCCAGCGCACCCGGTCGAGTTCGGTCATGGTCCGATCGGGGAGTTCGCCGGGCAGGCGCGCGGCGAATTACCCGCGTACGACCGCCTGCGTGCACAGGAACCGAGCGCCATCTTGTGCCACATCCGCGCCGATCTCGCCTGTCCCGATGGAAGGCTCGATCAGGAATCCATCGGCGGCAGGCGCCGGCGGATTCCTAAACGGCCCGCCTCACGAGCAATTCCTTGATCTTGCCGATCGCGCGCGTCGGGTTGAGCCCCTTGGGGCACGCGTCCACGCAGTTCATGATCGTGTGGCAGCGAAAGAGGCGATACGGGTCCTCGAGATCGTCGAGCCGTTCGTTGGTCGCCTGGTCGCGCGAATCGGCGATGAAACGGTAAGCCTGCAGCAGCCCGGCCGGTCCCACGAACTTGTCCGGGTTCCACCAGAACGAGGGGCACGAGGTCGAGCAGCAGGCGCAGAGGATGCATTCATAGAGGCCGTCGAGCGCCTCGCGTTCCGCGGGCGACTGCAGCCGTTCCTTTTCCGGCGGCGGATCGTGGTTGATGAGGTAGGGCTTGACCGAATGGTACTGCCTGAAGAACTGGGACATGTCCACGACGAGATCGCGCACCACGGGCAGTCCCGGCAGCGGCCGGATCACGACCGGCTCCCGCAGGTCGGCGATGCGCGTCACGCAGGCGAGCCCGTTCTTGCCGTTGATGTTCATGGCGTCCGAGCCGCAAACCCCCTCGCGGCACGAGCGGCGGAAGGCGAGCGTGTCGTCGAGCGCCTTGATACGGACCAGGGCGTCGAGCAGCATCCGGTCGGTCGGCTCGAGCTTGACGTCGTAGTCCTGCATGCGCGGCCGCTCGTCGGTCTCGGGATTGTAGCGGTAAATGGAAAAGCGCATCACATGCTCCGTGAACGGTTGGCTCGTTGTTCGTTCCTCGCTACTCGTCTCGTGTCGGGTTTCGGCCAGCCAGATCGAAGCGAGCGCGCGATGGAGGACGGGTGACGGGACATTCTCTCCAATCAATAGACCCGCGCCTTGGGCTCGAACGGCTCGACGGAGAGCGGCTTCAGATGCACCGGCTTGTACTCGAGGCGGTTGCCGTCGAGGTACCAGAGCGTGTGCTTCATCCAGTTCGCATCGTCGCGCCGAGGGTAGTCGGAACGGTCGTGGGAACCGCGGGACTCCTTGCGCGCCTCGGCCGAAACGAGCGAGGCGACTGCGGTCACGACCTGGTTATCGAGCTCGAGCGCCTCGACGCGCGCGGTGTTGAACACCTTGCTCTTGTCCCGGATCTCGGTGCGCGCGGCGCGTGCGGCGACCTCGCCGATCTTTTTCACCCCTTCCCGAAGCAAGTCGGGGAAGCGGAACACCCCGCAGTGCGTCTGCATGATGCGGCGCATCTCGGCGGCGACCTCGGCAACGCGTTCGCCGTTCTTCTGGCCGTCGAGGCGCGCAAGGCGCGCGCGCGTGAGCTCGCCCGCATCCTTCGGCAGCGGCCGGTGGATTCGGCCTTCCTCCCTGAGGTCGCGGATCACCTGCTCGCCGGCCGCCTTGCCGAACACCAGCAGGTCGAGCAGCGAATTGGTGCCGAGCCGGTTCGCTCCGTGCACCGAGACGCAGGCGCACTCTCCGACCGCATAGAAACCGGGCACCACCGTCTCGGGATTGCCGTTCGCCGGTACGACCACCTGCCCGTGGTGGTTGGTAGGGATGCCGCCCATCTGGTAGTGGCAGGTCGGCACCACCGGGATCGGCTCCTTCACCGGGTCCACGTTGGCGAATTTCCTGGCGATCTCGCGAATCCCGGGAAGCCGCCGGTTGATCACTTCCTCGCCCAGGTGGTCGAGCTTGAGCAGGATGCAATCGCCGTCGGGTCCGGCGCCGCGCCCCTCCTTGATCTCGGTCGCCATCGCGCGCGCGACCACGTCGCGCGAGGCGAGATCCTTGGCGTTCGGCGCATAGCGCTCCATGAAGCGCTCGCCGTGCTTGTTGAGCAGATAGCCGCCTTCCCCGCGCACGCCCTCCGTGATCAGCACGCCCGCGCCAGCGACCCCGGTTGGATGGAACTGCCAGAACTCCATGTCCTCGAGCGGGATGCCCGCGCGCGCCGCCATGCCGAGCCCGTCGCCGGTGTTGATGAAGGCGTTGGTGCTGGCTGCGAAGATGCGCCCGGCGCCGCCGGTCGCAAAGATCGTCGCCTTGGCCTGCAGGATCGTCACCTCGCCCGTCTCCATCTCGAGCGCAGTCACCCCGAGCACGGTGCCGTCGCGGTCGCGAATGAGGTCGAGCGCCATCCATTCGATGAAGAAATGGGTATGCGCCCTCACGTTCTGCTGATAGAGCGTGTGCAGCATCGCGTGCCCGGTGCGGTCGGCTGCCGCGCACGAGCGCGGCACCATGCGCTCGCCGTAGTTGCGCGTCTGTCCGCCGAAGGGGCGCTGGTAGATGCGGCCGTTGGGCAGGCGGTCGAACGGCATGCCGAAGTGCTCCAGCTCGTAGACCACCTCGCACGCCTTGCGGCACATGAACTCGATCGCGTCCTGGTCGCCGAGATAATCCGACCCTTTCACGGTGTCGTACATGTGCCAGTGCCAGTTGTCCTCCTCGACGTTGCCGAGCGAGGCTGCGATGCCGCCCTGTGCCGCCACCGTGTGCGAGCGCGTGGGAAAAACTTTCGAAAGCACCGCGACCTTCAGGTCCGCGCGCGCGAGCTCGAGCGCCGCGCGCAGTCCCGAGCCCCCGCCCCCCACGATCACCGCGTCGAACTGCCGTACCGGAAGCCCCATCACTGCCCCCACAGAATCCGCGCCGCCCACAGGCCGTACCACGCCAGGGCGAGGATCGTGAGCACGTAGAGCAGGAGCCGCAGGCCGGCGTCCTTGATGTAATCCATGAAGATGTCGCGCACGCCGACCCAGGCGTGCAGCAGCAGCGCGAGCACGAACAGCGTAGTGGCATAGCGCACCACGGGAACGCCCCACAGCGCTTTCCAGTGCCAATAGTCGAGGCGCGGCAGGCTCACGAGCGCGGCTGCGAGCAGCAGCGTATAGACCGCCATCACCACGGCAGTGACGCGCTGCACGAGCCAGCCGCGCAGGCCGTAGTGCGCGCCGACGACCTCGCGCTTCACCATAGCAGCGCCCCGATCACGAGCGTGAGCCCGATGCTCGCCGCGAATACCGCCCAGCTGCTCGCCCGCGCGCGCGCGAGATCGGTACCGATGTCGAGGTCGAGCACGAGGTAGCGGATTCCGGCGCAGAAGTGGTGGAGGTAGGCCCAGATGACTCCGATCGTGACGAGCTTGGCGAGGGGGTGCGCGAAGAGCCCGGCGAGCGCGGCATAGCCCTGCGGAGATTCGAGGCTCAGCTGCAGCAGGTAGAGCAGCAGCGGGATCAAGAGAAAAAGCAGCGCGCCGCTCACCCGGTGCAGGATCGAGACCACTCCCGGCAGCGGCAGCCGGATCTGGAACAGATTGAGGTACTTCGGTCGCGGTCCGGGCATCGGGGCGGCGGTCGGAGACGGCTCAGGCGGCATGGTGGCGCTTGCTCCGCATCGCGTTTCCCTGCGCAAGTCTTGTTCGGTCGGAAACTCGCCTGAATTCTAACAGTTTTCCCCGCGGCGCATAAGCCGTGCAGGAGCGCGCGCCGCCGCCCTCCACGGCTTGGACCCCATCCTCGCTCACGGCCCCGTTTCATGCTTGTCACTCGCGATCGGTGTTCGATATCATCGCCCACACGAACGAGCGCGTGCGCAGCGGTTCTCGCGCCGCGCGTCCTTCCCGAAGCGCAAAACCGCGTTCCGCATTTCAGGAGTCCAATTAATGAAACGACCGATGCGCGTAGCCGTGACCGGGGCCGCCGGGCAGATCGGCTACAGCCTGCTGTTTCGGATCGCCGCGGGCGAGATGCTCGGCCGGGATCAGCCGGTCATCCTGCAGTTGCTCGAGATCCCCGACGAAAAGGTGCAGAAGGCGCTGAAGGGCGTGATGATGGAGCTGGAGGACTGCGCCTTTCCCCTGCTCGCGGACATGATTCCGGCCTCCGATCCCATGGTCGCGTTCCGGGACGCCGACATCGCGCTGCTGGTCGGCGCGCGCCCGCGCGGCCCGGGCATGGAGCGCAAGGACCTGCTCGACGCCAACGGCAAGATCTTCGCGCCTCAGGGGCGGGCGCTCTCGGAGGTGGCCTCGCGCGCGGTCAAGGTGCTGGTGGTAGGCAACCCCGCCAACACGAACTGCCTGATCGCGATGAAAAACGCGCCACAGCTCGAGCCCTCCAATTTCTCCGGCATGATGCGACTCGACCACAACCGCGCCGTCTCCTTGCTCGCGCGCAAGACCGGCAAGCCGGTCTCGAGCGTGCGCAAGATGACGGTATGGGGCAACCATTCCGCTACCCAGTATCCGGACCTGTTCCACGCCGAGGTGGACGGCAGCCGGGCCTGGCCGCTCATCAACGATCACGCCTGGCTGGAAAAAGAGTTCATTCCCGCCATCCAGAAGCGGGGCGCGGCTATCATCGAGCAGCGCGGGCTCTCCTCGGCCGCGAGCGCGGCCAACGCCGCGATCGACCACGTGCGCGACTGGATCTTCGGCACGCGCGACGGCGACTGGGTGAGCATGGGCGTCGCCTCCGACGGCAGCTACGGCATCCCCGAAGGCGTGATCTACGGTTATCCGTGCGTGTGCCGCAACGGACGCTACGAGATCGTGCAGGGCCTCGAGGTGAGCGAGTTCAGCCGCGCGCGCATGCAGGCGACGCTCAAAGAGCTGCACGAGGAGCGCGACGCGATCCGCCACCTGCTCGGGCAGTGAACGCTGATCGGAAAGCCTTCCTGCGATATCTCCGCCGCGCACCGTCATGAGCGAAGCTCCAGGCGCTTTCAAGCCCAAGAAATCGGTGGCGCTCTCCGGCGTCGCTGCCGGCAGCACGGCGCTGTGCACCGTGGGGCACAGCGGCAACGACCTCCATTACCGCGGCTACGACATCCTCGACATCGCCGAGCAATGCGAGTTCGAGGAAATCGCCCATCTCCTGGTCCACGAAAAACTGCCCACCCGGGCGGAGCTCGACGCGTACAAAGCCAAGCTGCGAAAGCTGCGCGGCATTCCCGGCGCCGTTCGCGCGACGCTCGAGCAAATTCCGGCCACCGCCCATCCGATGGACGTGCTGCGCACCGGCTGCTCGGCGCTCGGCACGGTATACCCGGAGAAAGAAGATCACGACCATCCGGGCGCGCGCGACATCGCCGACCGGCTGATCGCCTGCTTCGGCTCGATGTTGCTCTACTGGTACCACTACAGCCGCGACCGCCGCCGCATCGAGGTCGAGACCGACGACGATTCGGTAGGCGCCCACTTCCTGCACCTCCTGCACGGCGAGCCCGCGCGTCCGCTCTGGGTGCGGGCGATGCACACCTCCCTCATCCTCTACGCCGAGCACGAGTTCAACGCCTCGACCTTCACCGCGCGCTGCATCGCAGGCACGGGCTCGGACATGTACTCGGCGATCACGGGCGCGATCGGCGCGCTCAAGGGCCCCAAGCACGGCGGGGCGAACGAGATCAGCTTCAAAGTGATGAGCCGTTACGAATCGCCGGAGGCGGCGGAACGCGACATCGTCGCCCGCCTGCGGAACAAGGAGGTGGTGATCGGCTTCGGTCACCCCGTGTACACCATCGCCGATCCCCGCAACAAGGTGATCAAGGAGGTGGCGCGGCGGCTTTCGATGGACGCCGGGAAGATGGAGCTGTTCGAGATCGCGGAACGGATCGAAACGGTGATGATGCGCGAGAAGAAGATGTTCGCGAACCTCGACTGGTTCTCCGCGGTGTCCTACCACCGCATGGGAGTGCCGACCGCGATGTTCACCCCGATCTTCGTGATCGCCCGCACCAGCGGCTGGGCGGCGCACGTGATCGAGCAGCGCATGGACAACAAGATCATCCGCCCGACCGCGGTCTACACCGGCCCTGAACCGCGGCAGTTCGTGCCCATCGGCCAAAGAAAGTGACCCGTTGAGCTCCGCGATTTCCAACGTCCGGCCGAAGCCCGACAAGCTGCTCACCGACATCGCCGATTACGTCACCGGCTACCGCATTCGCAGCCGGCAGGCGTGGGACACGGCGCGGCTGTGCCTGATGGACAGCCTCGGCTGCGGGCTGGAGGCGCTCGCCTACCCCGCGTGCACCAAGCTGCTGGGGCCGATCGTGCCAGGCACCTTGGTGCCGCACGGCGCGAGGGTGCCCGGCACGCCCTACCAGCTCGACCCGGTGACCGCCGCCTTCGACATCGGGGCGATGATCCGCTGGCTCGACTTCAACGACACCTGGCTCGCCGCCGAGTGGGGGCATCCCTCGGACAACCTGGGCGGCATCCTCGCCACCGCCGACTGGCTCTCGCGCACGCGCCTCGCCCGCGGAGAGCGGCCGCTCGCGATGCGCGCGGTGCTCGAAGCGATGATCAAGGCGCACGAGATTCAGGGCGTGCTCGCGCTCGAGAACAGCTTCAACCGCGTCGGGCTCGACCACGTGGTGCTGGTCAAAGTCGCCTCGACCGCGGTCGTCACCCGCATGCTGGGGGGCACGCGCGAGGAGATCGTGAACGCACTCTCCAACGCCTGGGTGGACGGGCACCCGCTGCGCACCTACCGCCATGCGCCGAACACCGGCTCGCGCAAGTCATGGGCGGCGGGCGACGCCACGAGCCGGGCGGTGCGCCTCGCCCTGATGGCGGTGAAAGGCGAGATGGGCTACCCCTCGGCGCTGACCGCCGAGACCTGGGGCTTCCAAGACGTGCTGTTCCGCGGCAGGCCGCTGCGCCTGGCGCGCCCCTTCGGCTCGTACGTGATGGAGAACGTATTGTTCAAGATCTCCTATCCCGCGGAATTTCACGCCCAGACGGCGGTCGAGGCGGCGGTCAGGCTCCACCCCCGGGTGCGGGACCGGCTGGAGGAAGTCGAGAAGGTGGTGATCACCACGCACGAGTCGGCGCTTCGCATCATCGACAAGCGCGGGCCGCTTCACAACCCCGCGGACCGCGATCACTGCATCCAGTACATGACCGCCATCGGACTGATCAAGGGCAATCTCACCGCCGCCGACTACGAGGACGAGGCTGCGGCCGACCCCCGGATAGACCGGCTGCGCGCGAAGATGGTCTGTGTGGAGAACAAGCAGTGGAGTCGCGATTATCTCGACCCCGCGAAGCGCTCTATCGCCAACGCCGTGCAGGTGTTCTTCAGGGACGGTTCGAAGACCGAGCGAGTCGCGATCGAGTATCCTATCGGCCACCGCCGGCGGCGAAAAGAAGGGGTGCCGTTGCTCGAGGCCAAGTTCCGCGCCCACCTCGCACGGCGGCTTCCCCCCAAGCAGCAGCAGGCGATCCTGGAGCTGTGCCGGGACCGCGAACGGCTCGCTGCAACGCCGGTCCACGAGTTCATGGACCTGTTCGCGCTCTGAATTCCATGCCCGGACTTCGCGGTTCCAGTTTCGGTGAGCGGAGACGGATTATGTGCAGGAGACGATTCATGGCCGGCACGCTCGCAATGCTCGCGGCCGTGCTGCTCGCACCTGCGCGCGCCGCAGCCCAGGCGCGCAATCCTTATCAGCACTTCTTCGATCTCAACAGCGGCGATCTGCGTGAGGAGGCCGCGGACGCGGCGCGCGCCGGCAAGAAGGCGCTATTCGTGATGTACGAGCAGGAGGGCTGTCCGGGCTGCATCTACATGAAGCAGCATGTGCTCAACCGCCCCGAGGTGCAGGCGTTCTACCGCGCGCGCTTCGTCAATCTCGCGATCGACATCCGCGGTGCGGTGCCGCTGCGCGATTTCTCCGGACGCGAGCACACCGAAAAGAGCCTCGCGCAATCGCTCGGAGTGCGTGCGACTCCGACCCTCGCGTTCTACGATTTTACTGGCGCCGAGATCGTGCGCCACACCGGCGCGGTGCGCGACGCCGCCGAATTCCTGCTGCTCGGGGAATTCGTGGCGAGCGAAGCCTACCGTACCGGCACCTTCGCGCAGTTCCGGCAAAGCCGCGCCAGCGGAAAAGGCGGCTGACCGCGCCGCGGCTAGCGCCGCTCGCGCAGCGCCTCCACCGCGGGATGCACTGCGGTGAGCTCGCTCAACGAGCGCACTGCTGCGTGGCCGCGGCGAGCAAGCAACGCCTCCACGGCAGCCGCCACGGCATCCCGGCGCTGCGCGGCGTCCCTCGCCTGGAGGCGCGGGGGCGCGGCGGCGGCTGCCTCCCCGGCTGCCTGCATGGGTGTCGCGCGCGCTCCCGGTTCCGCGAGCGCGACCGCGCGCGGCGGCTCTTCGGCGGGTGCCGGGGCTGCGATCGGCGTGGCGGGAGGCGGCGGCTGCAACCGTGAAACGGGCGCAGGCCGCTCGGCCACGATAGCCGCTCGCGCCGCGGGCAAGACCTCCGGAGCAGGCAATCCCGCCACGCGCTTGAAAACGATTCTACCGGCCTCGCCGAGGACGGCGGTGTCGGCGTCCGCACGCGCGCGCCCCGGCGCAAGCCCCGCGTAGATACCGAGCCTGCCGGCGAGCGCGAGCGCCTCGCGCAACGGCAGCGGAACGCTGCCGAGCGCCTTCATTTCCACCGCCACCGCGGGGTCCGATGGTTCCACGAGGTACGCTGTGGCACCCGGCGCCAGCGCGATCGCCCCCGACTCCGTGCGAGTGAACGTCCGGTGCGGCGCGCCGCGCGCAAAACAGAGCCATCCGTCCGGCAGCCGCGCGTCCGGCACGGACGGAACCGAGCGAAAGAGGTGCCGCCCGGCGGCCAGATCGAGTTCCGCAGTGGCCGGATCGGACCACGGCGGGCCGCCCACCGGAGCGCCTGCGACCAGCAAAATGGCGCGCCCTCCCGCCTGAAAAACGCCGAGCGCCGGCGCGGCGCGGAACCGCGCATAGCGCGCGAGCGCCGAGCCGAAAAGCGCCTCCGGCGGTATAGCGGCGCTGGTTTCCGCTGCGGGCGCTGTGCACTCCCACCAGACAGCCCGCGCTGCCTCCGCCGCGGAAGCGGGCGCCGCCGCTGCACAGGCCATACATGCGGCGATCACCCGCCCGTTTGCGCGTAACGGCATGACATTCGGACCCGCGGTACGGACGCGCCATTCTCGCACCGCGGCGTGCCGGGCTCAATCCGGTCCCGATGGCGGAGCCGCCACGAGCGGGTAAAATCCTCCCCGAGCCGCGCCAGAGCCGTGCATGAGCACCGTCGCCCGCTTCGAAATCCGCTACTCGCGATTTCTCGACGAGCGCGGCAGGGTCGTATCCGAGCCCCTGCCGGAATTTGCGCGCGACGCGCACAACCTCGTCGCGCTCTACCGCTGGATGGTGCTGATGCGCGCCTACGACGCCAAGGCGATCGCGCTCCAGCGTACCGGCCAGATCGGCACTTTCGCCTCGCTCCTCGGGCAGGAAGCGGTGCAGGCCGCGGTCGGCAGCGCGATGCGGCCCGAGGACGTGTTCCTCGGCACCTACCGCGAGAACGGTGTGCAGCTCATCCGGGGGGTGACGCTCGAGGAGTTCTTTCGCTACTGGGGCGGCGACGAGCGCGGCAGTTGCTACGCGGTGCCGCGACGCGATTTCCCGATCTGCATCACCATCGCCGCGCACGTCACGCATGCGGCTGGTGTTGCCTACGCCATGAAGCTCAAGGGCGAGAAGCGCGTGGCGGTGTGCGCGCTCGGCGACGGCGCCACCTCCAAGGGCGATTTCTACGAGGGCATCAACGCGGCCGGGGTGTGGAAGCTGCCGGTGGTGTTCGTCGTCGCCAATAACCAGTGGGCGATCTCGGTGCCGCGCCGCCTCCAGAGCGCGGCGCAGACCCTCGCGCAGAAGGCGATCGCCGCCGGCTTCGAGGGGCGGCAGGTGGACGGCAACGATGTCATCGCGGTGCGCCATGCGATGGACGAGGCGCTCGCGAAGGCCCGCTCCGGTGGAGGCCCGACGCTGATCGAGGCCCTGACCTATCGGCTCTCGGACCATACCACCGCCGACGACGCCTCGCGCTACCGCAGCCCCGACGAGGTCGCCGAGGCGTGGAAGCACGAGCCGGTCGCGCGCCTGCGCGCCTATCTGACCGCGGCAGGAGCCTGGGACAAGGCGCGCGAGGACCGGCTGCTCAGGGAATGCAACGAGCAAGTCCAGGCCGCGGCGCAGGCCTACCTCGACGCGCCGCCGCCCGGCCCCGGGCAGATGTTCGATCATCTCTACGCCACGCTGCCGGCGGCGCTCCAGAAACAGCGTGCCGCAGCGCTCGGCGAATGAGAAATCGTTGCGGGAATCGCCGAAGCCGAGGACGAGATTCCCTTTTGTTTCTCTCCGCGGACTCTGTGCCCTCCCTGGCAGACAGCTCTTGACCATGGCGCAAGTCACCCTCGTCGAGGCAGTCAATCTCGCGCTCCGGCACGAGATGCAGCGCGATCCTTCCGTCGTCGTGCTGGGCGAGGACATCGGCGTGGACGGCGGCGTGTTTCGCGCAACCCTGGGCCTGCTCGAGCGCTTCGGGCCGGAGCGCGTGATCGACACCCCGCTCGCCGAGACGATGATCGCCGGCATGGCGATCGGCATGGCGGCGGAGGGTCTCAAGCCGGTCGCGGAAATCCAGTTCGCGGGCTTTGCATACGCCACGATAGACCAGATCCTCAACCATGCCGGGCGCATGCGCCACCGCACTCAGGGGCGGCTCTCCTGCCCGCTGGTGCTGAGAACGCCGTGCGGCGCCGGCATCCACGCCCCGGAGCATCACTCGGAGAGCCCGGAGGCGATGTTCGCGCACATTCCCGGCATCCGCGTGGTGTACCCCTCCTCTCCGCGCCGCGCCTACGGGCTGCTGCTCGCCGCGATCCGCGACCCGGATCCGGTGGTGTTCCTGGAGCCCACCAGGCTCTACCGCCTGTTCAAGGAGGAGGTCAACGACGACGGGCAGGCCGCTCAGCTCGACGCCTGCTACACGGCGCGCGAGGGCACCGACGTCACGCTGATCGCGTGGGGGGCGATGGTGCACGAGGCGCTCGCCGCAGCGGATGATCTCGCCGAGCAGGGAGTTTCGGCGGAGGTCATGGACGTCGCCACGCTCAAACCCCTCGACCTGGACACGCTGCTCGCCTCGGTCGCCAAGACTGGCCGCTGCGTGATCGTGACCGAGGCCCCGCGCACCTGCTCCTTCGCCTCCGAGATCGCCGCCGGGCTCGCCGAGGAAGGGCTGCTCAATCTGCTCGCCCCGGTCGCGCGCGTCACTGCGTACGATGTGGTGGTGCCGTTGCCGCGGCTCGAGCGGCACTACATGCCGGACAAGGAGCGCATCATCGCCGCGGTGAAAAAAACGTTGGCCTTCGCATGACGCGGGGCGGCGCGGTGACGGGGTGGCGGAGCCGGGGCGCGCATCGCCCCCTCGTCGCCTCGTCGCCACGCCGCTTCGTCGCAGCTCGGGCGGGACCGCTATACTGGACGTTGCGGCACCGCCCGCCAGAGAGATGAAGATCTTCAAGCTCCCCGACCTCGGCGAAGGGCTCCAGGAGGCCGAGATCGTCAAGTGGCACGTCGCTGCCGGCGACGAGGTGAAAGCCGACCAGCCGATGGTCTCGGTCGAGACCGCCAAGGCGGTAGTGGACATTCCCGCACCGTACGCCGGCAAAATCGCCAGGCTCTACGGCAACCCCGGCGACATCGTGCACATCGGGGCGCCGCTCGTCGCGTTCGAGGGCGAAGGAGGCGTGCCCGACGCGGGTACCGTGGTGGGGAAAGTCGAGACCGGGCAGAAAGTCATGGCCGAGACTCCCGCAGTGGTGCCGGTCGCCGGGGGCATCAAGGCGACACCGGCGGTGCGCGCGCTCGCGCGCAAGCTCGGCGTGGACCTCGCGATGGTGACCCCGACCGGCGCCGACGGGCTCATCACGGCACACGACGTGCAGCGCGCGGCCCGGATCCTCGCCGAGACCGGCCCGATCGAGATGCTGCGCGGGGTGCGCCGCACCATGGCGCAGAACATGGAGCTCGCCACCGCCGAGGTCGCCTCCGCCACCATCATGGACGACGCCGACATCGAGGCGTGGCCTGCGGGCACCCACATCA
Source organism: Burkholderiales bacterium (assembly GCA_035574195.1). GTDB lineage: Bacteria > Pseudomonadota > Gammaproteobacteria > Burkholderiales > SG8-41 > SG8-41. The sequence goes on along the minus strand of DATLZE010000024.1, from coordinate 4,653 downwards.
TGTACCGGCTGCTGCGGGCCCTGGTGGCCGGCTGCCGCGCCGAGCCTTCGCTCAACGCCTGGTACGACAGCGAGAAGATCGGGCGCTGGGTGCTCAAGAAGGTGGACGTCGGCATCGCCGTGGACACACCCGACGGGCTGCTGGTCCCGGTGCTGCGCAACGTGGACACGCGCGAGCCCGAGGACATCAAGCGCGCGCTCGAGAAGCTGATCGCCGACGCCCGCGCGCGCAAGGTGCCGCCCGAGGAGCTGCGCGCGAACACGATCACCCTCTCCAACTACGGTTCGATCGCCGGGCGCTACGCCTCCCCGATCGTGCTGCCGCCGACGGTCGCGATCCTCGGCGCGGGCAGGATCGCGAGGCAGGTGGTGGCCGTGGACGGGATGCCGGCGGTCCGCCGCATCCTGCCGCTTTCGCTCACTTTCGACCACCGGGCGGTCACGGGCGGCGAGGCGGGGCGGTTCCTGAATGCCGTGATCGCCGATTTGCAGCGGCCCGATTGAATTCCCGAGCGCCGGGGCAAGCGAGGCGCGGCGTCTCAGCTTCGCGAAGTCGCAATCTCCTCGAGCAGCTCCCGCACCACCTCGGCCATCCGCTCCGGTGGGGTCCCCGGCGGGAAAGTCCCCACGTATCGCCCGCGGCCGTCGAGCAGATAGATGTAGGCGCTGTGATCGAGGAGATAATGCGGGCTGCCGCGCGCCGGCACCTTCCGCGAATAGATCTTATAGAGCCCGGCGACCCTGGCGACTTCTTCCTCCGTGCCGCGCAGCCCCAAGAGGCGCGGATGAAAGTGCGCGACGTAGAGCGCGAGCTGCTCGGCGGTGTCGCGTTCGGGATCCAGGGTCACGAAGAGCGGCTGCACTTGCTCGCCGGCCGGGCCCAGCGAATCGATCATCCGCGCAACCGCGACGAGATCGGTCGGGCAGACGTCCGGGCAAAACGTGTAGCCGAAATAGAGCACGACCACCTTCCCGCGGAAATCCTCCAGCGCCCGGCGCTGCCCGGCGTGATCGAGCAGCGAGAAGGAGCCGCCGACGGCGGCCCTTCCCCACATGATGTCTTCCATCAACCGCGCCTTGAGCAGCGCCTCCCCGTCGAGCGCCGGACCGCCGCCGGCGCGCTGGTGCCCGGCCGAGCTCGCGACCAGTAGGGGCGCCGCGAGCGCGGCGGCCGCGAGCGCGAAGCGCAGCACGCTTCGAGCCATTTCGCAGCCTTCAGACGCCGAACGTGAATTCGCTGCCGGTAGTGGACATCGCCAGGCGATCGGGCATCTGGGCGCGCATCTCGTCCACGAAGTTCAGCCCCGAGCAGTGCATCGGGATCACGACATCGGGATCGAAGGCCTTCAGCTCGGCGACCACCTGCCTGAGGTAGTCAGGTGCCGCCGGCGCGAGGTGAAAGCCGCCCACCAGCGCGTGGAGCTTACTCACCCCCGACACTTCCATCGCCTGCCGGATCGAATTGAGGATTCCCGCATGGCCGCAAGAATTGATCACCACCAGCCCGCGGTCCCGGACGTGGTAGCAAGTCGCGTGCTCGTGGATGTGCTCGTCAATGGGCGTTCCCGTCTTGTCCTTCGGAGCGGAGTGGCTGAGGTTGCAGCCGAGCCCGTTCTTGACGCCGTACTCCACTGCGGTGTTCGGTATGACCCGCTCGAGGCTCGCGCGCCGGATGGCGCCGGTCGTGAATGCATGCCCGGCAATGACATTGGGCTTTTCGCACAGCACCAGGTTGACCCGGTGCGCCGCGATCTCGCGCCGGTCCAGAACCCCCCACTCCGAGAAATGGCCCGGCGTCGCCGTGCGCCGCTTGCGGATGCAGAAATTGTCCTCGCCCCCGACGTATAGCGTGAGGTCGGACCTCATCCGCGACCGCTGCTTCTCGAGCAGCCCCACCAGGCCTCCGAAGTGATCGAAATGGCCATGGGACAGCACCATGGCGTCGTTCCTGGCGGGATCGAACCCGAGCATTTCCATGTTCTCGAGCAGCGTCTGCGGGGTGTAACCGAAGTCGAGCAGGATCTGACGGGTCTCGCCGCCGCGCTTCGATTCGAGCCCGAGCGAAAGACCCCATACGTTGTGCAGCGTCTTGCGGTAGTCCGCGACGCCCGGCGTGCGCTTGATCCGCACCGCTTTCGGCCCTTCGGGGCGCATGAAAACATCATGGCTCGAGTCTATGAGCACAGTGATCTTGAGCGAATCGACCGTGGGCACCGCGGCGCCCGAGGCAAGCGTGCTCGCATCCACACGGCGGAGCAACGACGCGCTGCCGAGGGCTGCGGCAGCGCCCAACAGAAAATGGCGGCGAGTAGTACGGGTTTCCATGGAACCTCCTGTAAGAGCGGCGTGGACAGGGAACGGACGCGGGACGCGTTAATACTAGCCCCGGGGCACGGGCACAACAACCCGCGGCGAGACGCCAGCTCAATCCGCTGATTTGGCACGGCAAACCCGGGCGCGCCCGGCTCGAATCCGCCAGCGCCCCTGCCGGGACAGGTGCGCGCCCCTTGGCGCACGTCTTACTCGAGCGTTGCGGCGATCCTCCGGATCTCCTCGGGTGTGCGCTCGCCGGCGAGCGGTGTTCCCGGCATCAGATATTTCCCCTTGGCGAGCCCGCCGATCAGCACCGGCTCGTAGCCGATGTCGCGGATCAGGCGCGAGGCGACGGCCACGGCCTGGGCGTCATCCGAGGCGATCGGCATGCCGATGCGCCCCGGCTGCTCGTGCGCCGCGCCCATCCGCGCGTAGCCGATCGCGTTGAAAGCGCGCACGATGCGCGCGCCCGGAAGCAGCTCGGCCGAAGCGATCCCGGCGCCTTTCTCGCGCGCCCAGACAGCGATCTCCCCATCGCGCCCGGGAAACGGATTGCAAGTGTCGATCACGATCTTGCCCTTGAGCAGCTCGCCGAGCTCCCTGCCCACCTCGGGTAGCGCACGGTAGGGCACCGAGACGAGCAGCACCTCGCCGAAGGCCGCAGCCTCTCGCGGGGTGCCCGCGCGCGCGCCGGCGCCGAGCTTGGCGGCGAGCGCGCGGTCGTTCTCGAGGGTGCGCGAGGAGAACATCACCTCGTGCCCGGTCTTCACCCACACCGACCCGAGCGTGCCTCCGACCCGGCCCGAGCCGATGACTCCGATTCTCATTTTGCCACCGCCCGTGCCAGCCGCCCGCGCTGCAGGCGCAAGACCCAGGGCGAGCGCTGCCGTTGCACCCCCCGCGGCTTTGAGAAATTCGCGGCGGCGTCGTTTCGCGGTGCCATTCTCGTTCATGACCAGCCTCCACGGAAAACCTCGGAACGCGCCGAGCAGCCGGTGAACGCCGGCTGGATCGCCAGCTATTCGGCCACGGAAGGCCCGGAGCGCACGGAGCGCCCGCAAGAAAACCTGTAAAAGACGTTTCAATCGCTTTCAGCCAGAGATCATAGAACTCATGGGGCAGAAGCGAAAGCGTGATGTGCGCCGGTTCTCTCGGCAGCCCTGTTGCGTTCCGCGGCCGGATTCCTCATCTGCAATCATCCCCGGCCCGGTCACGATGCCGCAGCCGCCGGAGCGCTGCGCGGCTCGCTCGCCGCCCGCCCGCGCTGTGCGTATCCTAGCCACAGGCCGAGAGCCACCCACGCCAGCGCGAGCGGCAGCGCCACGGACGCGAGCGCGGCGAGCCCCATGCCCAGCCGCGCGAGCAGTCCCTCGGTTTGCGCGCCGATGACGTCGCCGCCGCGGTAGACGAAGGTGTCGATGAACGCCTTCGCCTTGTAGCGCTCGGCGCGGCTCACGACCGTGAACAGTGTCTCGCGCGCGGGCCGCATGATGCCGCGCTGCACGGCGCGAAACACTGCCTCGAACGCGATCAGCGCTGCGAGCGAGCCGGCGATCGCGAGGCCGACGAAGCCCAGCGCCGCCGTGGCCGGCAGCAGCGCGAGCGTGAGCGGCACGCCGAGCCGCTTCATGAGATGCCCGGTCACGACCGCCTGCAGAAAGAGCGTCGCAGCCTGGGTGATCATGTCGATTCGTGCGAACGCGGCAGTGCGCAGATCGAGGCCGGTACCCAGAGCGGCGACCATCTGCAAGCGCGTGAAATAGAGGAAGGTCACCATTACTGCGAGGATCAGCACGTAGGCGCAGATGGCGAGAAGATAGGGCGAGCGGAAGACCGCCTGGAATCCCTCCCAGGCGCTGCCGCCGATCAACCCGCGCTCGATCTCCGGCGCCGCTGCGCCCCGCCCGCCGGCTTCCGGTGGGGGAGCGTCCGTCCGCAGCCGGGTGACGGCCCAGGCCGCGGCGAGCGCGAGCACGAGAAAGCCCGCAGCAACCGGCAGCAGGGCCGGGGTGCCGAGCGGGCGCACGAGCTGGCCGGCGAGCCACGGCCCGAATATCGCCCCCAGTGTCCCGCCGACCGCGATCGCGCCGAAGAGCCGCTTGCTCTGCTCCAGCGAAAAGCGGTCGGCCATCAGGGCCCAGAAGAGCATCGTCGCGAACAAGTTGAAGACGCTGAACCAGACGTAGAAGACCTGGCCGGTGCGCACGCCGACGCTCTCCGGGGCGAGCACGAGCAGCGCATAGAACGCAGCCAGGCCGGCTGCGAAGAAAAGATAGGTCGCGCTCACGAAAGCGAGCCTCCGGAGCCGGCTCACGAGCAGGCCGAAGAGCGGGTTGACGAG
>DATLZE010000023.1:0-18043 GCA_035574195.1 Burkholderiales bacterium | reverse complement strand
AGGCGAGGGAGGCTAGCGGCGGCACGGGGCGTTCACTCGCCGAGATAGGCCTGCCGTACCCTGGAGTCGGCGAGCAGCCGCGCCGCGCTGTCGGCGGCGGTGACGAGCCCGCTTTCCATCACGTAGCCGCGATGGCTGATCTCGAGCGCGAGGCGCGCGTTCTGTTCGACCAGCAGCATGGTCACCCCCTCGGCCGAGATCGCGCGTATGGTCTCGAAGATCTTCTGCACCATGAGCGGCGCAAGCCCCATGCTGGGCTCGTCGAGCAACAGCAGCCGCGGCCTGCTCATGAGCGCCCTGCCGATCGCCAGCATCTGCTGCTCGCCGCCGGAGAGCGTGCCGGCGAGCTGCCGGCGGCGCTCGGCGAGCCGCGGCAGCAGCTCGTAGACGCGCTCGAAGTCGGCAGCCACCTGCGCGCGCTCGCGCCGGCAATAGGCGCCCATCGCGAGGTTCTCCTCCACCGTGAGCCGCCCGAACACGCCACGGCCCTCGGGCACCAGCGCAAGCCCGAGGCGCACCAGCTCGTGCGCCGGGCGCCCCGTGATGTCGGTGCCGTCATTATAGTAAACGCGACCCGCCGCGGGACGCACCAGCCCGGCGAGCGCCTTGAGCGTGGTGCTCTTGCCGGCCCCGTTCGCGCCGATCAGCGTGACGAGCTCGCCGGCCCGCACCTCGAGATCAATGCCCTTGACGGCGTTGATGCCGCCATACGAGACCTTGAGCCCCCTCACCTCAAGCAAGAGCGCCTCCGAGGTAGGCCTCGATCACCAGCGGGTCGCGGCGCACCGCCTCCGGCGCCCCTTCCGCGATCTTGCGGCCGTAGTCGAGCACTGCCACGCGGTCGCACAGCCCCATCACGAGCTTGACGTCGTGCTCGATCAGCAGCAGCGTCACGCCGTCGGCGCGCACCCGCTCGAGCAGGCGCTTCAATTGCGCGGTCTCGGTCTCGTTCATGCCGGCGGCGGGCTCGTCGAGGGCGAGCAGCTTGGGCTCGGTTGCGAGCGCGCGCGCGATCTCCAGCCGTCGCTGGTCGCCGTAGGGCAGGTTGCGCGCGAGCTCCGAGGCGCGGTGCGCGAGGCCGACGTAGTCGAGCAGTTCGCCAGCGCGGTGCGCGATCGCCGCCTCCTCCGAGCGGGTGCGCGCGTCGCGCAGCACCGCGCCGAGCACGCCGGCGCGGGTGCGCACATGGCGCCCCACCATCACGTTCTCGAGCGCGCTCATGTTGGCGAAGAGCCGGATGTTCTGGAAGGTGCGGGCGATGCCGAGCTCGGCCACGCGGTGAGGTTTCAGTCCCGTCAGGCGCACGCCGTCGAAATAGCACTCGCCGGCATCCGGGCGGATGAGCCCGGTCAGCACGTTGAACAGCGTCGTCTTGCCCGCTCCGTTCGGCCCGATCAGCCCGAAGATCTCCCCGCGTGCCACTGCGAGCGAGACGCCGTCGAGCGCGGCGAGCCCTCCGAAGCGCTTGACGAGCGCCACCGCCTCGAGCAGCGCACGGGACTCAGCGCGCGGCGTCATAGACGCTCTCCCGTCCGTGGCGCGACTCCTCGCCCTCGGCGGCGAGCTCGCGCCGGCGCACCGGCGAGGGCCACAGCCCCGAGGGCCGCAGCAGCATCACCAGGATCAGCGCGAGACCGAACACCAGCAGCCGCAGGTCGGCAGGGTCGGCGAGCACGCGGCCGAACAGCCCTTGCTGCAGCGGCCCCAGGTAGCGCAGCGCCTCGGGCAGCACCACCAGCAGCACGGCCCCGAGCACCACACCCGGAATATGCCCCATGCCGCCCAGCACCACCATGCACAGGATCATGATGGATTCGATCAGGGTGAAGCTCTCGGGACTGATGAAGCCCTGGAAGCCGGCGAACAGCCCCCCCGAGACCCCGCCGAAGCTCGCGCCCATGGCGAAGGCGAGCAGCTTCACGTTGCGGGTGTTGATGCCCATCGCCGCCGCGGCCACCTCGTCCTCGCGGATCGCGATCCACGCGCGCCCGATGCGCGAGTCCTCGAGCCGCATCGAGACGAAGATCACGGCGAGCGTGAGCGCGAGGAACAGATAGTAGTAGTTGTAGACCGGCGGAAAGCTCACGCCGGCGAAGGTGTGCGTCTGCGCGAGCGAGAAGCCACCGAGCCGCAGGGGGTCTATGAGATTGATGCCTTGCGGCCCGTTGGTGATGTTGACCGGGGCGTTGAGGTTCACGAGGAAGATGCGGATGATCTCCCCGAAGCCGAGCGTCACGATCGCGAGGTAGTCGCCGCGCAACCGCAGCGTGGGCGCGCCGAGCAGCACCCCGAAAAAGCAGGCGATCGCCGCGCCCGCCGGCAGCAGCAGCCAGAACGGCAGGTGCAGCCCGAAATGGGGCGAGGCGAGCAGCGCGTAGAAGTAGGCCCCTACCGCGAAGAAGGCGACGTAGCCCAGGTCGAGCAGCCCGGCGTAGCCCACCACGATGTTGAGCCCCAGGGCGAGCATGACGTAGAGCAGCGCGAAGGCGAGAATGCGCACCCAGGTGCGCCCGAGCGCGAAGTCGGCGAGAAAGGGCAGCGCGATCAGCAGCGCCGCGAGCAGCAGGTAGGCGGCCCACGCAGCGCGCGGATCGCGTCTGAGCCCGCGCCAGCGCTCGACGAGCGAGAGCATACGGGTCAGGCCCTCTCGGCCACGCGCTCCCCGAGCAGCCCCGAGGGGCGCAGCGTCAGCACCAGGATCAGCACCAGGAAAGCGAACACGTCCTGGTAATGGCTGCCGAGAAAGCCCCCGGTGAGCGCCCCGATGTAGCCCGCTCCCAGGCTCTCGATCACCCCGAGCAACAGCCCCCCGAGCATCGCGCCGGCGATGTTGCCGATGCCGCCCAGCACCGCAGCGGTGAAGGCTTTCAACCCCAGCATGAACCCCATGAAGTAGTGCGCGATGCCGTAGTAGGCGCTGATCATGACCCCGGCCACCGCGGCGAGCGCCGAGCCGATCATGAAGGTGACCGAGATCACCGCGTTGATATTGACCCCCATCAGTCCCGCGACCTCGGGGTTCTGGGAGGTGGCGCGCATCGCGCGCCCGAGCCGCGTGCGGTGCACGAGCCAGGCGAGCCCCGCCATCACCGCGGCGGAGAGCGCGACGATGAAAATCTGCAGCTCGCTCACGGTGGCGCCGGCCACATGGTGCGGAGTCGCCGGCAGCAGCGGCGGGAACGAATGGTACTGGCGCCCCCACACGATCATCGCCACGTTCTGCAGCAGGATCGAGACGCCGATCGCGGTGATCAGCGCGGCGAGCCGCGGCGCCGCGCGAAGCGGCCGGTAGGCCACGCGCTCGATCGCGAAGCCGAGCGCCATGCACGCCGGCACCGCCGCCGCGAGGCCGAGCGCCGCGATCACCGGCCCGGGCAGCGGGACGCCGCTCGCCACGAGCAGCTGGATCACGGTGAGCGCCACCATCGCTCCGATCATCACCACCTCGCCGTGCGCGAAGTTGATGAGCCCAAGGATGCCGTAGACCATGGTGTAGCCGAGCGCGACCAGCGCGTAGATCGCGCCGAGCACGATGCCGTTGACGAGCTGCTGCAGGAAGATATCCATTCAGGGACGGCGTTCAGCGGGTGCGGCGGGGCGCCTCGGACCAGGCCGCGGTCGCGCGCGGGCAGAGCCCCGCCGGTTGAGCAAAAACGGCACCCGAAGGTGCCGTCTGCGGGCGCGCGGCCATTACGCCGTCGTCATTGCTTCTCGGCGACCGGCTTCTCGGGCGCTGGCGCCGCGGCAGCGGCGGCCGCCTCCCCGCCCACGGTCTCGAGCGCTTCCCAGCGCCCGCCCTTCACGGTGTAGAGGGTGATCGGCCCGTTTCTGAGGTCGCCTTTCTCGTCGAAGGCGATCGGCCCGGTCACGCCCTGGCGCTGGATCTTCGCAAGCTCGGGCAGATACTTCGCCGGATCGGTGGAATTGGCCTTGATCATCGCCTCGACCAGGGTCATCGTCGCGTCGTAGGCATAGGGCGCGTAGATCTGGATCTGGCCGTACTTGGCGGTGAAGCGCTCGGTGAAACCCTTGCCGCCCGGCATCTTGTCGAGGGGCAGCCCCGGGGAGGAGGCGACCGTGCCCTCGGCGGCGGGACCGGCGAGCTTGATGAACTCGGGGCTCTGCGCGCCGTCGCCGGCGAGGAACTTGGCGTGGATCGCGAGCGCCTTCATCTGCGCCACCATCGGGCCGGCCTGGCTGTCCATGCCGCCGTAGAACACGAGATCCGGCTTCTTGGCCTTGATGCTGGTGAGGATCGCGCGGAAGTCGGTCGCCTTGTCGGTGGTGTACTCGCGCCCGACGATCTGCGCCCCGGCGGCCTTCGCCGCCTTCTCGAACTCATCGGCGAGCCCCTGGCCGTAGGCGGTGCGGTCGTCGATGATGGCGATGCGCTTGGCGCCCATCTTCTTCACCGCGTACTCGCCGAGCACCGTGCCCTGCTGGATGTCGTTCGCCATCACGCGGAAGGCGGTCTTGTAGCCCTGCTGGGTGTACTTGGGATTGGTCGCCGAGGGCGAGATCTGCGGGATGCCGGCGTCATGGTAGATCTTGGAAGCGGGAATGGTGGTGCCCGAGTTGAGGTGCCCGATCACGCCGGCCACTTTGGCATCGGCGAGCTTCTGCGCGACGATGGTGCCGGTCTTGGGGTCGGCCTGGTCGTCCTCGCTCACGAGCTCGAACCTCACTCTCGCCCCGCCGATCACCAGGCCCTTGGCGTTTAGCTCCTCGATCGCGAGCCGCGCGCCGTTGTCGTTGTCCTTGCCGAGGTGCGCCTGGGGACCGGTGAGAGGGGCGACCGAGCCGATGCGCACCGTGATCTCGGGCGCGGGCTTGGGCGCCTCGGCCTTGGTCGCCGGGGGCGGCGCCTCCTGGCCGCAGGCGGCGAGCAGGCCAGCGAGGATCAAGGCCGTGGCCAGAAAGGCCGGCGAGATGCGCGTGGTCATCCTCTTCTCCTTCTGTAACTTGTTGTTGCTGCGAGGAAAATCATTATCCCCGGGGGGCTGCTCGTTGTCAATTTAGGGTGCCGACAGGATCCACAGCACGAGGGTCTTGATGTCCTCGTCCTTGAGATGCGCCTGGGGCGGCATCGGCACATCCCCCCATACGCCCCGGCCGCCCGATTTCACTTTCTCGAAGAGCTCTGCCTGCGCGGTCCGACTGCCGCGGTAGCGCGCCGCGATGTCGCGATAGCTCGGCCCGATCAGCTTGCGGTCCAAGGCATGGCAGGTGAAGCAGCCGCTCGCCCTGGCGAGCGCCTCGGGTGCGGTGGGCTCGGCGGCCGGGGCGGCTGCGGCAAGCGCGAGGCCGCCGGCGAGGATCGGGGTCGCGAACGTTTTCATGCGGGAGACTGCGGCCGGGCACGGGAAAGACGGCGCATTTTAACGCGCCGCCGCGCCGCCCGCGCGGGCTCAGCTCAATGCGCTGCGCCGAGCGCGCGCTCGAGCGCGGCGAGTTCGGTCAGCGGCGGCAGGCAGCTCGTGCCGCGGCACACCCAGGCGTTCACGCCGCTCGCGGGCGCAGCCTTGTCCATCGCCGGCGGCAGGCCGGCGAGGCCGCGGGGCAGCGCGAGCACCAGCGTGTCGGGGCGATGCGCCCGCGCGAGCGTGCGCTGCCATTCGGCCATGGCGGATTGCTCCCCGCGCAGGATCACCATCGTCGGGGGCGCGAGGTATTCATCGAGCGCGGTGACGAGGCTCACGAACGCGCTCGGCTGGCGCTCCATCTGGGGATAGAAGAGCTTCAACGCGCGCTCCGCCGCCTCGAGATAACGTGGCTCGCCGAGCAAGTGCCCGAGCCGCTGCAGGGCGAGCGCCGCGGCGCCGTTGCCCGAGGGAACGGGGCCGTCGGCGCCGGGCTTGGGGCGGTGAATGAGCCGCTCGTGGTCGTGGCTGGTGAAGAAGAACCCCCCCGCGGCGGGGTCCTCGAAGTGCGCGAGCAGTGCCTCGGCGAGCGCCCGCGCCCAGTCGAGGTCCGCGCGCTCGAATTCGGCCTGCATCAGCTCGAGCAGCGCCTCGAGCAGAAAGGCGTAGTCGTCGAGATAGGCGTTCAGGTGCGCGCGCCCGTCCTTGCAGGTCGCGAGCAGCCGCCCGTCGCGCCACAGCGTTGCGCGGACGAATTGCGCGGCGCGGCGCGCGGAGGCGAGCCACTCGGGGCGCCCCAATGCGCGCGCCGCGCGCGCCAGCCCGCGCACCATCAGCGCATTCCAGCTCGTGAGGATCTTCTCGTCGCGCCCCGGCTTCACGCGCCGCTCGCGCGCCGCGAGCAGCTTCGCGCGCGCGCGCGCCAGCCGCGCCTCGCACTCCGCGAGCGGCACCCCGAGCCGCTTCGCGACGAACTCGAGCGGCTTGACGACTCGCAGATGCCAGCGCCCCTCGAAATTCGGCGCGCCGTCGAGCCCGTAGTGCGGCTCGACCACGGCGTACTCCTCCGGGGCGAGAAGGTGTCGCACCTCCTCCTGCGTCCACACGTAGTACTTGCCCTCCTCGTGCTCGGAGTCGGCGTCGAGCGAGCAGTAGTAGCCGCCTGCGGGCGACTGCATTTCCCGCATCACCCACGCCGCGGTTTCCTCGACGATGCGCGCGAACAGCGGCTGGCGCGTCACGAGCCAGGCGTCGCTGTAGAGCGCGAGGAGCAGCGCGTTGTCGTAGAGCATCTTCTCGAAATGCGGGATCGTCCAGTGCTCGTCCACGCTGTAGCGGCAGAAGCCGCCGCCGAGCTGGTCGTAGAGCCCGCCCTCGGCCATGCGGGTGAGCGTCAGGCGCACGATGGCGCCGGCGATTTCTCCGCCCTCCAGCGCATGGCGGCGCAGGCAGAACGCGAGCTCCACGGGATGCGGGAACTTGGGCGCGCGGCCGAAGCCGCCGCGAACATCGTCGAACATCTGCGCCAGCTCGCGCACCGCGGCATCGAGCGGCGCCCGCACGAGCTGGCGCTCCTCTGCCGCTGCGGGCAGCGTGCGCGCGAGCGCCTCCACGAGCGCCGCGTTTTGTCGGCCGATCTCGGCGCGCTTCTCGCGGTAGACCTCCGCGACCCTGGGCAGGATCTCGAGCAAGCCCGGCACGCCGTAGCGCGCGCGCTTGGGGAAATAGGTGCCGCCGAAGAACGGCGTGCCGTCGGGCATCAGGAACATGGTGAGCGGCCAGCCGCCGCTTCTTTGCGTGAGCATTGCGTGCGCCGCCTGGTAGATCTGGTCGAGATCGGGCCGCTCTTCGCGGTCCACCTTGACGTTGACGAAGTAGCGGTTCATCTGCGCCGCCACCTCCGGGTCCTCGAACGATTCGTGCGCCATCACGTGGCACCAGTGGCAGGCGGAGTAGCCGATCGAGAGCAGGATCGGCTTGTCCTGTTCGCGCGCGAGCGCGAGCGCTTCCTCACCCCATGGATACCAGTCCACGGGGTTCTCGGCGTGCTGCTGGAGATAGGGCGAGGTTTCGCCAGCGAGGCGGTTCGGCATGGCTCGCGCCATTGTGGCACAAATCCGCGTGAAACGATCCGCGCTCAGGGTGGCGCGCTCGAAGTCGAAGGCCCGAGCGCGCCGCGCTTCGCAGACCCGAACAGGGGCTCGAGCCCGGAACCCGAGACCCGGGATCCCTCGCGCCGCCGCCGGCTCAGCGCGCCCCGGCGATCGCCTGCAGGGTGCGCTGATAATGGGCGAGCCGCGGGCCGCCGATCGCCACCGCGCGCTCGGCGGCGGCGAGCGCCTCCTCGCGGCGGCCGAGCTCGGAGAGCACCTGCGCGAGGTTGTTCCAGGCGTCGGCTGCCTGCGGGTGGTGCCGTATGGCCTCGCGGTAGGCCGCCTCCGCCGCCGCGAGGTCCTTCATCGCGTAGGCGGCGTTGCCCCGGCCGATCAGGGCGAGGAGGTTCGCCGGCCAGCGCTCGAGCGCGGTCGCATAGGCGGCCTGCGCCGCCTCGGGCGCGCTGCGCTCCAGGGCCGCGGCCGCGGTGAGATAGCGCTGCTCGACGGCCGTGGCCGGCAGCTTCCCGGGCGGCGCGACCAGCATCGCCCAATGCCCGGAGCGCGCCCAGCTGCGCTCGAAGGCGGCGAGCGCCATCGCGAGCCGGCGCGTGGTTCCCGAGCGCAGCACGATTTCCTCGCGCGCGAGGTCGTAGCCCACCACCACCGCGTAATGCCAGCGGGGGAAGAAGCCGGGCGATAGGTTCTGCAGCACGACGACCGGCGTGCCGGCGGCGACTTCGGCGAGCACGTCCGCGAGCCGCGGCGCGAGCGCATAGGCGAGGCGCCCGTGGCGGCGCGCCGCGGCGAGCATCTCGGCCTGCAGCGAGCCCTCGCGCGCGGGCAGGTACACCTGGGGGACGAGCGCTTCGGGTGTTACCGCGACCCCGGAGTGCACGAGCACGGTGGCGAGCGCGGCCGGGCCGCACTGGTAGCGCTGCTGCGGGTAGAACGGCACATGCTCGAGTTCGACGCGCTCGGGCAGCCCTGCGGGAGGCTGCGCGAGCAGCGCTCTCGCCTGCGGGCCCGCGCAGCCCGCGAGCAGCACGGCGAGCAGCAGCCCTGCGGCGAGCCCGGGGGCGAGAAGGCGGCGCAGTGATCCCTCGTGCGGCCTCGCCGCGAGCGTCAACACCTCGGCGAGCCAGGGAATGCCGGGGTGGCGGAAGAGAGGCACCGGTTCTCCTGCCAGAGTCGGATATCCGAGGCCGAGGCGCGATGCGACAGGGTCGAGCTCGATGATGCCGCCGCTACGGTCAAGGCGCGGGCGCCTCCGGGATGCTCAGTTCCTGTGCGCGGGCGCCCCGGGCTCGGGGAAGGACTCGAGCTTGCGCTGCAGCTGCGCCAGCGCCTCGCGCGTGCGGGCGAGCTCCGCGAGGAGTTGCTCGCGCGTGACGGGCTGCCGCAGCTCCTCGAGCTCGGCCGCCTTGCTCGCCTCCAAATTGTTGATGACGATCGCGATGAACAGGTTGAGCACGATGAAGGTCGCGATCAGCACGAAGCTCACGAAATAGGCCCAGGCCCAGGGATGCGCCTCGGACACCTTCTCCATCACCTCCACCCAGCCCTCCAGCGTCACCACCTCGAAGAGCGTGAGCAACGCCGCGCCGAGCGTCCCCCAGTGCTCGGGGTCGTCCTGGTGGAACAGGTGAAAACCGCTCACCGCGTAGATGTAGAAGATGATCCCGGCGAGCATCAGCACGTGCCCCATGCTCGGAATCGAGCGCACCAGCGTGGCGACGATCAGCCTCAACTGCGGCACGGTCGAGACGAGCCGCAGCACCCGCAGCACGCGCACGAGCCGCGCCACCAGCGCGAATTCCCCGGTCGCGGGCACGAGCGAGGCCACGACCACGGTGAAGTCGAAGAGGTTCCAGCCGTTGCCGAAGTAGAGCGAGAGCCGCGGCGCGACCGCGGTGATCTTCAGCGCCGCCTCGACGATGAAGACGGCGAGGATCAGGTCGTTGCCGAGGTGCAGCCAGCGCCCCCATTCTCCGACGATCGCGTGCGAGGTCTCGAGCCCGATCAGCACGCCGTTGAAGACGATCAGCCCGATCATCCACGGCTCGAACCAGCGCGCCTCCACGACGCGCGCGGCGAGGGCCTTCATCGCCATGCCTCAGTCGGTGACCGCGCCGCGGGAGGCGGTCGAAACGAGCCGGATGTACTTGCCGAGCACGCCGCGCGTGTAGCGCGGCTTGGGCGCCCGCCACTTCCTTCTGCGCGCGGCGAGCTCCCTCGCCGGGACGTTGAGCTGGACGATGCGCTTTTGCGCGTCAATCGTGATCGAGTCGCCCTCGCGCACCAGTGCGAGCGGCCCGCCCTCGAAGGCTTCGGGGGCGACGTGCCCGACCACCATCCCCCAAGTCCCCCCCGAGAAGCGCCCGTCGGTGATCAGCCCCACCGAGGCGCCGAGCCCCTGCCCGACGAGGGCGGCGGTGGGCGCGAGCATCTCCTGCATGCCCGGTCCGCCCTTGGGGCCCTCGTAGCGGATCACGATCACGTCGCCCGCCTTGATTTTTTTCGCCAGGATCGCCTGCATGCACGCGCTTTCGGAATCGAACACGCGCGCGGGCCCGGTGATCCGCGTGGACTTCAGGCCGGTCACCTTGGCGACACAGCCCTCGGGGGCGAGGTTGCCCTTGAGGATGGCGAGGTGGCCGTGGGGATAGACCGGGTTGCGCCAGGGGCGGATCACGTCCTGGTCGGCGCGCGGCTCCTCGGGCACGCGCTCGAGCTCCTGCGCGAGGGTGCGCCCGGTGATGGTGATGCAGTCGCCGTGCAACAGGCCGTGCACGAGCAGCATCTTCAGCACCTGCGGCACCCCGCCCGCGCGGTGGAAATCCACCGCGACGTAGCGCCCGGAGGGCTTCAGATCGCAGAGCACGGGCACTTTCTTGCGCACGCGCTCGAAATCCTCGATCGCCCACTTCACCCCGGCGGCGTGGGCGATGGCGAGATAGTGCAGCACGGCGTTGGTCGAGCCGCCGGTCGCCATGACGAGCGCCACCGCGTTCTCGATGCTCTTGCGCGTGACGATGTCGCGCGGCTTCAAGTCCCGCCGGATCGCCTCGACCAGCACGCGCGCGGATTCGGCCGCCGAGTCGGCCTTCTCCGGGTCGGGCGAAGCCATCTGGGAGGAGCCGAGCAAGCTCATGCCGAGCGCCTCGAAGGAGGAGGACATCGTGTTCGCGGTGAACATGCCGCCGCAGGCCCCGACGGTGGGACAGGCGTTTTTCTCGATGCCGGCGAAGTCCTCCTCGCTCAACTTCCCGGCGGTGTAGGCACCCACCGCCTCGAAGGCGGAGACGACGGTGAGATCCTGGCCCTTCCAGCGGCCGGGCTTGATGGTGCCCGCGTAGACGAAGATGCCGGGAACGTTCACCCGCAGCATCGCCATCATGCCGCCCGGCATGTTCTTGTCGCAGCCGCCGAACACCATCACCCCGTCCATCGCCTGGCCGTTGACCGCGGTCTCGATCGCATCCGCGATCACCTCGCGCGAGACGAGCGAGTACTTCATCGCCTCGGTTCCCATGCCGATGCCGTCGGTGACGGTGGGAATGCCGAAGGTCTGCGGCATCGCCCCGGCCGCCCTGAGCGCGTCCACCGCGCGCTCCACCAGCGGCTGGATGCCGGCGTTGCACGGGTTCATGGTCGAGTGGGCGTTGGCCACACCCACGATCGGCTTGTCGAAATCGGCGTCGGTGAAGCCGACGGCGCGCAGCATCGCGCGGTTGGGCGCGCGCGCCACACCCTGCGTGATCAGGCGGCTGCGGCGGTTGAGCGGCATGGAGGTACCTCGCGGGCGTCACGTATATAATGAAGCGCGACATTTTAGCAGCCCGCAGCCCGCGCCGGCTGCGCGGGCTGCCGCGGGATGCGGCCTCGTGCCGAACCGCGCCGGGCGCCGCACGACGAGCGATGGGCAGCCTTCGCGAACGGGCGGCCCCCTGACCGGCGCCCGCCGGTGAGCGGTCGCAGGCCGTCCCGCATCAGGAATTCGCCAGGCGCGCAGCCGGCGAATTCCTGATGCTGGTCCACCCCCAGTTCGATCCGGTCGCCTTCCAGCTCGGCCCCCTCGCGGTGCGCTGGTACGGGTTGATGTACCTCCTCGGCTTCGCGCTGATCTGGGCCGCCGGGCGCTACCGCATCGCGCGCAACCCCGGCGCGGTGTGGAGCGCGCGCGACCTCGACGATGCGCTGTTCTACGGGATTCTCGGCACGATCCTCGGCGGGCGGCTCGGCTACGTGCTCTTCTACAAGCCGGGCGACTACCTGCTCGAACCGTGGCGCGTGCTCTACCTGTGGGAGGGCGGCATGTCGTTCCACGGAGGGCTGATCGGCGTCACGCTCGCGATGGCGTGGTTCGCGAGGAGCCGCCGCCAGGACTGGCTCGCCGTCACCGATTTCGTCGCGCCGCTCGTGCCCCTCGCGCTGGCTGTGGGGCGCATCGGCAACTTCATCAACGCGGAGCTGTGGGGCCGGCCCGCCGCCGTGCCGTGGGCGATGGTGTTTCCCAACGTGGACGCGCTGCCGCGCCATCCCTCCCAGCTCTACCAGTTCGCGCTCGAGGGCGTGGCGCTGTTCGTGGCCCTGTGGTGGTATTCGGCGCGGCCTCGCCCGCGCGGGGCGATCTCCGGGGCTTTTCTCGCAGGCTACGGGGTGTTGCGCTTTGCGGTGGAATTCACGCGCGAGCCCGACGCCTTCCTGGGCTACCTCGCGCTCGGGCTCACCATGGGCCAGTGGCTCTCGGCGCCGATGGTCCTCGCCGGCGCGGCGATGATCCTCTGGGCGTACCGGGGCGGCGCAGGCGGGAGTAAGGGCTGATCCGCTCTGGCGACTAGTTGAGTTTTCCCGGGCCGCCCGGCATCGCCGGGCGCGCAGCCGCGGCGCGCCGGTCGAGCAGCCGCCCGAAGTTCGCGAGCGAGACGAGGTGCGCGTAGACGCGCGCGAGGATGCCCTTCTGCACCAGCTCCTTCAGCTTCTCGGGCGCGAGCTCCGCGAGCTTGGGCTCCGCGACGCGGTACATCCCTGCGAGCGCGAGCGGGGCGCCCTCGTTGGGCACCGCCTGCATGGTGAAGGGCTCGAGCAGCCCGAGGGCGGCGAGCGCGCGCGCCATCTCCTCGCTGCGCACGAGGTCGGCCTCGTACTCGAAGAGCAGTTTCCGGCGCTCCGCCCAGGCCGGCAGCGGTTCGCCCTTCGCGTCGTAGAGCGGCTCGCCCCGCTCGCTCACCGCGCGCTTCTCCACGCAGGCGATGCGCTCGGGCTGCTCCCGGCCGTCCACCGTGACGCGGGTCATGCAAAAAGGGTAGCGCCGCACGTAGGCGGGAAGATAGGCGGCCGCGTCCCACGCGCCCTCCGCCGTCACGAACAGGTTCTGGTCGCGTTCGAGCCCCAGCACCGCCATCGCGACGAAGCTCGCGCCCCCGTCACCGCTCACGAAGGCGATCGGGTAGTCGCGGCAGGCGGCCCCGAACTCGGTGTAGGACAGCGGTACTGCCGCGAGCGAGCGGAACACGAGCGGGAGCTTGCCGCCCTGCGGCAGCAGCACGCGGTGGTTCTTGTTGAGCGGCACGATTTCCTGGTATCCGTAGGGGGGCTTGATCTCCATGGCCGGCTCCTCGGGGTGGGTGAAAAATTATAGCCCCGCTCTCGGCGCGCGCCGCATTTGTGGGGAAAGCTCCCCGGCGCTACAATACGCGCCTTCCCGTGGGGTGGTAGCTCAGCTGGGAGAGCGTCGCGTTCGCAATGCGAAGGTCGAGGGTTCGATCCCCTTCCACTCCACCACTTTCCCGAGGCCAGCCGGAACTGGCCTTTTTTGTTGCCGCGCGGGGCGGCTGCTGGCGAGGAGCGGAAAGATGCTGCACAAGCTGATGCCCCGCGAGGGCCGTTTCTTCGAGCTGTTCAACGCGCACGCCGCGCAGATCATGGAGGGCAGCCAGGCGCTCGCACAGCTCATCTCCGATCCCGGCAGCGGCGCCGGGCTCGCCGAGCGCGTGGACGCCGCAGAGCGCAGCGCGGACAAGATCACGCACGAGGCGATCCTGCTGCTGCACAAGACCTTCATCACGCCGATCGACCGCGAGCAGATCCACTCGCTCATCACCCGCATGGACGACATCCTGGACCTCATCCAGGACGTGGCCGAGTCGGTGGTGCTCTACGACGTGCGGCGGCTCACGCCCGAGGCGCAGCAGCTCGCCCGGATCTGCCAGATGACGTGCGAGCGCGTGAAGTTCGCGGTCGCTCAGCTCGGCAACCTGCGCCAGGCGGAGGCGATCCTCAGGACCTGCGAGGAAATAGACCGGCTCGAATCCGACGCCGACCGGGTGATGCGCGCGGCGATGTCGCGGCTGTTCCGCGAGGAGTCCGACGTAAAGCAGCTCATCAAGCTGCGCTCGATCTACGAGCTGCTGGAGGCGATCACCGACCGCTGCGAGGACGTCGCCAACATCGTCGAGGGCATCGTGCTGGAGCACTCCTGAGGCGCGCGCGATGGAAGCCGCCGTCCCGATCGCCTATGGCGTGGTCGTGCTGCTGGTGTTCGTGGCGCTCGTCTTCGATTTCCTGAACGGCTTCCACGACGCCGCCAACTCGATCGCGACCATCGTCTCGACCGGGGTGCTGAAACCCCACCAGGCGGTGCTGTGGGCCGCGTTCTTCAACTTCGCGGCGCTCTTCGTGTTCCAGCTCAAGGTCGCTGCGACCGTCGGCCGGGGCATCGTGGACCCCGCGGTCGTGGATCACTATCTCGTGTTCGGCGCGCTCGCCGGCGCCATCGCCTGGAACATCATCACCTGGTATTACGGCATTCCCTCGAGCTCCTCGCACGCGCTGATCGGCGGGCTCGTCGGCGCGGCGGTGGCCAAAGGCGGATTCGAGACCGTCGCGGGCGCGGGCCTCGCCAAGACCGTCGCCTTCATCCTCGTCGCGCCGCTGCTCGGGCTCGCGCTCGCCGCAGCGCTCATGATCGCCGCCTCCTGGATCTTTCTGCGCGCCACGCCCGGACGCGTGGACAAGTGGTTCCGCCGCGGGCAGCTGCTCTCGGCCGCCCTCTACAGCCTGGGTCACGGCGGCAACGACGCGCAGAAGACGATCGGCATCGTCTGGATGCTGCTGATCGCCGCGGGTCTCACCCGCGCGGCGGACCCGGTGCCGATATGGGTGGTGATCGCCTGCTACGCGACGATCGCGCTCGGCACCGCCTTCGGCGGCTGGCGCATCGTCAAGACCATGGGCCAGCGCATCACCAAGCTGAAGCCCGTGGGCGGCTTCTGCGCGGAGACCGGCGGGGCGATCAGCCTCTTTCTCGCCACCGGGCTGGGCATCCCGGTTTCGACCACGCACACCATCACCGGGGCGATCGTGGGCGTGGGCGCGACGCAATCGCTGTCCGCGGTGCGCTGGGGCATCGCGGGCGACCTGGTGATCGCCTGGATCCTCACGATTCCCTGCTCCGCCTTCATCGCCGCGATCGCGTGGTGGCTCGCGCAGCATGTGTTCTGACGCGAGGCGCGCGGGCAGCGCCGGCTCCCGCGCCGGTGACACCGCGGCGCGCGCGAGGCGGTAGGCGGAATTTAGCCGGGGCAGCAGCAGCCCGCGGCGAGTGCTGACAGCGGGCTGCTTCGCGTTTAAACTGGTGTGCCCAACCGCGGCCAGCCACTGGCCGTGCTGCAAGGGAGCCACCACCGTGACAAAAAGCGTTCCGGGCAGCAGCGGGACTGGGCTGGCCGCCGGTGCGAGCGTGCTCGCGCGCCGGGGCCTGTTCGAGCCGATCGTCGAGGCCGTGCGCGAGCCGCTGCTCGTGCTCGATGCCGAGCTGCGCGTGCTCTTCGCCAATGCTGCTTTCTACCGCTTGTTCCGGGTCGAGCCGCGCGAGATCCTGGGACATCCGCTCTACGCGCTCGGCAACCGCCAGTGGGATATTCCGCGGCTGCGAGCGCTGCTGGAGACGATCCGGCGGCAGGACGGCCAGCTCGAGGATTTCGAGGTCGAGCACGATTTCGAGCGCATCGGGCGGCGCACGCTGCGGCTCGCTGCCCGGCGCCTGCGACGCGGCTCGCGCGCGACCGACTTCATTGTGCTCGCGATCGAGGACGTAACCGAGCGCGCGCGCGCAGAGGAGCGGCTGCGCGTGCTCGCGGACCGTCTGTCGGCTTGCTTCGCTGCGAGCCCGGTGATCGGTTACGCGCTCGCCGTGCGCGGCGAGGCGCTCGTGCCGGTGTGGGTGAGCGAGAACTTGGAGGCCCTGCTCGGCTACAGCCGCGCCGAGGCGCTCGTGCCGGGCTGGTGGGCCGAACACGTGCATCCCGAGGACCGGGCGCGCGTGCTGGCGAGCGTTTCCAAGCTGCTGCGCGAGGGGGCGCTGCGCCACGAATACCGCTTCCTGCGCAAGGACGGCACGACGGTCTGGATTCTGGATGAGCTGCGGCTCGTCCGCGGCGCTGACGGGACGGCGCGCGAAGCGGTCGGCGCCTGGACCGATGTGACGGCGCGCAAGCGGCTCGAGGAGGAGCTGCGTTTTGCCACCACCGTGTTCGAGCGTGCGAGCGAGGCGATCTTCGTCGCTGACCGCAAGTGGCGGATCCTGGCTGTCAATCCGGCCTTCGTCGCACAGACCGGCTACGGCGCCGAGGAAGTGCTCGGGCGCACGCCGGCGCTGCTCGCTTCGGGCCGCCACGATGCCGCTTTCCTGCGCGCGATCCACCGCCAGCTCGCGCGCACCGGGGTGTGGCGGGGCGAGCTGTGGAACAGCCGCAAATCGGGCGAGCCTTATCCGGCGTGGACTTCGATCGCGGCGGTGCGCGACTCCGCCGGCAGGGTGCAGCGCTATGTGGCGATCGCGCAAGATCTGACCGAGCGCCGCGCGCAAGAGCTGCGCATCGAGCAGCTCGCCTTCTACGACGCCCTGACGGGGCTCCCCAACCGGATGCTCTTTCTCGACCGGCTCGCGCAGGCGCTTGCCACCGCGCGCCGCACGAACCAGCGCTTGGCGGTGCTGTTCGTGGACCTCAACGATTTCAAGGACATCAACGACACCCGCGGCCACTTCTACGGCGATCGCGTGCTCGCCGCAGCCGCGCACGCGCTGCAGCGGGTGCTGCGCCACGGCGAGACCCTCGCGCGCTACGGCGGCGACGAGTTCGTCGCCGTGGTGAGCGCCGCAGAAGGAGCCGCCCTCGAGCCCGTGCTCGCGCGGCTGCGCGAGGCGCTGGCGCAGGCGGTGGAAGTGGAGGGGCAGAGGATCCCGCTCGCGGCGAGCATCGGCATCGCCATCTTCCCCGAGGACGGCGCGAGCGCCGACGAGCTTTTGCGCCACGCCGACCTCGCGATGTATCAAGCGAAGAGCACCCGCAAGGGCTACGAATTCTACCGCGCCGCGCTAGGCGCCGAGATCGCCGCGCGCGCCGAGCTCGCTCGCGCCCTCGCCCGCGCCCTCGAGGAAAACCGCCTCGAGCTGCACTTCCAGCCGCTCGTCGAGCTCGCCGGCGGCCGGCTGGCGGGCGCCGAGGCGCTGCTGCGCTGGTTCGAGCCCGAGCGCGGCGGCTGGGTGAGCCCCGGGGAATTCGTCGCGGTGGCCGAGGAGCGGGGCATGATCGGCACGCTCGGCGACTGGGTGTTCGGCGCCGCTTGCCGCCAGCTCGCCGCCTGGCGCGCGGCCGGTTACGCCCTGCCCGGTCGGCTGTCGGTCAACGTCTCGGCGCAGCAGCTCGCCGACCTCGGGCTCGCCGAGCGGGTGCGGCGCATAATCGAGCGCTCCGGAATCGAGCCGCAAGCCCTCGAGCTCGAGCTCACGGAGACCGCCTTGGTTCGCGATCCCGAGGGGGCGCGCGTCCTGATCGAGCAGTTCAAAAGCTGCGGCATTGCCATCGCCATAGACGATTTCGGCAGCGGCTATTCTTCGTTTTCCTACTTGCGCCGCTTCCTCGCGGATACGCTGAAGATCGACATGTCTTTCGTGCGCGGGATGCTGCGCGACCCGCGCGAGGCGAGCATTGTCACGGCCATCGTCGGCATGGCGCGCTCGCTCGGCATGCGCTCCTGCGCCGAGGGGGTGGAGCACGCCGAGCAGGCGGAGCGGCTGCGCGCCATCGGCTGTGACCTCGCTCAGGGATTTTTTTTCGGGGCACCGCAGCCCGCCGAGGAATTCGCCTGGCGCTGGCTCGCGGGCGGCGCGGGCGTGTGAACGGGCTATGAGCGGCGAGCGCCCGCTCGCGGACGCGGCCGGCGATGCGCGCCTGCTCGAGGCCCGCGTCGAGGAACGCCGCCAGCTCGCCGCCGCGGCGGAGGATTTCGCGCGCCGCAGCGGCGGTGTGGCGCGCGCGCGGCGGCTGCGCGGCACGCGTGCAGAGCACGATCCGCAGAGCTGGCGCACGCTCGCCGCTCTCGGCTGGCTCGGCATCCTCGTGCCGCAGCGCTACTGCGGCCTGGGGCTGGGGGTATCGGAGATGGCCATCGTCGCCCGCGCGCTCGGGCGCGTGCTCGCGCCCGAGCCGCTCGCGGCGGCTGCGGTGCTCGCCGGCGTGGCGCTCTGCGGCTGCGAAAACGAGGCGCTCAAGGCCGAGACGCTGCCGCAGCTTGCGGCGGGGG
>DATLZE010000022.1:0-5402 GCA_035574195.1 Burkholderiales bacterium | reverse complement strand
CGCAGTCGGAGCCGGTGTCACCCCCGCCGATGATCACCACGTGCTTGCCGGCCGCGGTGAGCTCGGGCACGTCCCGGTCGCCGGCGACCCGCTTGTTCTGCAGCGGCAGGAACTCCATTGCGAAATGAATCCCCTCCAGGTCGCGCCCTGGAATCGGCAGATCCCGCGGCTGCTCCGCGCCGCCGGCGAGCACCACCGCGTCGAACTCGGCGCGCAGCCGCTCGGGCGCGATCGTCTGGCACGCCCAGTCGGGCACCCCCCGGCCCGGGCGCTCGGTGCCTACGTAGACGCCGGTGCGGAAGGTTACGCCTTCTGCAGCCATCTGCTCGATGCGCCGGTCGATCAGCCACTTCTCGAGCTTGAAGTCGGGGATGCCGTAGCGCAGCAGTCCGCCAATGCGATCGTTCTTTTCGAACACGGTCACCGCGTGCCCGGCGCGCGCGAGCTGCTGCGCGCAGGCAAGCCCCGCCGGGCCGGAGCCGACCACGGCGATCTTCCTGCCCGTTCTGTGCGCGGGGGGCTGCGGCCGGACCCAGCCCTCCTCCCAAGCCTTGTCGATGATCGCGTGCTCGATCGACTTGATGCCGACCGGCTCGTCGTTGATGCGCAGCACGCACGCCTCTTCGCAAGGCGCGGGGCAGACGCGTCCGGTGAACTCGGGAAAGTTGTTGGTCGAATGCAGCGTCTCGATCGCCGTCTTCCAGTCCTGCCGGTAGACGAGGTCGTTCCAGTCCGGGATGATGTTGTGGATCGGGCAGCCGCTCATGCAGAACGGAATGCCGCAATCCATGCAGCGCGCGCCCTGGATGCGCGCCTCCTCGTCCGAGAGGCGGGCGATGAACTCCCGAAAGTGGCGCTTGCGGCGCTCCGGCTCCTCGTGCGGCTCGTGGACGCGCCGGTACTCGAGAAACCCCGTGATCTTTCCCATCAGGCGGCGAGGCGGCGCTGCTTCTCGGCGAGTTCCCCGAGCGCGCGCCGGTACTCGTGCGGGAACACCTTGACGAACTTCGGGCGGAACTCGCTCCAGCGCGCGAGGATGCGCTTCGCCTGCTCGCTCCCCGTGTAGCGGGCGTGGTTTTCGATCAGGCGCCGCACGATCGCCTCGTCCGACTCGCCGCCGTGCCACAGCGCCTTCGCGAGCCGCGCCTCCTGCTCGGGCTCGGCGAGCAGCGGCTCGAGCGCCACCATCGCGGTGTTGCAGCGCTGGGCGAACTCGCCCTTCGCGTCGAGCACATAGGCGATGCCGCCCGACATGCCGGCGGCGAAATTACGGCCGGTCTCGCCGAGCACCACCACCGTGCCACCGGTCATGTACTCGCAACCGTGGTCACCCACACCTTCCACCACCGCCTGCGCACCGGAGTTTCTCACTGCGAAGCGCTCGCCTGCCACCCCCCGGAAATAGGCCTCTCCACAAATCGCGCCGTAGAGCACGACGTTGCCGGTGATGATGTTCTCGGTGGGCTCGCCGCGGAACTTGGGCGAGGGCTGCACCGAGATGCGCCCGCCCGAGAGCCCCTTGCCGCAGTAGTCGTTGGTGTCGCCGATCAGGTCGAGCCACACGCCCCGCGCGAGGAACGCGCCGAAGCTCTGGCCGGCGGAGCCGGCGAGCCGGATGTGGATGGTCTCGTCGGGCAGTCCCTCGTGGCCGTAGCGGCGTGCGATCTCGCCCGAGAGCATGGTGCCCACCGTGCGGTTGGTGTTGCGGATCGGGGTCTCTATCGTCACCTTCTCTCCGCGCTCGAGCGCTGGGCGTGCCAGCTCGATCAGGCGCCGGTCGAGCGCGCGCTCGAGCCCGTGGTCCTGCCGCTCGCTGTTGTAGCGAGCGACCTCGGGCGGCATCTGCGGCATGGAGAAGATGCGGGAGAAGTCGAGCCCTTTCGCCTTCCAGTGGTCGATGCCCTTTTTCATGTCGAGGAGGTCGCTGCGGCCGATGAGATCGTTGAAGCGGCGGATGCCGAGCTTCGCCATCAGCTCCCGTACCTCCTCGGCGACGAAAAAGAAGTAGTTCACCACGTGCTCGGGTTTGCCCTCGAACTTGCGGCGCAGCACCGGATCCTGGGTCGCGATGCCGACCGGGCAGGTGTTCAGATGGCACTTTCTCATCATGATGCAGCCCTCGACCACCAGCGGCGCGGTCGAAAAGCCGAATTCGTCGGCGCCCAGCATTGCGCCGATCACCACGTCGCGCCCGGTCTTGATCTGCCCGTCCACCTGCACCGCGATGCGCCCGCGCAGGCGGTTCAGTACCAGCGTCTGCTGCGTCTCGGCGAGACCCAGCTCCCAGGGCGTGCCCGCGTGCATGATCGAGGACCAGGGCGAGGCCCCGGTGCCGCCGTCGTGCCCGGCGATGGTGACGTGGTCGGCCTTCGCCTTGGACACGCCTGCCGCGATCGTTCCGACACCCACTTCCGAGACGAGCTTCACGCTCACCGCCGCCTCGGGGTTGGCGTTCTTGAGATCGTGGATCAGCTGCGCGATGTCTTCGATCGAATAGATGTCGTGGTGGGGCGGCGGGGAGATCAGCTCCACGCCGGGCGTCGAGAAGCGCAGCTCGGCGATGTACTCGGATACCTTGCGCCCGGGCAGCTGACCGCCCTCGCCGGGTTTCGCCCCTTGGGCGATCTTGATCTGCAGCATCTGCGCGTTCGCGAGGTATTCGGCGGTCACGCCGAAGCGGCCCGAGGCGACCTGCTTGATCTTGGAATTGAGCGAGTCGCCCTCGTTCAAGGGAATGTCCACTACCACGCGCTCGCGCCCCAGCCGCGACATCAGGGTCTCGCCGGCCTTGACCGGAGCGTAGCGCCTGCGGTCCTCGCCGCCTTCGCCGGTGTTGGATTTGCCGCCGATGCGGTTCATGGCGATGGCGAGCACGGTGTGCGCCTCGGTGGAGATCGAACCGAGCGACATCGCGCCGGTCGAGAAGCGCTTCACGATCTCCGCGGCGGGCTCGACCTCCTCGATCGGCACCGGCTTGCAGCGGTCGAAGCGGAATTCGAACAATCCCCGGAACGTGAGGAGGCGCCGCGACTGGTCGTTGATCAGGGCCGCGTACTCCTTGTAAGTCGAGTAGGCGTTGCGGCGCGTGGCGTGCTGGAGCTTTGCGATCGCCTCCGGCGTCCACATGTGCTCCTCGCCCCTCACGCGCCAGGCGTACTCGCCTCCGGCGTCGAGCGCGCTGGCAAGCACCGGATCCTTCTCGTCGAAGGCCAGGCGATGGGCGCGGATCGCTTCTTCGGCCACCTCGAGCACGCCGATGCCCTCGACAGTGGAGGTGGTGCCGGTGAAATACCGGTCCACCAGCGAGCGGGAGAGCCCGACCGCCTCGAAGATCTGCGCGCCGGTGTAGGACATGTAGGTCGAGATGCCCATCTTGGACATGACCTTCTTCAGGCCCTTGCCGATCGCCTTGATGAAGTTCTTGTGCGCCTTGGCGGCGTCGATTCCCGGCCCGAGCTCGCCGCGCGCGGCGAGCTCGGTCAGCGTCTCGAACGCGAGGTAGGGGTGCACCGCTTCCGCCCCGTAGCCGCCGAGCAGAGCGAAGTGGTGCACCTCGCGCGCCGAGCCGGTTTCGACCACGAGCCCGGTGGAGGTGCGCAGCCCCTGCGCCACCAGGTGCTGGTGGATGGCGGAGAGCGCGAGCAGTGCGGGGATCGCCACCCGCTCCCGGTCCATCTTGCGGTCGGAGATGATGAGGATGGTGTAGCCCGAGCGCACCGCGTCCTCGGCTTGCGCCGAGAGCGAGGCGAGCCGCGCCTCGATCGCGGCGGCGCCCCACGCCACCGGGTAGGTGATGTCGAGCTCGAACGAGCGGAACTTGCCGTCGGTGTATTTCTCGATGTGGCGGATGGTCTCGATCTGCCCGGAGTCGAGCACCGGCTGCGAGACCTCGAGTCTCAACGGCGGGTTCATCTCGTCGATGCCGAGGAGATTGGGCTTGGGGCCGATGAAGGAGACGAGCGAGGTGACCAGCTCCTCGCGGATCGGGTCGATCGCGGGGTTGGTCACCTGCGCGAAGAGCTGCTTGAAGTAGTGGTAGAGCGTTTTGTTCTTCTTCGACAGCACCGCGAGCGAGGCGTCGTTGCCCATCGAGCCGACCGGCTCCTCGCCCGCCTGTGCCATCGGCACGAGCTGGAACTTGAGATCTTCCTGGGTGTAGGCGAACGCCTGCTGGCGGTCGAGCAGCCGCTCGCGCGAGGGCTCGCGCTTTTCCGAAGGCGCGGGGAGCTCGTCGAGCTTGACGCGGATGCGCTCGATCCACTCGGCATAGGGCTTGGCCGAAGCGAGCGTGTCCTTGAGCTCCTTGTCGTCAATGATGCGGCCCTTCTCGAGGTCCACCAGGAACATCTTGCCTGGCTGCAGGCGCCACTTCTTGATGATTTTCTCCTCGGGCACCGGCAGGCAGCCGCACTCCGAGCCCATGATGACGAGGTCGTCCTCGGTGACGATGTAGCGCGAGGGACGCAGCCCGTTGCGGTCGAGAGTGGCGCCGATACGCAGCCCGTCGGTGAACGCGATCGAGGCCGGTCCGTCCCACGGCTCCATCATCGCGGCGTGGTATTCGTAGAAGGCGCGCCGCGCGGGATCCATCAGCGTGTGGTTCTCCCACGCCTCCGGGATCATCATCATCATGGCGTGTGCGATCGAGTA
Source organism: Burkholderiales bacterium (assembly GCA_035574195.1). Taxonomy (GTDB): domain Bacteria; phylum Pseudomonadota; class Gammaproteobacteria; order Burkholderiales; family SG8-41; genus SG8-41. Next base: position 752 of record DATLZE010000022.1, on the reverse strand, counting down.
GCCGCCCATCACCAGCAGCTCCAGCGCATTGTCGAACGAGGCCGAGTCCGACTGCCCGTCGTAGATCAGCGGCCAGATCTTGTCGAGGTCGCGCCCGAGGATGGGCGAGGAGATCGCGCCCTGGCGCGCGCGGATCCAGTTGATGTTGCCGCGCAGCGTGTTGATCTCGCCATTGTGGCAGATCATGCGGAAGGGATGCGCGAGGTCCCACGAGGGGAAAGTGTTGGTCGAGAAGCGCTGGTGCACGAGCGCGAGCGCCGATTCCACGCGCGGGTCCTTGAGGTCGAGGTAGTACTCGCCCACCTGGTAGGCGAGGAGCATGCCCTTGTAGACGATGGTGCGCGCCGACATGGAGGGCACGTAGAACTGCTTGCCGTGCTCGAGATTGAGCGCGCGGATCGCGTGGCCCGAGCTCTTGCGGATGATGTAGAGCTTGCGCTCGAGCGCGTCGGTGACCGTGATGCCGCGCCCGCGCCCGATGAACACCTGCCGGATCACCGGCTCCACCTTCTTCGCCGGCTCGGCGAGGTCGGAATTGTCCACCGGCACGTCGCGCCAGCCGAGCAGCACCTGGCCCTCGTCCTTGATGGCGCGCTCGATCTCGTACTCGCAGGCGAGGCGCGAAGCAGGGTCGCGCGGCAGAAACACCATGCCCACGCCGTACTGGCCCGCGGGCGGCAGCTTCACGCCGCGCTTGGCCCACTCTTCACGGAACAGCCTGTCGGGCATCTGGATCAGGATGCCCGCTCCGT
>DATLZE010000021.1:0-6531 GCA_035574195.1 Burkholderiales bacterium | reverse complement strand
GGCGCGCGCCCAGCGCCTGAGCTCGCCGGGCGCGGGCAGCCCGCGCGCCGCGACCGCGCGCTGGACGGCGAGAACGAGCTTCGGGCTGCGGGCGCCGTCACCCGGGCTCATGCCTGCCCGCCCTTCGGCGCGGAGCCGGAGACCCGCGACTCGTAACTCTGGTAGGCGTTGACAATGCGCTGCACCAGGGGATGGCGCACCACGTCCTCGGCGCCGAAGTAGGTGAAGGCGATGCCGCGCACGTTCTTCAGCACCTCGCGCGCCTCGACGAGCCCGCTCTTCTGCCCGCGCGCGAGGTCAATCTGGGTGACGTCCCCCGTGACCACCGCCTTGCTGCCGAAGCCGATGCGCGTGAGGAACATCTTCATCTGCTCGGGCGTGGTGTTCTGCGCCTCGTCCAGGATCACGAAGGCCTGGTTGAGCGTGCGCCCGCGCATGTAGGCGAGCGGCGCGATCTCGATCGCGCCGCGCTCGAACATCTTCGCCACCTTGTCGAAGCCCATGAGATCGTAGAGCGCGTCGTAGAGCGGCCGCAGGTACGGGTCCACTTTGGCCGCCAGGTCTCCGGGCAGGAACCCCAGGCGCTCGCCGGCCTCCACCGCGGGGCGCACCAGCACGATGCGCTTCACCGCGTCGCGCTCGAGCGCGTCCACCGCGCACGCGACCGCGAGATAGGTCTTGCCGGTTCCGGCCGGGCCGATGCTGAAGGTGAGGTCGTGGGTGAGGATGTTGTGCAGGTACTGCACCTGGTGGGGCGTGCGCCCGTGCAGGTCCTGGCGCCGCGTCAGGAGCTGGGGGCCGCCCTCGGGCGCCTTGCGCGGCCGGCGCGCGCCAGCGATCTCGATCAGCCCGAGCTGCACGTCCTCGAGCGTGAGCCCCTCGCCGGCCTGCTCGTAGAACGCTTGCAGCACCTGCGCGGCGACGCGCGCCTGTCCCGGCTTGCCGAACACCGAGAAGCGCTCGCCCCGGCGCGAGATGCTCACGTCGAGCGCGGTCTCGATCTGGCGCAGGTTCTCGTCGAGCACCCCGCACAGGTTGGCGAGCCGCTGGTTGTCAACCGGCGAGAAGACGATTTCGACGGGTTTCAAAGAAGTGGTGCGCTCATCGGGCGGGCACTGCCGCGGCGGGCTCCCGCAGCACTCCCCTGAGCGAGTGCGGCAGGGCGGCGGTGACGGCGACCTCCACGAACTGGCCGATCAGGCGGCGCGGGCCCGGGAAGTTGACGACGCGGTTGTTGGCGGTACGGCCGCAGAGCTCGGTCTCGTCCTTGCGCGCAGTGCCTTCCACCAGCACCCGCTGGACGGTTCCGACCATCGCGCGGCTGATCGCGCCGGCGCTCGCCTCGAGCCGCGCCTGCAGGCGCTTGAGCCGCGCGAGCTTGACCTCGTGCGGCGTGGCGTCGGGAAGCTCCGCGGCGGGCGTGCCGGGGCGGCGGCTGTAGATGAAGCTGAAGCTCGCGTCGAAGCCGACCTCCTCCACGAGCCGCATCGTCGCCTCGAAGTCGGCGTCGGTCTCGCCGGGGAAGCCGACGATGAAATCGGAGGAGATCGAGATGCCGGGGCAGCGCGCGCGCAGCCGGCGCACGATGGACTTGTACTCGAGCGCCGTGTAGCCGCGCTTCATCGCGGCCAGCACCCGGTCCGAGCCCGACTGCACCGGCAGGTGCACATGCGGGGCGAGCTGCGGGATCCTCGCGTGCGCCTCGATCAGGCGCTCGGTGAACTCCCGCGGGTGCGAGGTGGTGTAGCGGATGCGCTCGATGCCCGGCAGCTCCGCCACGTACTCGATCAGCAGCGCGAGGTCGGCGCTCGCGCCCTCGCGCGTCGCGCCGCGGTAGGCGTTGACGTTCTGGCCGAGCAGCGTCACCTCCTTCACGCCCTGCTCGGCGAGCTCGGCGACCTCGGTGAGCACGTCCTCGAAGGGGCGCGAGACCTCTTCCCCGCGCGTGTAGGGCACCACGCAGAAGGTGCAGTACTTGCTGCAGCCCTCCATCACCGAGACGAAGGCGCAGGCGCCCTCGACCCGCGCCGGGGGCAGGCTGTCGAACTTCTCGATCTCGGGGAAGGAGACGTCCACCTGGGGCGCGCCGCCCGCGCGGCGCGCCTCGATCATCTGCGGCAGCCGGTGCAGCGTCTGCGGCCCGAACACGAGATCCACGTAGGGCGCGCGCGCGACGATCGCCTCGCCCTCCTGGCTCGCCACGCAGCCGCCCACACCGATGAGCAGCCCGGGGCGCGCGCGCTTGTAGTGCTTGATGCGCCCGAGATCGGCGAACACCTTCTCCTGCGCCTTCTCGCGCACCGAGCAGGTGTTGAACAGGATCACGTCGGCGGCGGCGGGATCGTCGGTCAGCTCCATGCCGTGGGAGCGGCGCAGCACGTCGGCCATCTTGCCCGAGTCGTACTCGTTCATCTGGCAGCCGAAGGTCTTGATGTAGAGCTTGCCCGGCACGGGACGAGAGGGGGAGTTATCGCCGTTGCGCCCGCTCGAGGCGTTCCCGCTCGTCGGCGCGCAGGATGTAGATGCGGGCGACATCGCCGTTCAGGTCCTCGAGGTAGAGCACGTGGGCATGCTCCGGCAGCGCGCCGTGCACGATGGTGCGGTTCTCCGGGTCGAAGATCAGCCCCCCGGGCGCCAGTCGCATCAGCGTGTTGTTGATGAGCAGCAGGGGATAGGGGTGCTGCCGGCCGATGAGCTCGCCGAGCTTGCCGTTCGCAGGGAGCGGGCGCTGGATCAACTGGGCGTGGCTCGCGGCGGCGAGCGCCAACGCCAGCACCCCGGCCCAAGCCCACCTTCGCATCAATTCACGGTAGCACAACGTAACAAGACACCTCAACGCCCGGTTTCGAACGCGCGCCTCGCGCGGAAAAATTGGTGGCGAGTCAGGGATTTGAACCCCGGACCAACGGATTATGATTCCGCTGCTCTAACCGCTGAGCTAACTCGCCTTAGAAATTGGGCCGCCTGGCAGCCGCCAAATTCCTAAAGAAATTCCGGCCGAGCGCGGGCCAGCCACCATGGGGCTCGTCTGCCGCCGATCGAATCGGGCGCGGCGATCCGCCGCTGCGGCGCCCGGCCAGTCGTGAGCCGGTGTCGCTGTGGCCGCCGGCAGCGGTACTATGCCGGCAGGTGACTCGGCAGGCTGGCGAGTCTAAGTTTTCAGCTTCGCCTTTGTCAAGTTAAGCTACTGAATATCTTCCGAATTCATGTTTGGTTTCCGGCGCTTGTGGCAATCTGCCGGAAAGCGTGGTATGCTGATTCCAGAATACGAACAAAAATACCACATCATGAAACCGCTTGCTCTCTCCGAGACGAGGTCCTGCACATGAGCACTGCCTACAAGATTCTGATCCTGGGCGCCTCCTACGGCTCGCTGCTCGCCGCCAAGCTGCTGCACGCGGGGCACACGGTCAAGCTCGTGTGCCTGCCGGCCGAGGCCGATCTCATCAATCAGGAAGGCTTCCGGGTGCGCATGCCGGTGAAGGGCCGGGAGGGGCTGATCGAGATCGATTCGCGCAAGCTCCCGGGGGCGCTTTCCGCCGGCGGGCCGGCCTCGGCCAATCCCGCCGACTACGATCTGGTGGTGCTCGCCATGCAGGAGCCCCAGTACCGCGCGGCGGGCGTGCGCGAGCTGCTGGAGGCGACGGCGCGCGCCCGCGTCCCCTGCATGTCCATCATGAACATGCCGCCGCTCGCCTATCTCAAGCGCATCCCGGGGCTCGACGCGAACGCGTGCCGCGGCTGCTATACCGATCCCACCGTCTGGGACAGCTTCGATCCCGCGCTGATGACGCTGTGCAGCCCTGATCCCCAGGCGTTCCGCCCGCCGGAGGAGAAGGTGAACGTGCTGCAGGTGCGGCTCGCCACCAACTTCAAGGCGGCGCGGTTCGAGTCCGACGCGCACACCGCCATCTTGCGCCGGCTCGAGCGCGAGATCGAGGCGCTGCGCTTCGACACCGGGCAAGGTCTGGTCGAGCTGCCGGTCAAGCTCAAGGTGCACGACTCGATCTTCGTGCCGCTCGCCAAGTGGCCGATGCTGATCGCCGGCAACTACCGCTGCGTCACGCGCGATGGAATGCGCTCGATCAAGGACACCGTGCATTCCGACCTCGCGGCCTCGCGCGCGGTCTACGACTGGACGGCCGGGCTGTGCCGCGCCCTCGGCGCGGCCGAAAATGACCTGGTGCCGTTCGACAAGTACGCCAACGCGGCGCTCTCGCTCGCGAGCCCCTCTTCCGCCGCGCGCGCATTGTTCGGCGGGGCGCCCTACATCGAGCGGGTGGACCGCCTGGTGCAGGCGCTCGCCGCGCAGAAGGGCATGCGGCTCGCGGCGCTCGACGAGGTCGTCGCCCTAGTGGACGCCAGACTCGAGGCGAACCGGCGGGCGGCGGCCTGATTCCGCAGTGCCGCACGAGTTCGACGTCCTGGTAGTCGGCGGCGGACCGGTCGGCCTGAGCCTCGCCGCCGCGCTCGCCGGCGAGGGCCTCGCGACCGCCTTGATCGAGCCGCTGGCGCCCGCGCCTGCGCCCGCCGACGGTTCCTGGGATACCCGCATCTATGCGGTGAGTCCCGGCAATGCCGCGTTTCTCGAGCGCTGCGGCGCCTGGGCGCGGCTGCCGCAGGAGCGCATCGAGCGCATCGAGGCGATGCAGGTCTACGGCGACGACGGGCGCGCGCGCCTGGAGTTCAGCGCCTACGAGGCGGGCCTGCGCGAGCTCGCTTTCATCGTCGAGAACCGCGAGCTGCAGTATGCGCTGTGGCGGCGCGCGCAGGAGCAGGGGGCGAGCGTTTTCTGCCCCGCGCGCTGGAGCGGGCTCGAATTCGGCGCCGAGTGGGCCCGCCTGCGGCTTGCGGACGGGACCGGGATCGCGGCGCGCCTGGTGGTCGGGGCGGACGGAGCGCAGTCGCGGGTGCGCGCCGAGGCGCGCATCGCGGTCACCGAGCGCAGCTACGGGCAGCTCGGCGTCGTGGCGAACTTCGAATGCGAGCAGCCCCACCGCGGCACCGCCTTCCAGTGGTTCCGGCGCGACGGCGTGCTCGCGCTCTTGCCGCTGCCCGGCAAGCGGGTCTCGATGGTGTGGTGCATCGCCGAGGCGCGCGCTCGCGCGCTCGCGGCGCTCTCGGCGGCGGATCTCGCGCGGGAAGTGTCCGAGGCGAGCCGCGGCGCGCTCGGGCAATTGCGCGCGATCACGCCCGCCGCGGCCTTCCCGTTGGGGTTGCTGCGCGTCGGGCAGCTCGTGCGCCCGCGCCTTGCGCTGGTGGGGGATGCCGCCCATAATGTGCATCCGCTCGCGGGGCAGGGCATGAATCTGGGCCTGCGCGACGCGCGCGAGCTCGCCGCGGTGCTCGCTGCGCGCGGTCCCCGGCGCGATTGCGGCGATTACGCGCTGCTCAGGCGCTACGAGCGCGCGCGCGCGGAGGACGTGCTCGCGATGCAGCTCGCCACGCACGGGCTGCAGAAACTTTTCGGGAGCGAGGCGGTCTGGCTATCGCTAGCGCGCAACCTGGGGCTTGCGCTCGTCAACCGGCAGCCGCAGCTCAAGAGCTTCCTGGTGCATCAGGCCGTCGCCTGAGGCGCGCGGCCCTCAACCTGACCGAGGAACATCCATGTCACGCAAACTGGCGGTGGCGCTGCTGGCGGTGGCGGGGCTCGCGGCGGGGAGCGCCCGCGCGAGCGAGGCGAATATCCGGAAGGCGTTCCAGGCGAGGTTCCCGCAGGCCAGCGTGGAGAGCGTCGCGCGCACGCCGTTCGCCGGAATCTACGAAGTGGTGTTCGACGGCCAGATCGCCTATACCGACGAGAAGCTCAGCTTCGTCCTGTTCGGCAATCTCTACGACGTGCGCGGCGGCGCCGAGCGCAATCTCACGCGCGAGCGCAGCGGGCAGCTCGCGGTCCAGGCGATCCGCAAGTCGCTCGATCACGCGTTCAAGCGCGTGCGCGGCAACGGCCGGCGCGTGCTCTACACCTTCGAGGACCCGAACTGCCCCTATTGCAAGAAGCTGCACGCGGAGCTCGCGAAGGTGAACGACGTGACGGTGTACACCTTCCTGATCCCGATCCTCGGGCCGGAGTCGGTGGAGAAGGCGCGCGCCATCTGGTGCGCGAAAGACCGCGCCCGCGCGTGGAACGAGGCGATGGAAAAGGGCGCGGTGAGCGAAGGCAGCCGCAACTGCGAGGTGCCCTTCGAGCAGACCCTGCAGCTCTCGCAGCGCTTCGGCATTCGCGGCACCCCCACCATCTACTTCGCCGACGGCAGCTTCGTCGGCGGCTTCATCCCGGCCGACAAGATCGAGGAGGCTCTCAAGGCCGCTGCGCGCTAGGAATTCGCCGTGCCCTGCCCGGCGAATTCCCGAAGAAGGGCCGCATTCCCGGAGGCCGGGCGAGCGCGGGCGCCGCGAGTCAACAGGGCGGGGACACCGGCCGTTATTGGCAGCCATGACGGCCGGATCGCCTTTCTCCCGCGCGGCGGCCCGCGCCTGCGTTTCGCGTCTTTACCGGGCGCTCGCGCTCTCGGCCGCGCTGCATCTGGC
>DATLZE010000020.1:0-4354 GCA_035574195.1 Burkholderiales bacterium | reverse complement strand
GACCCGGCGGGCTGCCCCGAGCTCGCCGCGCGCCTTGCCGCATGGTCGCGGCTCGCCGCAACGGCGCGCGCAAGCCGCCTGCCTCCCTCGCAATGGAGCGCCGAGTTCCAGCGGCTGCTGGCGGGACTCGGCTGGCCGGGCGAGCGCATGCTCGACTCCGGGGAATACCAGGCCTTCGGCAAGTGGCGCGAGACCGTGGGTGCGCTCTCCGCTCTCGATCTCATCGTGCCGCGCCTCACCTACGATGAGGCGCTCGCGCGCCTGAGGCGCATCGCCGCCGAGACGCTGTTCCAACCCGAGACGCCGGAAGTGCCGGTGCAGGTGCTGGGCGTGCTGGAGGCGAACGGGCTCCAGTTCGATCATCTCTTCGTCACCGGGCTCTCGGACGAGGCGTGGCCCCCGCCGCCCAATCCCAATCCGTTTCTTCCCTTCGCGCTGCAGCGCGCGCACGGCGTCGCGCATGCGACCGCGGAATGGCAGCTCGAGTACGCGCGCCGGACCACCGCCCTCTGGGCGGGCGCGGCCGCCGAGGTGAGGTTCTCCTGGCCGCGCAACGAGGGCGAGCGTGCGCTCGGCATGAGCCCGCTCATCGGGGGCGTGGCCGAGACAGAAAGCGGCGCCGGCGCCTGCGAGGGGCTGCGCGAGACGATCTTCCGCGCGCGCGCGATCGAGGAAATTGCGGACTTCACCGCTCCTGCGCTGCCTGCGGGCATCGAAGTCAAGGGAGGAGTCGAGTTCTTCCAGGACCAGGCGGCGTGCCCGTTCCGGGGCTACGCTGGCTACCGGCTGGGCGCGAGCGCGCTCGAGGCGGTGCGCGTGGGGCTCGACGCGCGCGAGCGCGGCAGCCTCGTGCACCGCGCGGCGGAAAACCTGTGGCGGGAGCTGCAGACGAGCGAGCGGCTCGCCGCGATGAGCCCGGCGGAGCTTGCGGCCGCGGTCGGGCGCGCCGTCGCCGCGGCGGTCGAGCTCGCGCGCAGGCGGCGTCCCGACGTGATGACCGAGGCCTTCAGCGCGCTCGAGCGCAGCCGCGTGGCGGCGCTGCTGCTGCGGCTCGCGGAGCTGGAGCGGCAGCGCGCCCCCTTCGCCGTGCTGACCCGCGAGCAAGCGCGCCCGGTCAGCGTCGCGGGCGTGCAGGTCGGCACGCGGCTCGACCGCGTGGACCGGCTCGCCGACGGAAGCCGCGTCGTGCTCGACTACAAGACGAGCCGCGAGGTGGACGTCGGTGACTGGCTGGGCGAGCGCCCCGACGAGCCGCAGCTGCCGCTCTACGCCGCGAGCGGAGGCGGCGAGCTGGCGGCCGTCGCCTTCGTGCAACTGACCGCCCGCGCAGTGCGCTTCGAGGGCCTGGCGCGCGCCCCCGGCCTGCTGCCCGGCGTGCCCCGGCTTGAGGACTCGAGGAAGGCGGCGGCGCACTGCCGCGACTGGCGCGCGCTCATCGAGGGCTGGCGCGCCGCGCTCGAGGGGCTCGCGCGCGAGTTCCTCGCCGGCCGCGCCGAGGTCGCGCCGAAGGACTATCCCGCGACCTGCCGGCACTGCGATTTCCCCACGCTCTGCCGCGTGCGGGAGCTCATGGACCGCGGCCCTGCCGCAGAACGGGAAGAAGGAGAATGAACGAAACGCCGGAGAACGTCCTCGAGCCGCTGCGCGAGCAGGATGCGCGCGCGCGGCGCGCGGCGCTCGACGTCACTCGCTCCTTCATCGTGCAGGCGCCGGCCGGTTCCGGCAAGACCGAGTTGCTGATCCAGCGCTACCTCGCGCTGCTCGCGCAGGCCCAGGCGCCGGAGGAAATCGTCGCGATCACCTTCACCCGCAAGGCGACGGCCGAGATGCGGCTGCGCGTGCTCGAGGCGCTCGCGCGGGCGGGCGACGGCGAGCCCCCCGCGAGAGCCCACCAGCGCGTGACCGGGGAGCTCGCCCGCGCCGCGCGCGCGCGCGATCGAGCGGCCGGCTGGGGGCTCGCCGAAAACCCGAACCGGCTGCGCATCCAGACCATCGATTCCCTGTGCCACTGGCTCACGCGCCAGATTCCGCTCGCCTCCGGCTTCGGCGCCCCGCCCGAGACGCTGGAGGACGCGGGGGCCCTCTACCGCGAGGCGGCGATGCGCACCCTCGCCGCGCTCGATTCTTCCCGCCCCTGGGCGCGCCATGTCGCAACGGTGCTGCGGCATCTCGACAATCACCTCGAGCGCGCGCGCGACCTCATCGCGGCGATGCTCGCCGTGCGCGACCAATGGCTGCGCTCGGTCGTGCGCGCGGGAGGCGGCGAGCGCGCCGCGCTCGAACAAGCGCTCGCGAACGCCGTGAGCGATGCGCTCGCCGCCCTCGCCGCCCTCGCCCCGCCGCAGGTCCGGGAACGGCTTCCCGCCTTCGCCGCGCACGCGGCCGGGCAGCTCGAAGCGGCGGGCATCGAGTCCCCGATCCGCGCCTGCCGCGGGATGAGCGAGCTGCCGGGGGCGGGGCTCGAGGAGCTCGCGCGGTGGCGCGGGCTCGCCGAGCTGCTGCTCACGAGCGGGGGCGAGCTGCGCCGCAGGGTGAACGCGCAGCAGGGATTTCCCCCGGCTTCCGGGGCGAGCGAGGCCGAGCGCAGGCGGCGGCAAGACGCCAAGAAGGACTTCGAGGCGTTTCTGGAAGGGCTCGCGCCACACCGGCTGTTCGTCGAGCAGCTCCATTTCACCCGCTCGCTGCCGCCCACCGCCTACAGCGACGCGCAGTGGGAAGTGGTCGAGGCGCTCGTCGCGCTGCTGCCCGTTGCGGTCGGCGAGTTGAAGGTGCTGTTCCAGGAGCGCGGACAGGTGGACTTCACCGAGGTCGCGCAGCGCGCCGTACAGGCGCTCGGCGGCCCCGAGTCGCCCACCGACCTCGCGCTCGCGCTCGACTACCGGATCCGCCACCTGCTCGTGGACGAGTTCCAGGACACCTCCTGGAGCCAGTACGATCTGCTTGCCGGGCTCACCGCCGGCTGGCAGCCGGGAGATGGCAGAACGCTCTTCGTGGTCGGCGACCCGATGCAGTCCATCTACCGCTTCCGCAAGGCCGAGGTCGGCCTCTACCTGCGCGCCTGGCACGAGGGCATCGGCCCGGTGGCGCTCGAGCGCCTCGTGCTGGCGGTGAATTTCCGCTCGACGCGCGCCGTGGTGGGCTGGCTGAACGACGTTTTCTCGCGGGTGCTGCCCGACGCGGAGGACCTCGCGAGCGGCGCGGTCCCGTTCGTGCCCTCGGTCGCGGACGCGCAAGCCCCGGAAGGCGTCGCGCCGCGGCTCCATGCGCTGGCCGCGGACGATCGCGCCGCCGAGGCGCGGCTCGTCGCGGATCTCGTGCGCGAGGCGCTCGCGGAACAGCCCGACGGGACGGTCGCGGTTCTCGTGCGCAGCCGCGGCCATCTCGCCGCGATCGCGCCGGAATTGAAACGCCTCGGCGTGCGCTTCCAGGCGATCGAAATCGAGGAGCTCGGCCACCGTCCGATCGTGCAGGATCTCACCGCGCTCGCGCGCGCCCTTGCGCACCCGGCCGACCGGGTCGCGTGGCTCTCCGTGCTGCGCGCGCCATGGTGCGGGCTGACGTTAGCCGACCTCGAAGCGCTCGCCGGGCACGACCACGACGCCGCGGTGCCCGCGCTCCTCAAGGATCCCGTCGTGCTCGCGCGCCTGAGCGCCGACGGGCGGGAGCGTCTCGAGCGTGCGGGCGCGGTCCTCGACGCGGCGCTCGCGGCACGGCGGCGCGGGAGCTTCGCGCGCCGGGTGGAAGGTGCGTGGCTCGCACTCGGCGGGCCGGCGTGCGCCTGCGAGCCGGTCGAGCTCGAGGACGCGCGCGCGTTCTTCAAGCTCCTCGAGTCGCTCGAGGAGGGAGGCGATCTGCTGGCGCTCGATGCGCTCGCCGAACAGGTGGCGCGGCTCTACGCGCGGCCGGCCACGAGCGCGGAAGCGAGGCGCGTGCAGCTCATGACCATCCACAAGGCGAAGGGGCTGCAGTTCGACACCGTGATCCTGCCCGGCCTCGGCTATCCCCCGCGCCGCGACGAGCCGAGGCTGCTCGCCTGGCTCGAACGGCCGCGCGGGCGCGCCGCGCCGGACCTGCTGCTCGCGCCGATCCGGGAGGCGGCCGCCGAGAGCGATCCGATCTACGACTACCTCGCGGCGCTCGAGGCCGCCAAGGAGGCGCACGAGAGCGCGCGGCTGCTCTACGTCGCGGCAACACGCGCCCGGTCCCGGCTGCATCTCGTCGGGCACGTGGAGAGCATCCAGGACCGCGCGGTGAAGCCGCGCGCCGGCTCGCTGCTCGCCCGGCTCTGGCCGGCGCTCGCCGGCGAGTTCGTGCGCGCGCTCGGGCAAGCGCGCGCGGAACCGCGGGCGGCGGC
>DATLZE010000019.1:0-10833 GCA_035574195.1 Burkholderiales bacterium | reverse complement strand
CGCGCCGCCGCAGCGATGTAGGCACTCAAGCGGGCGGTGGTCTCGCAGACGGTCTGCGAGGGCCGTTCCACGTCCTGTATCATCCCTCGTCGCACGACCGCATTGTAGCGAACGCCATGGATGCCAAGACGCACTCGATCTCGACTCCTCCCGGCACAGGCCGGACGACCCCCGGAGGCGGAGCCGGCGCGCACCTGTTCCGGCCCATCCACTTGCGCTCGGTGACCGCGCGCAACCGCATCGTGGTCTCGCCGATGTGTCAGTACTCGGCGGTGGACGGCGTGCCGAACGACTGGCACTTCCAGCATCTCGCCGCGCGCGCGGTGGGCGGGGCGGGCATCGTGTTCGCGGAGATGACCAACGTCGAGCCACGCGGGCGCATCTCCCCGGGCTGCCTCGGGCTGTGGAACGACACGCAGCGCGACGCCTTCGCCCGCATCGTGCGTTTCGTCAAGGCGCAGGGCGCGCTCGCCGGCATCCAGCTCGCGCACGCCGGCCGCAAGGCTTCCTGCGCGCGTCCCTGGGAAGGCGGCAAGGGCCTCGCGCCGGAGCACGGCGGCTGGGAGGTGATCGCGCCCTCGCCGCTGCCCTTCGGCGACGATCACCCGGTGCCGGTGGAAATGGACGAGCGCGAGATCGCGCGCGTGGTCTCGCTGTTCGCGGCTTCCGCCCGCCGCGCGCGCGAGGCGGGCTTCGACGTGATCGAGCTGCACGGGGCGCACGGCTACCTCATCTCCTCCTTTCTTTCGCCGGTGGCCAACCGCCGCACCGACCGCTACGGGGGATCGTTCGAAAACCGCATCCGCTTCCTGCTCGAGGTGGTGGAGGCGGTGCGCTCGGAGTGGCCGCAGGACAAGCCGCTCTTCGTGCGCATTTCGTGCACCGACTGGATGGAAGGCGGCTGGGACCTCGAGCAGAGCGTCGAGCTCGCGCGCGTGCTCAAGAGCGGCGGCCAGGTGGATCTCATCGACTGCTCGAGCGGCGGGGTGGATCCACGCCAGAAGGTGGAGTTCTACCCGGGCTACCAGGTGCCTTTTGCCGCCGCGATCCGCGCGCGCGCCGGGATCGCCACCGGGGCGGTGGGCCTGATCTCGAGCCCCGACATGGCCGAGCAGATCGTCGCGAGCGGCCAGGCCGACCTCGTGGTCATGGCACGCGCGTTCCTGAACGATCCCTACTGGCCGCTGCACGCGGCGCGCGCGCTCAAGACGAAAATTCCCTGGCCGAAGCAGTACGAGCGCGGGGACATTTTCTGAGGAGCGGGCGCCTCTCGTGTGTTTCCGGGTCGCGAGCAACGCGCGGCGATTCGCGGCATCGAGGCCGGGCAAGGGGCAGGGGAGCGGGATTCCCTCGCGGGCGGATCACGCCGGACGGCGGGTGCCGCAGCTCCAGCACGCGGTGAACTGGCCTTCGAGACTCTCGCCGCATTTCGGGCAGCGCCAGCCCTGGTCGCGGAATTCGCGCGCGAAATCGCCCCTCAGAAAAGCCACCAGCAATGTCTGCGCCCGCTCGTACTGCCGCTCGTCCTCGATCCATACCGAGCACACGTCCACCGGCAGCTCGCCCCAGCCGCCGGTGAGATACTCGCCGCGCACCATCGCGGGGATGCCGTGCGATTCGAGAAAGCCCTTCACCAGATGAGCTTCCGGCGCGTGCCGCGCGATGTGGACCTGCTTCATCGTGCAAAGCTTACTCCGCATCGTGGCCGCGCGCACCCGTGCTAGAATCGCGCCGCCGCCGGCCGTTTCTCCTTTGCGTGCCGTCCTGACATGAGCCGGCTGCTCAGGACCGGAGCCCTCGGGGCGCCGACATCGGGCTTGAGGCGGTGCCGGGATGCGCGCAGGCGACCGTGCCTGCGGCTGCGAGCGCGGCTGCACGAGGCGCGAAAGGTTGATGGTGAAACGTTGACACGCAGAAACGCCCGTTGCGCCTGGCACGCGCCTCGCGCTTCGCGTCCCGCACTTCACGGGCGATCGGCGTGACGAGCGTCGCGAAAACGCCCGCCGACGCTCGGCCCCTCGCCCCGTGCACTGCTGCCGAGTGGGGAGGGCAGGTGCTCGGCGGAGGATGGCTCGCCGGCCATTTATCCGAGGCTCGGTAATGGCGACGGTTCGCGTTCTGAGCGCCGGAGCGGCGCGCGCGGTGGTGGAGCGGGTCGCCATGGCTTTCGAGCGCGACGGCGACGAGATCAGGCCCGATTTCGGCGCCGTGGGCACGATCCGGGCGCGCATCCTCGCCGGGGAGGCGGCCGACGTCATCGTGCTCACCGCTGCCATGATCGAGGAGCTGACCGCCTCGGGCCACGTTGCGGCCGGCTCGCGGTCCGAGCTCGGCCGGGTCGGCACCGGAGTCGCGGTACGGGCGGGCACGCCACTGCCCGACGTCTCCACCGCCCGGGCGCTGCGCGGCAATCTTCTCGCCGCAGAGAGGGTGGTGTGTCCCGATCCCGCCGTGGCGACCGCCGGCAAGGTGGTGATGCGCATGCTCGAGCGCCTCGGCGTGAGCGAGCAGGTCGGGCCGCGGCTGCGGTTCTTCCCGAACGGGCACGCGGCCATGGTGTGGCTCGCGGCAAGCCGGGGTGCGCTCGAAATGGGCGTCACGCAGATCACCGAAATCCTGCCCGTCGCGGGTGTAACATATGCCGGTCCGCTGCCCGAGGCGCTGCAGATGAAGACGGTGTACGCCGCCGGAGTGGCGCAGCGGGCGGCGAACCCGGAAGGGGCGCGGGAGTTCATCCGGCGCCTGTCCGGGCCCGCGGCGCGGGAGATGCTCGCGCGCGCCGGCTACGAACTCGATTGACCGGAGAGACGAATGAATCGCATTGTCCATCTTGCGCTCAAGGTCGAGGACTTGGAGAAGACCACCGAGTTCTACCAGAAGGTGTTCGGCTTCCGGGAAGTGGAAACGCGCAAGACGCGCGACCATCTGTCGCGCCATCTCACCGACGGGCGCATCGACTTCACGCTGATCCGCTACGACGAGGGTGCGGATTCCAGGGAGGCGAAGGCGGCGGGCGAGAAGCCCTGCATCCACCACTTCGCGATCGAGGTGGACGACCTCGAAAAATACTCCGCCGAGCTGGAGAAGTACGGCTGCGAGATCATCTCGGATCCGGGCGTCGTCCCGGTCAAGTTCCGCGCGCCCGGCGGCACCATCGCCGAGCTGGTTCCGGCCGGCCGTTACAAGACGGGATAAGCGTTCGAGGTCCGGCGTTCGAAGTTCACGACCCTGGGTTGCGGGCCCGAGCCTGAAACGCGACATCGGAGGAGAGCGAAATCAGGACCGGAGACATCGTTTCGGGCGCCGCGCTCGCCGGGCTCGGCCTCTTCATCATCGTCGAGGCGCGAGGTTGGGAGTACCTCGGTCCCGACGGCCCGGGGCCGGGCTTCTTTCCCCTGTGGTACGGCGTGTGCATGGTCGTGCTCGCGACGCTGCTGGTGGCGATGAGCCTCGCGCAGCGCGCGCGCGCGCCCGGCGCGCCCGTCAACTGGGGCGAGATCGGCCGCGCGCTCGCCGCTTGGGCGGGCCTCACCGCGTGCATCGGCCTGCTCAAGATCCTGGGTTTTCTCCTCGCGTTCGGGCTGTTCACCTTCTTTCTCGTCGCGGTGATGTACCGCCGGCCGCTCGGCACCGCGCTCGCCGTGTCGTTGGGCATGGTGGCCGGCTTCTACTTGCTCTTCCCGCTGGCGCTCAACGTCGCACTGCCGGCGGGCAAGCTCGGATTCTAGCGGGCGCCGTGACAATGCCTGACGACGCTCGACCTCCTCGCTCCTCGCCCTTCCGCCGAGCGGAGAGCGCGAGCGCTCGGCGGAAAATGGCTCGCCAGCCGTTTGCCCGGCCCCGTCAGGAAGGGCGCGAGGCGAGGGAGGAGCGGGCCGTCGCGAATCGCGATTGACGCTGTCCGATGGAAGTGATCGGCTATCTCGCCCAGGGGTTCGCGGTCGCGCTCGCGCCGCTCAATCTGCTGTGGTGCTTCATCGGCGTCTTCCTCGGTACCGTGATCGGCGTGCTGCCGGGACTGGGGCCTGCCGCCACGATCGCGATGCTGCTGCCGCTCACCTTCCACATGAGCCCGACGGGCGCGATCATCATGCTCGCCGGCATCTACTACGGCTCCAAGTACGGCGGCTCCACCACCTCGATCCTGCTCAACGTCCCGGGCGAGTCGGCCTCGGTCGTGACCTGCCTCGACGGCTACCAGATGGCGAAGCAGGGGCGCGCGGGCCCGGCGCTCGGCATCGCCGCGATCGCCTCCTTCGTCGCCGGCACGGTGGGCGTGCTGGGGCTGATGCTGGTTGCGCCTCCGCTCGCGAAGCTGGCGCTCTCCTTCAGCTCGCCCGAGTACTTCGCGCTGATGTGCCTCGGGCTCGCGATGGTCGTGCTGCTCGCCGGCAAATCGCTGGTGAAGGCGCTGCTCGCGATGCTCGTGGGGCTGTGGATCGCCAGCATGGGAACCGATCTCTTCACCTCGACCTCGCGCTTCACTTTCGGGAATCCGGAGCTGCTCGACGGCGTGGATTTCGTGGTGGTGGCGATCGGGGTGTTCGCGCTGGGCGAGGTGCTCGGCAACATCGAGATCCGGGAGGGACCGAAGCTGCTGCCGGTGCCGAAGGGCCTGCGCAACCTGCTGCCCTCGTGGCAGGACCTCAAGGAGTGCCGCTTCGCGTTCCTGAACGGCTCGGTGGTGGGCTTCCTCATCGGCGTGCTGCCGGGCGCGGGCTCCACCATCGCCTCCTTCATCTCGTACGGGATCGAGAAGGCGGTATCGAGGCGGCCCGAGCGCTTCGGCACCGGAGTGCCCGAAGGAGTGGCCGCGCCCGAGGGCGCCAACAACTCCGAGACCGGCGGCGCCCTCGTGCCGATGCTGACCCTCGGCATACCGGGCTCGGCGACGACCGCGATCCTGCTCGCGGCGCTGATCCTGTGGGGTCTGAAGCCCGGGCCGCTGATGATCCAGGACAATCCCCAGCTCTTCTGGGGACTGGTGGCGAGCATGTACATCGGCAACGTCATGCTGCTCGTGCTCAATCTGCCGCTGATTCCGCTGTTCGCCCAGATCCTGCGCCTGCCGGTCTTCGTGCTCTACCCGGCGATCTTCGGCATTTCGCTGGTCGGCGTCTACAGCGTCTCGAGCAGCCTGTTCGACGTGTGGATGCTCTCGGCGTTCGGGCTGCTCGGCTACGCCATGCGCCGGCTCGACTATCCGGCCGCGCCGCTGATCCTGGGGCTCGTGCTCGGCGACAGCATGGAGCGGGCGCTGCGCCAGTCGCTGATGATGTCGCAAGGCGATCTCTCGATCCTCGTCGCTAGACCGATTTCGGCGGCAATGCTAACTTTGGCAGTGCTGATCCTGGCCGTGCCACTGTTCAAAAAGGCCAACGCCTGGCGCGAGCGGGCGCTCGGCTAGGAGCGCCCCGCAGCCGGAGTTTTTTGCCATAATGGGACGAGGAACGGGAACCGATCGAGCGTTCGAGGCTGTGAAACATCGAGGAGGGAATATGTCGGCAACGTCGGAACGGCCGTTTGCAATTGCACTCGCGATCCTGTTGGCAGCGATCGCATCGCCGCTCGCCGCGCAGGGCTTCAAGCCGTCCAAGCCCGTCGAGTTCGTGACCCACACCGGCCCCGGCGGCGGGGGCGACGTGCTCGCGCGCTTCATCTCGACCGCGATGGAGAAAGAGAGACTGATGCCGGTGCGCATGCAGGTCGTGAACAAGACCGGCGGCGGGGGCACGACCGCGATGGCCTACCTCGCCGAGAAGCGGGGCGACGCCCACACCATCGCGGTATTCACCGGCATCTGGTTCACGACCCCGCTGATGCGCGCGGAAGCCAAGTTCACCTTCAACGACCTGACGCCGATCGTGCGGCTGGTACTCGAGCCGGCGCTCGTCGCGGTCAAGAACGACGCGCCGTACAAGACGCTCAAGGACTTCATTGATGCCGCCAGGCAGAAGCCCGGTGAGCTCAAGCAGTCGGCGGGCTCGATCGGCTCGCGCGACTGGGTGGTGCGCCAGCTCCTGATGAAGGCGACCGGTGCGAACTGGGCGTACATCTCGTTTCCCGGCGGCGGCGAGCGCATCGCGGCGCTGCTCGGCGGTCACGTCAACATGATGGTGATCGAGCCGCAGGAGGCGGGCGAGCACATCCGCGCCGGCAACCTGCGCGTGATCGCCCAGATCGCCGAGAAGCGGCTGCCGGGTTTCCCCAACGTGCCCACGCTCAAGGAGGCGGGCTTCGACATCCCGAACGTGCCGCAGGTGCGCGGCATCGTGGGGCCGCCGGGCATGCCCGCCGAGGCCGTCGCTTACTGGGAAGAGGTCTTCGGCAAGCTCGTGCAGACCGCGACCTGGAAGAAGTATCTCGAGGACAACCAGTTCGAGCCCGGCTACTTGAGGAGCGCCGAGCTCGCGAAGTTCGCCGACCAGTTCATGGACACGATGCGCGGCATCCTCAAGGAGGGCGGCGTCAAAGTGGTGCGCTGAGCAAGCGCGCCGGCGAGGGGTGCGGCCCTTCGAGGCGGGAACTGTCGCGTGCATCTTCTCTTCGAATCCGTGCGCTCGCGGGCTCCTCGATGAACGCTGCGCACGCCGGCTCCGTCTCCGAGGCGCTCGTTTCCAGGGCGCTCGCGATCGAGCCCGGGGCGCTCCCCGCCGCGGTGCGCGCGCGCGCCGAGGAGCTGCTGCTCGACTTCGTCGGGCTGTGCGTCGCCGCGCGGCGCACCGACTATGTGGCCGCGCTGCTCTGCGCATCGGACGCTGGCGGGCCGTGCACCGCGATCGGGCACCCGGGAGGCTGGAGCGCCGAGGCTGCCGCGCTCGTCAACGGCACTGCGGCGCACGGCGAGGATTTCGACGATACCTTCGAGGGCGGGCCGGTTCACGCGGGCGCGGTGATCCTGCCCGCGGTGCTCGCCGCCTGCGAGCGCTTCGGGCGCGACGGGCGTGCCGCGCTCGCGGGCGTCGCCGCGGGTGTGGAGGCACTGTGCCGGCTCTCCACCGTGATCCCCAAGGCGATCCACAAGGCCGGCTTTCACCCGACCAGCGTGCTGGGCGCGCCCGCGGCGGCGCTCGCCTGTGCGGTCGCGCTCGGGCTCGACCGCAAGCAGGCCGCCGACGCGCTCGGCATCTCCGGCAGCCTCGCGAGCGGGATCATCGAGTACCTCGCGGACGGCTCCTGGACCAAGCGCCTGCACCCGGGCTGGGCGGCCCACTCCGGGCTCAAGTCCGCGCGCCTCGCGGCGCGGGGATTTTCCGGGCCGCGCGCGGTGTTCGAGGGCGCGCACGGCCTGTTCCACGGCTTCGCGCGTTCGGTGGAAGGCGACTACGAGGCGCTCACCGCGGATTTCGGCGAGCGCTGGGTAATGGAGGCGATCGCCTTCAAGCCCTACGCCACCGGCACCATGAACCAACCCTATATTGACTGCGCGCTGCGCCTGCGCAATCGCGGCGTGCGCCCCGAGGACGTCGCCGACATCGTGTGCGAGACCGCGGAGGGTTACGTGCACCGGCTGTGGGAGCCGCTCGCCGCCAAGCAGCGCCCGCCGAACGCCTACGCGGCGAAGTTCAGCGCGCCGTTCAACATCGCGGTCGCGCTGGTGACTGGCGGCGCGGGGCTCTCCGCCTTCACCGAGGAGACCGCGCGGGACGAGCGCATCCGCGCGCTCGCCTCCAGGGTGCGCTACGTGGTGGACCCGGACAATCCTTATCCGAGGGCCTATACCGGGCACCTGCGCGTGACGCTCAGCGATGGGCGGGTGATCGAGGAGCGCCAGCCGCACATCCGGGGCGGCGCGCGCGAGCCGCTCGCGCGCGCCGAGATCGAGGCCAAGTTCCTCGCGAACTGCGAATACGGCGGCTGGCCGCGCGAGCGCGCGCAGCGCTTTCTCGAGGCGCTGCCGAGCTTCTTCGACCGGCCGCTCGACCTCGCGCCGCTGCGCGGTTGAAGGCGCCTCTCGCCGCGGAGCACGCCGAGAGCGCGGGGGCGGGGGAACGCGAGCCGGAAACGGCGCTTTCGATCTCCCGGTCGCTCGATCTCGCGCGGCCTCCCCGTGGCTTGATCCCGAGCCCGCGTTTTTCGGCGCATAATAGAGGCCAGGGTTCCCGTTTTCGGGGTTGCGTTCCTGGACAGGGAGGAGAGAACGATGAAGCGCATGCTCGCATTGGCGGCTGTCTTCGCCTTGCCGGCGGCGGGGCTCGCGCAGACCGTGACCGGAATCCGGGCCGAGCCCTCGCCCGCGAAGGTCGGCGAGCCGGTCACGATCACGGTCAGCTTCGAGGTCGAGCAGGCGATCAACTGCGGGCTGCGGCTGCACTACGGCGACGGTACCACGGGCGACTACAAGATCAATCAGCAACGCGACGTCCCCCTGGTGGTGAAGTACACCTATCGCAAGCCGGGCGACTACCACGTCATGGCCGAGCCCAAGACGGTGGGCACGCTGCTCAAGTGCCTCGGCAAGAACCAGGCGACGATGCTCAAGGTGGCGGGCGCGGTCGCAACGCCCGCGCCCAAGGCCGCGGTCGCAGCCGGCCCGCAATGCCCGCCGGGGTGGACGCTCGACGCAAAATCGGTCAACAAGAAGACCGGCGCGTTTACTTGCAGCGCCAAGCCTGGCACCAAGGCGCCGGCGGCGAGGCTCTCGTGCCCGGGCGAGCTCAGCTACTTCGAGAACGAGAAGAAGGGGCTGCTGGGCTGCCGTTCGTGAACGGCGGCGGGCGGAACCGTGCCCGGCGATTGACGGATCCAGGCGGGCCGCCGCAATGGAATACCTGCTCGGGGGGCTGCTCGCTGGTTCGGTTTTCATCTTCGGCTACGCGTGCCGCGCTCTGGCGCAAGAGGCCACAGGTGGGCGGGGCGTTACGATGGGCGGCTGGATGCACTTTCCCGGCTACTGGCTCGCCGGCTCGGTCCCGGGCGCCGCGGGGCTCGTCCCGGCGGCCGGTCTCCCCTGGTGGAGGGGCCTCGCGCTGTTCTCCGGTCTCTATTTTGAGGGCCCCTGCCGGCCGGATCCTCGAAGCCCGGTATCTCGGTGCCGGAGCCCCCGCCCCCGGCACGGGTTCGAGGAATTCATCCGCAGGACGCAGCGGGAGGCGGGGCACAACGGGCGGGATTCGCCTTGAGCGCGGAATCGATGGCCGTCGTCCAGCCGCCTGAGCCGGACAATCAGTACGCCGCGGACCGCGCGCTGCGCTCGTATCTCGCGCGGACCCTTCCCGCCGCCGCGCGCGCGGAGATCGAGCCCGGGCTCGAGGCGATGGGAGCGCTCGCGGGCAGAGCCCTACCCCGCATGCAGCCTGCCGGCCGCGCGCGCGAGCCGCGGCTCCTGCAGTGGGACGAATCGGGCAACTGCGCGGATCGGAGCGAGATCGCGCCGCGGTGGCGCGAGGCGCAGCGCATCGCCGCCGAGCGGGGGCTCGTCGCGACCGCCTACGAGCGCAGGCACGGCGCGTATTCCCGCGTCCACCAGTTCGCGCTCGCCTACCTCTTCGCGCCTTCGTCCGGCCTCTACTACTGCCCGCTCGCCGCGAGCGACGGCGCGGCGAAGGTGCTGCTCGCCTCCGGCAACCGGGCGCTGATCGCGCGCGCGCTGCCGCATCTCGCGAGCCGCGACCCGCGCAAGATCTGGACGAGCGGCCAGTGGATGACGGAAGCCGCCGGCGGCCCCGCTCCGGGGCCCGCCGGGATCGTGGCGCGGCGCGAAGGGGAGCGCTGGCGGCTCTACGGCCGCGCGTGGCTCTCCCCTGCGATCGCCACGCAGATGGCGCTCGTGCTCGCCCGCCCCGAGGGCAATCCGCCGGGCGCCAGTGGGCTCGCGTTGTTCTACGTCGAGGCGCGCGACGCGCAGGGGCGTCCCAACGGCATCCTGATCCACCGCCTGGAAGGCGGAGTCGGCGCCCGCGAGCTCCCGGCCGCGGAGCTGAGGCTCGATGGCACGGCGGCCGAGCTCGTGGCGGGGACCACCGGTGGCGTCGAGCGCATCGCGCCGATGCTCCAGATCGTGCGCGCCTGGAGCGCGGTCACTGCCTGCGCGCTCGCGCGCCGTGGTCTCGCGCTCGCTCGCGACCACGCCTGCGGGCGCGCCGCGTTGCGTGCGCCGCGCGTCGGGCAGCCGCTTCGCCTCGACGCGCTGGCCGGGCTCGAAGCCGAGCTCGCAGGCGCGCTGCACCTCGCGTTCTTCGTCGCCGAGCTGATCGGGCGGGAGGAGGCGCAGAGAGCCGGCGTGCAACAGCAGGAGCTGCTGCGGGTGCTGGCGCCGCTCGCCGCACATCTCACAGCGGGGCAGGCGCTGCGGATCCTCTCGGAAACGATCGAGGCGCTCGGCGGAGCGGGCCGCCTCGCGGACACCGGGCTGCCGGAGCTGCTGCGCGAGGCGCAGGCGCTGCCGCTCGGGCAGGACACGAGCGGCGGGCTCGCGCGCGAGACGCTGCGGGCGCTGGAGGCGAGCGGGGGACTCGCGGCGCTCGAGCGCGAGATCGGCATCCTGCTGCGCGAGGTGCGCGAGCCGGATCTCGTGAGAATTTCGGCGCTGGTCGAGGCGGCGGTGGACAGAGCGGAGGCGTGGCTGGCCGGGGCGAAGGAGGGCGGGCTCGAAGCCGGCGCGCGGCGCTGCGCGCTGACGCTCGGGCGCGCGATGGAGCTGGCGCTACTCGCGCGCCACGCGCAGTGGTCGCTCGCGGAGGAGCGGGACTCGCTCGCGGCTGCGGCGGCGCGGCGGCTCGCGGCGGGCGGCCTCAGCGTGCTGGCGGAGGTGGAATAGCGGTGAAGCGCCCCGCTCGCGCGCGATAGCCGCCTCCGGCTGCGAGGAAGGCGAAGGGCGCGCGGGAGAGGCGG
>DATLZE010000018.1:0-17487 GCA_035574195.1 Burkholderiales bacterium | reverse complement strand
CGAGGCCAATCCCGAGTGGCGCACGCGCTACCTCGGTCCGGGCTGGGAGCTCGCCAAGGTGCGCGGCACGCGCTTCAACGTGGGCGACGGGCTGCGGATGGCGCTCGAGATCGGCGCCTGCCCCTACGGCAACTGGTCGGGATGCCATTCCGTGTCCTGGGAGCGCCACGCTCCCGAATTCGGCGACGTCACCCGCTCGCACGATCCGTACCGCCACAGCTATCCGCTCTCGATCATGGTGAACGCCGAGGGCAGGCGCTTCGTGGACGAGGGCGCCGACTTCTACAACTACACCTACGCCAAGTACGGGGCCGAGGTGCTCAGGCAGCCGGGGCAGTTCGCGTGGCAGGTGTTCGACGCCAAGGTGAAGGACATCCTGCGCCCCGAATACCGCATCAAGCTCGTCACCAAGGCGAGCGCCCGAACACTCGAGGAGCTCGCGCAAAAGCTCGAGGGCGTGAACCCCGAGGGGTTCCTGAAGACCGTGCGCGAGTTCAACGCCGCGGTGCGCCGCGACGTGCCCTTCGACCACACCGTCAAGGATGGCAAGTGCACCGTCGGCATCGAGCCGCCGAAATCGAATTGGGCGCAGCCGCTCGATACGCCACCGTTCGAGGCCTACGCCACGACCTGCGGCATCACCTTCACCTTCGGAGGGCTGCGGATCAATCACGAGACCGGCCAGGTCTACGACGTCAACCTCGTCCCCGTTCCTGGCCTCTACTGCGCCGGCGAGATGGTGGGAGGGCTGTTCTACTTCAACTATCCCTCCGGCACCGGGCTCGTCTCGGGCGCGGTCTTCGGCCGCATCGCCGGCGCCGCCGCCGCCGAAGCGGCGAGAAGCAGCCCTGCCGCGGAGGCACCGGGGAGTGCGAGAAAGCAAGATCGCTGATGCCTCCCTCCCGGCCTGCGTGCCCCTGTAGCGAAGTGCCTGAATGAGCCACGAGATCGCTGCCGACAACCGTTACACGCGCGGGCTGGCTGCTTTTGTCTCGGGGCTGCGCTACGAGGCGATTCCCGAGCCGGTGCGCGAGCGCGCGAAGCTCCTCATGCTCGATGCGCTGGGCTGCGCGCTGTATGGGGCCGATCTGCCCTGGTGCCGCCTGCTGCAGCAGACGCTGGCGCGGCTCGACGAGACGCGCCGCTGCGCGGTGTGGGGCACCTCTCTCGCCCTCTCCGCCCCGCACGCGGCCCTGGCCAACGGCACCGCGGTGCAGGGTTTCGAACTGGACGATGTCCACCGCGCCGGGGTGCTGCACGTGGGGGCAGTGGTGCTGCCCGCGCTCATCGCGGTGGCCGAGCTCAAGGGTCGCCTCTCCGGGCGCGAGTTTCTCACCGCCGCGCTCGCCGGCTACGAGACCGGCCCGCGGGTGGGCCTTTGCATGGGGCCGGAGCACATCGGCCAGGGCTGGCACTCGGGGGCCACGGTGGGAGTGTTCGCGGCGGCGGCGGCGGCGGCCCGCGCCCTGGGGCTCGATGCCGACCGAACCGTGCACGCGCTGGGGCTCGCCGGCACCCAGGCCGCGGGGCTGATGGCCGCGCAGTACGGCGCGATGGTCAAGCGCATGCACGCGGGGCGCGCCGCCCAGTCCGGACTCTACGGGGCGCTGCTCGCCGAGGCCGGCTTCACCGGGATCGTCAACGTCTTCGAGGCCGAATACGGCGGCTTCTGCACCACCTTCTCCCGCTCGCGGGACCGCTTCCGCCTCGAGGAGCTCACCGCCGCGCTGGGCGAGACCTGGCAGACCATGGGCGTCGCGCTCAAGTTCTACGCCTGCGTGGGCAGCAATCACACCACCCTCGACGCGTTGCGCGAGATGCGCGCCGAACGGCCGTTCCGCGCCGAGGAAGTGGAGGCGGTCGTGGTGCATGGCTCGCAGGTCACGATGGATCACGTGGGCTGGAAGTACCGGCCCGAGGGGCTCACCGCGGCGCAGTTGAATCTGCCCTACTGCGTGGCGACCTATCTTCTGGAGGGCGACTGCTTCGTGGACCAGTTCACCGAGGACGCGGTCGCCGATCCCGCGCGCATGGCGCTCGCCGAGCGGGTTTCCGTGCGCCACGACCCGGAGATCACCGCCCGCGGCGCGAAGTTCCGCCACATGGTGCGGGTCGAGGTGAAGCTCGCCGACGGCACGCGCCTCGAGCGCACGGTGGAAGCTGCGCGCGGGTCCGAGCAGCGATTCGCGACCGAGGCGCAGGTGGTCGAGAAGTTCGAGAAGCTCGCCGCCAAAGCTCTGCCTCGCCCGCGGATCGGGGAGTTGCGCGAGGCGGTGCTCGGGCTCGAAAAACTCGATGATGCCTCGCGGCTCGCGCGCCTCATGCAGCCGGCGGCATGACGGCGAACGGGCCGGTCCCGATAGATTGACCGCCCGCGCCGAGGCCCGCGCGGTTAAGATAAGCGCAACGCAACGCAGCGCCGGGAACGAGCCCGTGACCGTCCTCGCAACCCTGGGAGCGGCGCTCCTCGCCGCGCTCGCCGCCGGCGCGCCCGCGCGGGCGCAACCCTATCCGGAGCGCCCGATTCGCCTGATCGTGCCGCTCGCCGCGGGCGGTGCGATGGACACGATCGCGCGCGCCCTCGGCGCGAAGCTGGGCGAGGCGCTCGGCCAGAGCGTGGTGGTGGACAACCGCGGCGGAGGCGGCGGCACGATCGGCGCGGAGCTCGCCGCGGCGGCCGCTCCCGACGGCCACACGCTGATCATGGTGAGCGCAACCTCGGTGATCCGGCCCCTGCTCTACCCCGCGCGCTACGATCTGTTCCGCGATTTCGCGCCCGTCTCCCAGGTGAGCGCGCAACCCTATCTGCTCGTCGTGCATCCCTCCGTGCCCGCGAAAACCTTCTCCGAGTTCGTCGCGCTGGCGCGGGCGAATCCAGGCAAGCTCAACTACGCTTCCGCCGGTCAGGGCAGCATCATCCATCTTGCGACGGAGCTTCTCAACCAGCGCTCCGGCATGCACACTGTGCACGTGCCCTACAAGGGCATGGGCGCGGCCTATCCGGATCTGCTCGCAGGCCACGTCCAGTTCGCGCTCGGCAGCATCGTGTCCTCCCAGCCCCACGCGCGCGCGGGCCGCCTGCGCGCGCTCGCTGTCACGGGCCCGCAGCGCTCGAAATCCTCGCCCGAGGTGCCGACGATCGCCGAATCCGGGATCCCCGGTTATGCGGTGACCAACTGGTACGGCGTGCTCGCGCCGGTGAGAACCCCGCGCAACCTGATCGAGCGGCTGCATCGCGAGATCACGGCGATACTGCGGCAGCCCGACACGGTCAAGCGCTTCTCCGCCGACGGCGCCGAGGCAGTCGGCAGCACGCCCGCGCAGTTTCGCGCGCACCTCGAGGCCGAAATCCACACCTGGACACAGGTCGTGCGCTCGGCGGGCATCAAGGGCGACTGAATTCGAGCAGCGAGAGCAGCTCGGTCGCGTCGGAGATGCGCTCGAGCGCCCATGCCTCCGAGAGCAGCGCATCCATGCGCTCCGCGGCGAGGTGCCTGCCCGCGAGCGCGCGGAACTTGCGCTCCACCTCCTCGTCGGTGAGCGGCCGGCGGACATGTCCCTTGAAGTAGCGCGCCTGCGCCGCGACGCGCCCGCCCCCGCGCAGCGCCACCTCGATGCGGCACGGCCATTCGTGCGGGTGCGCCTTGGTGTACTCGGGATTCTCGCGCAGCGTCGTGCGCTCGATCAGGCGCCGGATGCGCGGGTCACGGATGCGCTGCTCGCCGAAGCTCGCGCCCGTCACCTCGCCGTCGAGCAGCGCCACCGCCACACAGTAGGGGATACTGTGGTCGGCGGTCTCGCGCGTGGCGGGGTTCCACAGCGCGTTCGAGCGCTCGGCGTAGCGCCGCGCGACCCAGTAGGTGTCCACGGTGATCGCCTCGATGTCGCCCGGAGCGAGCTTGCCGTAGAGATCGAGTGCGACCGTGATCGGGGACTGTGCATGCACTACCGCCGGGAAATACTTGATATGGCTCTGGGTCACGCGGAACGGTCCGCCGCGCCCGCCGAAGGGCGCCCACTCGAAGCGCCCGAGCGCATGCTGCATCCCCCAGCGGCCCTCGATCGCCTGCTCCGGTCCGGTCAGTCCTTCCCGGGCGAGCAAGGCCGCGAACAGGCCGTTGCGCGCCGCGTTCGCCGCCGCGCAGCCTTTCCACATCGAAAGCTCGTCGGTGCGCGTCTGCTCGAGCGCCATGTTGGGGACGGCAGCGAGCGCGACGGCTTGGCCCATCTGGGCGCGCGAGAGCCCGAGGAGCTTCCCCGCACCGACGGCGCAGGCGAGCGCGCCGTAGACGACATGGTCCCAGCCCCGCTCGCGCGGCACCGTGTCGGAGAAGTTGCAGAACACCTCGTAGGCGAGCGCCGCGGCCGTGATCACGCCGCGGCCGTCCGCGCGCACCGCGTCCGCCACGGCGAGCACCGCCGCGAAGACGTCGCTCGGGTGGCCGGCCGACTTCATGAAGTAGGCGTCGTTGAAATCGAGATAGCGCAGCGCGACGCCGTTCGCGAACGCCGCGAGCTCCGGCGTAGTGGGCTCCTGGGTGCCGAGGATGCGCGCCGCGGGCGTGCCGCGGGCGCGCCGCGCGATCGCGCGCGCGATCCGGGAGGGCTCGGCGTCGAAGCCACCGACGAGGCAGCCGAGCGTGTCCACGAGCCGGCGCTTGCACTCGTGCACCGCCTCGTCGGTCAGGTCCTCGAAGCGCAGCGCGGCCGCGTAGTCGGCCAGCCGCTCGATCATCGTGTCCATAAAACGAGGCCGCGGAAAACGAGGTAGCGTCCCGGCCTCCCCGGCCGGCAATCGCCGTCGCTCGCGCCAAATGTTACTCCACCGCGGCCCCGCTTTTCAGCCGCAGGCGGCTCGGGATCTTTTCGGGTATCCTTATAGATCCGCAGTCACGCCGAAGCAGACTCGCTCAAAGGAGAGGCCTTGGTCGCATCCCTTCGCCTCCTGTGCGCCTGCCTGCTCGCGGCCAGCGCCGCGCCGCTCCTCGCGCAGTCCTACCCCGCGAAGCCGGTTCGCATCGTGGTGCCGTTCCCGCCGGCGGGCGCCGCCGACATTCTCGCGCGCACGATCGGCCAGGAATTGACCCGCTCGTGGGGCCAGCAGATCGTGGTGGACAACCGGCCCGGGGCGGGCGGCAATATCGGCGCCGAGGCCGTGGCCAAGGCCGCTCCCGACGGCTACACGCTGCTGATGGCGGCGGCCACCACCCACGCGACGAGCATGACGCTCTACTCGAAGCTGCCCTACGATCTGCTGCGGGATCTGGCGCCCGTCACCCTCGCCGCCAACATCTCGCACATCCTGCTCACCCATCCCTCGCTTCCAGCGAAAACGGTGAAGGAACTGATCGCGCTCGCCAGGGCGCGCCCCGGCGAGCTCAACTGGGGACTGCAGGGCAACGGCACGCTCTCGCACCTCGAGACCGAGCTCTTCAAGGACCTCGCCGGCATCCGCATCCAGATGGTGCCGTACAAGGGCAGCGCGCCGGGGCTGACCGACCTCATGGCCGGCAACATCCAAGTGTTCTTCGACAGCATCCCGCCGGCGCTGCCGCACGTGCACTCCGGGCGGCTGCGCGGGATCGCGGTGGCGGCCTCCAGGCGCTCGCCCGCGATCCCCGAGCTGCCCACCATCGGCGAGACGCTCAAGGGCTTCGAGGCCGATAACTGGTTCGGGATCATGGTGCCGGCGGGCACGCCCCGGGATCTCGTCGCCAAGCTCAATGCCGAGATCGTGAAAATCCTGTCGAGCCCGGAGACCCAGAAAACGATGCTCGCCCGCGGCGCCGTGCTCCACCCGAGCACGCCGGAGCAGTTCGCCGCGGTGTTGCGCTCCGACATCGAGAAGTGGGGCCGGGTGGTGCGCAAGTCCGGCGCGCGTATCGAATGAGGGGGGACGCGCGCGCGGCGGCCGCCCGGGTGGACGGGCGGCGGTTGTGGGAGCGGCACATGGCGATGGCGGAAATCGGCGCCAGCGCCGGGGGCGGCGTCAACCGCGCGGCGTTCTCCGAGGAGGACATCGCCGCGCGCAAGCTGCTGCT
This sequence comes from Burkholderiales bacterium, assembly GCA_035574195.1. Classification (GTDB taxonomy): domain Bacteria; phylum Pseudomonadota; class Gammaproteobacteria; order Burkholderiales; family SG8-41; genus SG8-41. The sequence goes on along the minus strand of DATLZE010000018.1, from coordinate 11,446 downwards.
CGCGTGGGCCCGCGCGCGCGGCTTCGCCGTGGCCGTGGACGCGATCGGCAACCTCTTCGTGCGGCGGCCGGGAAAAGACTCCGCGGCCGCGCCGGTCATGACCGGCAGCCACATGGACAGCCAGCCGCGCGGCGGCCGCTTCGACGGCATCTACGGCGTGCTCGCCGGGCTCGAGGCGCTCGAAGCGCTCGAGGAGGCGGGCGTGAAGACGCGGCGCCCGGTCGAGCTCGTGGCCTGGGCCAACGAGGAAGGCAGCCGCTTCCCTCCGTGCACCATGGGCTCGGCGGTGCATACCGGGGCGCGCCGGCTCGAGGAGTTCCTGGAGGTCCGCGACAACGACGGCGTCGCGCTCAAGGATGCGCTCGCGCGGACGCTCGCCGCCATTCCCGAAGCGGCGCCGCGCGCCTTCGGCACTGCCGCCGCAGCCTATATCGAGGCCCACATCGAGCAGGGGCCGCGGCTCGAGCTCGAGCACAAGACCATCGGGGTCGTCACCGGCATCCAGGGCCTGCGCTGGTTCGAAGTGGAAGTGTTCGGCGAGACCGCGCACGCCGGCACGACGCCACTCGCGCTGCGGCGCGACGCGCTGCGCGAGGCGATCGCGATCATCCACGCGCTGCAGGAGCTCGCGCGCGACGACACCGATACGGTGCGCTTCACGGTGGGCAGGATGCTGGTCGCGCCGAACTCGCCCAACTCGGTCGCGAGCCATGTGCTCTTCTCGGTGGATCTGCGCCACCCCGACCCTGCGACCATCGCGCGATTGGGCGATGCGGTCGAGCCGGCCGCACGCAAGGCCGCGCAACGCTGCCGCGTGAAAGTCACGCCGACGCTCGCCGACGATCCCTGCGCGTTCGATCCTCGGGTCGTGGACACGATCGAGCGATGCGCCGCGGAGCTCGAGCTTTCCTCGATGCGCCTGCCCTCGGGCGCGAGCCACGATGCGATGTACCTGGCGCGGGTCTGCCCGACCGGCATGATCTTCGTGCCGTGCGAGAAGGGCGTGAGCCACAACGAGGCCGAGAACGCGAGGCCGGGCGACCTCGCCGCCGGAGCGCGCGTGCTCACCGCCGCGCTCGTCGAGCTGGCGAACCGCTGAAGCGCCCCTCGGCGCCCTGCGATCACCCTCCTCGCTTCGCGCCGCCCCGCCCGCCCGGCGGCGAGCAGGCCGCGGAGTCAGGCGGCCCGAAGGCGCGCGGGCGCCCTTTTCAAGACCTCGCCTCGCCCTCGTCGGGAAAAGGGGGGTCTGGCTCCTCCCTCGCCCAGGAGCGAAGCGAGGGCTGGCCGCCTGCCGGCACGAGCGCTTCGGTCCGGCGCGCGCTCTCAGGGCCGGTGCAGCACGGGAGTGTCGCGAGTGAACACGCGCCGCCCGCGCTTGAAGCCCGCGAGCGGCTGCGCCACGGTCGCGATCACCTCGGCCGGCGTGCTCGCGTCCCACAGCACGAGATCGGCCGGATTGCCGACCGCGACCCCGTACTCGTCCAGGCGCAGGATGCGCGCGGGCCGCGCGCTCACCATCGCGAAACACTCGGCCAGGTCTCGCTCCGAGCAGCGCTGCACGACGTTGGCGTAGAGGTTCGCAATCCGCACCAGCGAGCAATCGCCGTAGGGCGTGAAGGGATTCAACACGTTGTTGGTCGCGATCGAGCAGTTCGCCCCCTGCTCGATCAGCGCGTTCGCGTCGGCCACTCCCCGGATCACGCTGTGCTCGAGGTGGCGCCCGCTGGTGAAGAGGTCGGTCGCCGGGAGCACCGTCACCGCGACGCCCGAGTCCGCGAGCCGCCGCCCCAGCGCCGCGAGCTCGTGCGGCGGCAGGCACGAATATTTGTTGCCGTGGCCGACCGCCACGCGCCCGCCCCAGCCGATGCGGTCGGTGAGGTCGCACACCAGAAAGATGTCCATGTCGTGGGTGGTGTAGCCGCCGTCGAGGTGGATGTCTACGTCCGCGTCGTACTCGCGCGCGAGCTCGAAGATGCGCCGGATCTGGGCAGCGCGGTCGGTGTCGTAGCGCGGCGCGCCCCCGATCACCCGCGCCCCGCGCTCGAGCGCCGCCCGGACGTTGGTCTCGGCTCCCGGCACTCCGGTCCAGCCCTCTTGGAGGAACACGCAGAGCTGGAGGTCGATCGCCCAGGCGTAGTCTTTCGCCAGGCGCTCGATCGCTTCCAAGCCGCGCAGTCCGACGTTGGGATCCACCTCGACGTGGGTGCGCATATGCGTGACGCCGTTCACCAGACACTGCTCGAGGGTCGCGGAGGCGCGCGCGTAGACGTCCTCCACCGTGAACGTGTGCTTGACCGCGGAAGTGCGCTTCATGTAGTCGGTCGCGCGCCGGTCCGCGAGGGCAGCGACGCGGTCGAGAATGCGCGCCTTGTCGAGGTGGAAATGGCTCTCGACCAGTCCCGCCGACACCAGGCGCCCGCCGGCGTCCACGCTCTCGCCTGCGTGCTCGATGCGGGGCGCGATAGCGGCGATGCGCCCGTTCGCGATCGCGATGTCGCTCGGCGCGCGCGCGCGCTCGCCGTCGGCGAGCCGCGCGTTGCGAATGACAAGATCGTAGGCCACGCGGCTTCCTCCTCGAACGAAACGGCAGCCGGATTCCCCGTCCGGAATGTGGAAATCCGGCCCCGGCTTCATTCCGAATCATAAGGCAAGGCCGATGCGCGCGATCAGCGCACACGCCGTTCTTGACCCCGCGCGGAGCGCCGAATTAACATCCCCTGCGCGAATCACCCCCTGCGAGGGATGGGAATGACGCTCAGCCTCACGATGCTCTCGCCGCTGCCCGTCTATCTCGACGAGAGCGGCCCCCGCAACCGGCTCGCCCCGCGCCCCGCGACGCTCGACGGCAAGATCGTGGGGCTGCTGCCCAACTGGCGGCCCTCGGCGGTGGAAATCCTGCGCGCGATCGGCACGCTGCTCGGGGAGCGCTTCCGGCTGAAAGACGTGGTGATGGAGCAGCCCGTGCGGGAGCTGCCGATCCGCACCGGCAAGCTCCTCGACACCATGCGCGGGCAGCTTGACGATCTCGCGCAGCGGGTGGACGTCGTCGTCACCGCGACCGGCGACTGAGGCTCGTGCACGACGTGGTGTAGCCACGTCACGCCGGCCCTGGAGGAGCGGGGCGTTCCCACGGTGATGGTGGTCACCGATACGTTCGCGCGGTTCGCGCGGCGCATGGCCGCGACCCAGGGTTGGCCCTACGTGATCGTCGCGCAGACCGAGAACCCGATCCGCCAGCTCGATCCCGAGGCGCTGCGGGCGCGCGCCGAACAGATGATCGAGACGGTCGTCGAGGGCCTCACCCTGCCGCCCGCGGAAATCGAGGCGCGGCTCGAGGCCGTAGCGCACGCCGAAATTCACCCCGAGGGCATTGTGCGCTCCGCCTCGCCGGTCTGAGTCGGCACCGAAATGACGCAAGCGCCAGTGCGGCTCGAAGGCGAATCGGTCGAGGAGCTGCTCGTGCGGGCCTACGAGCACGCCTACGAGCAGGGCTGGACCGACGGGTTGCCGATCATTCCCGCGACCCCCGACAGGGTGCGCAGCTTCGTCGCCGCTTCGGGACGCGCGGCAGACGAGGTGATCGGATTCATCCCGCCGCGCAAGGGGCGCGCGACGGTAGAGGCGGTGGCGGTCAATGCCGTGATGGCCGGCTGCCGCCCCGAATACATGCCGCTCATCCTCGCCGCGGTCGAGGGCTTGCTCGATCCGAGCTATCCCCTCGAATTCATGCAGGTCACGACCAATCCGATGACGCCGTTCGTGCTGGTGAATGGCCCGGTGCGCAAGGCGCTCGACATCAACTGCGCCACCGGCTGCCTCGGGCCGGGATGGCGCGCGAACGCGACCATCGGCCGCGCGATCCGCCTGGTCATGATCAACCTCGGCGGCGCGCTCCCCGGCGTCTATTCGAAGGTGAGCTTCGGCTCGCCGCTGCGCTACACCTACCTCTGCGGCGAGAACGAGGAGGAGAACCCCTGGACTCCGTTCCACGTGGACCGCGGCTTTCGACGCGAGGACAGCACCGTCACCGTGTTCAAGGCCTCCAATTTCTGCAACATCTCCGGCGGCGAGGGCGTGGGTCCCGAGGAAATCCTGCGCCAGATCGCGACCAACATGCCCCCGATGTACGGAGGCGGCGATGGAGCGCTGTTGCTCCTCGGCGTGAACCACGCGCGCGCGCTCTTCGAGGCGGGCCTGACCAAGCGCGACATCCAGATGCGGTTGTGGGAGATGGCGCGGCTGCCGGCGGGCTATTTCGCGGAGTCCTTCGCCGCGACCGAGCGCGCCGCGGGCCGGGGCGACGCCGAGACGGTGTGGCGCGCCCGTAGCCCCGACGAAATCTACATCGCTGTGGCCGGCGGCCCGGGCCCGCAGGACGTCTACATCGGCGCGGGCATGCCGCAGACGCGGCTCGTCCGCCTCCCCCGCGCAGGCTGCGAATCGGGGTAAACCGGAAAACTGCCGGGCCTTTTCCCTCTCGCGCTCTGCGTTTCGAAGGCGCCGGGCTGCCGCGGCTGTGCTACTGTACCGCGCGTGCCCGGCCAACCTCGAGAAGGAGGGCCTGTGTTCAAGCACATCCTGCTGCCGACCGATGGCTCCAGCCTTTCCGAGGTCGCGGTCGAGAACGGCGTGCGCTTCGCCGGGGCGATCGGCGCGAAAGTGACCGGTCTTTACGTCGTCGTCGAGCGCGAGCCCGAGTCCTTCGAGGACTACGCGCCGGTCGAAGTCAAGGCGGCTGCGCTCGACGAGGTGGCGAAACAGGAGGCGGACAAGTACCTCGGGGCGATCGCTGCCCGGGCGCGCACCGCGGGCGTGGCGTGCGAGACGCTCGTGCTGCGGAACGCCGCTCCGCACCGCGCGATCATCCAGGCCGCGACCGAGCGTGGCTGCGACCTCATCATCATGGCCTCCCACGGAAGAAAGGGCATCACCGGAGAGCTGGTGGGTTCCGAGACCGCACGGGTCATCACCCACTGCAAGATTCCGGTGCTGGTCTACCGCTAGCGCGGTCGAGCCGACGGCAAGCGGGAGGAAGAGCGAGGAGCGAAAGAGTTCGGCGGACGCTGCCAGGGAAGCGGCCCGCTCTCGCCAAGCTCGCGTGCCGCGCAGGCTCCTCGTTCGAGCCCTCGCGCTGCGCGAGCACTCGCCTGATCGCACGCTGGAATCGGGATAGTGGCGCGCTCTTTCGCAACGCCCGGCAGCGCTCCCGCTCCCGATATCCGCCTGCCACGCCGCCCTTGCAGGCCCGCCGCCTTCCCCCTCGCGCTCGTCGGCCGGAAGCCATTTTCGCCACCTCTGCCAGGCGGCGGGAAAGACTGCGCCACCGGATCAACGCGTCGGCCGTGCCGGCGCTACTTGAACCGCACGGATACCTCGGGGTTCCCCGGCAAGCCCTCGTAGCGCACGGTGACGGCTAGCCCCGAGCGCGGGACGAGCGGCGCGGTGAAAGATCCGAGGCTCAGCAGATCGCCCGCTCTGAGCCGAATGCGGGATCGCTCGAGATCGCGCGCGAGCCACAGCACGGCCTCGAGCGGGTGATCGAGGATCGCCGCGCCCGTTCCGCTCGCAAGCTCCTTCCCTTTCTGGTCGAGCACCACGACCCGCATCGCGGCGAGCGCCCGAGCGAATTCGGGCGTCGCCTCGACCGGGATGCCCCTGCCCACCACGCCCAGCCGCGCGCCGACATTGAGCAAGACGAGAAGCGACGCCGAGAGCTTCTCGCCCTCGGCCACCACGAGGTCGGGCAGCTCGATGAAGGGAACGACCATCGAGATCGAGCGCAGCGCCTCGAGGGGCGTTCTCGCGCGGTGGATCGCGGAGTCCCTCACCACCACCAGCAGATCGGGCTCGAGCGCCGGCCGCGCTCCGAAGTCCGCCGCAACCTCCGCACCGTCGGCGAGCAGCATCCGCTCGAGCAGCACGCCGCGCACCGGGCTCGCGATGCCGAAGCGCTCCTGCGCGGCGCGGCTGGTGAGCCCGGCCTTGTAGCCGACGACGCGGTTGCCGCTCGATCCGAGCTTATCAACGAGGCGCCGCTGGCCGCATTCCGCATCCGCCAGGGAGAGGTCGGTGCGCAGCCCGCGCACCGGCTCCCGTGCCTCCATATAGCGCAGGATGGTGTTGATGCGCTCGTGACTCGGACAGGCGGCGTGGGCGGGCGCCAGTGACGCGACGACGCACGTCAACGCGATCAGGAGAGGGAACGCTACGGGCTGGTCCATGAATCCCGGCTATGCGGGCGCGCCGCCGTTATAATACGCGCTTTTGCCCGGCAGCCGGGAGCTCTCGCCCCGGGTCGCGACTTGCCGCTGACGATTCACGATGGCCCTCTACGCCCTCACCATTTTCACGAGCGCCTTCCTGCTCTTCCTGGTGCAGCCGATCATAACGAAGCAGATCCTGCCGTGGTTCGGCGGCACCGCGGCGGTGTGGACGACCTGCCTCGTGTTCTTCCAGACGCTGCTCGTCGCGGGCTACGCCTATTCCGACTGGACCACGCGCAAGCTCGCCGCGCGCACGCAGGTGCTGCTGCACATCGTCCTGCTCGCGGCGAGCCTCGCCTCGCTGCCCATCGTCCCCGACGCGTCCTGGAAGCCTGCGGGCGGCGAGGATCCGGGCTGGCGCATCCTGGGGTTGCTCGCGGTCACGATCGGGCTGCCCTATTTTCTGCTCTCCACCACGGGCCCCTTGGTGCAGGCGTGGTTCGCGCGCAGTTTCCCGAGCGGCACTGTCTACCGGCTGTTCGCGCTGTCGAACTTCGGATCGCTCCTCGCGCTCCTCTCCTATCCCTTCGCGGTCGAGCCCTGGATCGCGACCGCCGCCCAGGCCCGCGGGTGGAGCGCCGCTTACGCGGCGTTCGCGGCGCTGTGCGCCGCCTCCGCGCTCTACAGCCTGCGCGCGCCGCAGGAGGCGCATGCAGCGGCGGCAGCAGCGAACGACGGGCCGCCGCCCGCGCCGCGCGACTATTTCATGTGGCTCGCGCTCTCGGCCATGGGCTCGTTCATGCTGCTCGCAGTGACCAACCACATCACGCACGACGTCGCCTCCGTTCCTTTCCTCTGGATCCTGCCGCTGACCCTCTATCTTCTCTCCTTCATCCTGTGCTTCGAGGGGCGCGGCTGGTACCGGCGCTCGATCTTCCTCGGGCCGCTCGCGGTCGTCGTGGGGGCGATGGCGTGGGCGCTGCACGCCGAGCGCGGCATCATGAACATCAAGGAAGCGATCCCGCTCTACTCGGCGGGCCTGTTCGTCACCTGCATGTTCTTTCACGGGGAGCTCGCCGCGCTGAAGCCCGCGCCGCGCTACCTCACGAGCTTCTACCTCATGGTCTCGCTCGGGGGCGCGCTCGGGGGCGCGGCGGTGGGGCTCGTCGCAGCGCGGCTGTTCGACACCTACTACGAATTCGGCATCGGGCTCGTCGTGACGCTGCTGATCGCCGCCTACGTCACGCGCGCGATGCACGCCGCGGTGACCGCGTTCCTGTTCGCCGCCGCGGGCTTCAGCCTCTACCATGTCTACCACTACGTCGAGATGCTGTCGAAGGACGCGCGGGTGATGTCGCGCAATTTCTACGGCACGCTGCGCGTGAAAGACGTGGGCGCCGTGAACGAGCCCGACGCGGTGCGCCGCCTGATGCACGGGGTGATCATGCACGGCGAGCAGTACCTCGCGCCCGAAAGGCGTCTCGAGCCCACCACCTACTATGGCCGCACCTCCGGCATCGGCAGGCTGATGCGCGCGATGCAGTCCTCGCCCGCGCTGCGCGTGGGCGTCGTGGGGCTCGGCACCGGCACGCTCGCGGCCTACGGGCGCGCCAGCGACCTCTACCGCTTCTACGAGATCAACCCCCAGGTGGTGGACCTCGCGTGGAAGGAGTTCCACTACCTGCCGATGAGCGCGGCGCGCATCGAGACCGTCCTGGGGGACGCGCGGCTCGCCATGGAGCGCGAGCCCCCGCAGCACTACGACATCCTGGTGATCGACGCCTTCTCGAGCGATTCCATTCCGGTGCACCTCGTCACGCGAGAGGCGCTCGCGGTATATCTGAGGCACGTGAAGCCCGACGGCGTGATCGCGTTCCACGTCACCAATCGCTTCCTCAGGCTCGCGCCGGTGGTCGCCCGCATCGCCGGGGAGCACGGGCTCGCCGCGGTGCTGATCTCGGACGAGGCCGAGGACTCCGAGCTTGCCAAGACCGACTGGGTGCTCGTCTCCCGCAATCGCGCGCTGCTCGAGCAGCCGGCCATCGCCGGCCACGCGACCCCGATCGAGGAGATCGCCGGCCTGCGCGTGTGGACGGATGATTTCAACAACCTGTTCCAGATACTGAAGTGACGCGGTGACAGAGAGAGGGGCGGCTCTTGAACTTCTTGCGCCGCGGCGTCATCTTATCGGGAACCGCCCTGCCTGCCGGAGGCCCCATGCGACTGCCCCCGATCCGCGTCCTCGTGCTGCTCGCCGCCCTGTGGGCGGGCGCCCCCGGCGGGGAGGCCGCGCAGCCGCAGCTCAACGGCCGCGGCCTGCCTACCCTGGCGCCGCTCGTGAACGAAGTCACGCCCGCGGTGGTGAACATCTCGGTCGTCACCCGCTCGCCGCTCGAGGACAACCCCCTCTTCCGCGATCCCTTCTTCCGCCGCTTCTTCAATCTGCCCGACCGCCCGCAGCGCCAGGAACAGGCTGCCGGCTCGGGGGTGATCGTGGACGCGGCGCGCGGCTACGTGCTCACCAACCATCACGTGATCCGCAACGCCGAGCAGGTGATCGTGACGCTCAAGGACCGGCGCCAGTTCCCGGCGAAGCTCGTCGGCACCGATCCCGGCACCGATATCGCGGTGCTCCAGATCCCGGCGCACAACCTCGCGGCGCTGCGCTTCGGCGACTCCGACCAGCTCCAGGTCGGCGACTACGTGATCGCGATCGGCAATCCCTTCGGCATCGGGCAGACCGTCACCTCCGGCATCGTCAGCGCGCTCGGGCGCAGTGGCCTCTCTCCCGAGGGCTACGAGGACTTCATCCAGACCGACGCCTCGATCAATCCCGGCAATTCCGGGGGCGCCCTCGTCAACCTGCGCGGCGAGCTCGTCGGCATCAACACCGCCATCGTCGCGCCCGCGGGAGGCAACGTCGGTATCGGCTTCGCAGTGCCGTCGAACATGGCGCGTGCGGTACTCGCGCAGATCGTGCGCTTCGGCGAGGTGCGGCGGGGTCGGCTCGGCGTGGAGCTGGCGGATCTCACGCCCGATCTCGCGAGAAAACTCGGCGTCAGCGCCTCAGAAGGCGCGGTGATCGCCTCGGTACAGCCCGGATCGCCCGCGGAACGGGCCGGGCTGCGCGAGCGCGACGTCGTCGTCGGAGTGAACGGCCGCGCGATCCGCGGCGCGTCCGAGCTGCGCGCGCGGCTCGGCCTCACCCCCGTCGGCGAGGAAGTGGAGCTGCGCGTGCTGCGCGGGGGCGAGTCGCGCACCGTCCGCGCGCGCATCGCCGCGCCGCAAGAAGTGAGCGGCGCGGAAGGCCGGGCGGTGCCGCAGCTGCCCGGCCTGAGCGTGATCGAGATCGAGCGCGGCAGCCCTCTCTACCAGCGGCTGCAGGGCGGCGGACTGCTGGTGACCGCGGTGGAGCCGAGCAGCCGCGCCCACCAGGCGGGCTTGCGCGCAGGCGACATCATCTACGCCGTGAACCGCAGGCGCGTGCAGACGCTCGCCGAGTTCCAGGCAGCGCTGCGCAGCGGGCAAGGCAATAGCGTCTCGTTCCTGCGCGGCGATTTCAACGTCACGATCGTCGTTCGATGACCCTGGAGCCGCGCTCCGGAACCGACCGTCCGGCGACCGGGCGATGACGGCGCTTGCCGCGGCTCGCCGACCCGGCCCATGCATCCTGTCGCACCGGACCCCCTGCGCAGCCTGCGGCATCGTCTGCTCAACTCGGTGCACACGGCGCTCGCCCTCGGCGCGATGGCGGCGCTCGCGGGCTACATCGGCTGGTCGCTGTTCGGGGCGCAGGGTCTGCTCTGGACCGCGGCGCTCGCGCTCGTCGCGACAGCGCTCAGCCCGCGAGTCTCCCCGCGCTGGGTGCTGCGCCTCTCGGGCGCGCGGGAGCTGGCGCCGTGGCAGGCTCCCGCACTACATGCCGTCGTCCGCGAGCTCGCCGCGCGCGCCGAGCTGCCGCGCGCCCCGCGCCTCTATTACGTGCCGAGCCGTGCGCTCAACGCATTCGCCACGGGGAGCAGGGAGGACTCGGCGGTGGCGCTCACCGACGGGTTGCTGCGCTCGCTCACGTTGCGCGAGCTCGCGGCGGTGCTCGCGCACGAGGTCGCCCACGTCGCTGCCGACGATCTCAAGGTGATGAACCTCGCCGACGTGGTGGGGCGCGTCACCGCGCTGCTCTCGCTCGCCGGCCAGGCGCTGCTCGTCGCGATGCTGCCGGCGGCAGCGCTGCGCGGCTACGAGCCCCCGCTCGATCTCATCGCGGTACTGATCCTCGCGCCGACGGTCACCTTGCTGCTACAGCTCGCGCTCTCCCGCACCCGCGAGTACCAGGCCGACCTCGCCGGCGCAGAGCTCGTCGGCGACCCCGCCGCGCTCGCCTCCGCGCTCGACAAGCTCGAGCGGCTGCAGGGTGGCTGGATGGAGCGCATGTTCATGGCTGGCGGGCGCGTTCCGAAGTGGTTGCGCACGCACCCGCCGATGGCCGAGCGCATCAGGCGGCTCGCCGCGCTCCTGCCGCCCCGCCGCCAGGCGGCGTGGGACCGGCTGGACGAGTTCGCACAGCTCGAGGACGTGCCCGAGGTGACGCGCCCCCCGCGCTGGCACTGGAACGGACTGTGGTACTGAAGGAGGCCCCGAGAAAGCGGTGCGGTCTGGAACCGCGAATGAACGCGGATAAAAACGGCGCTCACCGGCGGCTGGCGCCCGGCGTACAAAAAAAGGCCCCGCGCAAGCGGGGCCTTTGTTCTTATCGAGCGCTCCGCGCTCAATAATCCATGTCGCCCATACCACCGCCGTGGCCGTGTGCGGGCTTCTCGTCCTTCGGCAGCTCCGCCACCATCGCATCGGTGGTGAGAATGAGCCCCGCCACCGAAGCCCCGTTCTGCAGCGCACAGCGCGCGACCTTGGTGGGATCCACCACGCCCATTTCGAGCAGGTCGCCGTACTCGCCGGTCTGGGCGTTGAAACCGAAGGCACCCTTGCCGTCGAGCACCTTGTTCACCACCACCGAGGGCTCGTAGCCGCCGTTCGCCGCAATCCAGCGCAGCGGCTCCTCCAGCGCGCGCATCACGATCTTCACACCGCAGTCCTGATCGTGATTCTCGCCCTTGATCTTGCCCTCCAGCGCCTGGCGCGCGCGCAGATACGCCACACCCCCGCCCGGCACGATGCCCTCCTCCACCGCAGCGCGCGTGGCGTGCAGCGCGTCCTCCACCCGCGCCTTCTTCTCCTTCATCTCGACC
>DATLZE010000017.1:0-11649 GCA_035574195.1 Burkholderiales bacterium | reverse complement strand
CCGGAGCTGCGCGCGCTGCTCGAGCAGCGCGCCGCCGCCTATCCCGACGTCGCGCGCAAGCTCGCGCACGGCTTCGACTACGTGGTGGTGGATCCCGAGGGCGAAATCGGGCTGCTCACGACCGGCGCGGGGCTTTCGATGATGCTCATTGACGAGCTGCGCGCGGCGGGGCTCCGGCCCTACAACTTCCTTGACATCCGCACCGGCGGGCTGCGCGGGGAGGCTGGGCGGCTCGCGCAGGCGCTCGCGTGGATCGCCGAGGGGCGGCGCGTGCGGGTGCTGCTCGTGAACATCTTCGCCGGCATCACCGATCTCGGCGAGTTCGCGCGGCTGCTGCTCGCGGCGCTCGGCACCTCCCGGCTCGCGGTGCCGGTGGTGGCGCGGCTCGTGGGCAACGGGCTGCCCGCCGCGCGCGAGGCGCTCGCGCAAGCGGGGATCGAGCTCCATACCGACCTCGACGAGGCTCTCGCCGCCGTGCGCGAGCGCCTGAAGAAGTGACTCGTTTTCCGCCGCTCGCCGCCCGTGAATCCCAGAATCGACCGCGGCACTCCCGTCATCGTCCAGGGGCTCACGGGGCGCGCGGGCCGGCTGCACGCGCGCCTCATGCGCCGCTACGGCACCCGCATCGTCGGCGGCGTCTCGCCGCGCGCCGAGGCGCGCGAGGTAGAAGGCGTGCCGCTCTTCGCGACCTGCCGGGAGGCGGTCGAGGCGACCGGTGCCGCGGCGAGCGTGATCTTCGTCGGCGCGCAGCAGCTGCTCGGCGCGATCGAGGAGGCGCTCGCCGCTGGCCTGCGCTACCTCGTGACGCCCGCCGAGGGCATGCCGGTGCACGACGCGCTCAAGGCGCGGCGCCTCGCGCGCGCGGCGGGCGCGGTGTGGATCGGCGCCTCCACCCCGGGCATGGCGGTCGCCGGCGAGGTGAAGCTCGGGTTTCTTCCCGAGGACTCGCTCGCGCCCGGCCCGCTGGGGCTGATGTCGAAATCCGGCACGCTTTCCTACGAAGCGGGCTACCGCCTCGCCCGCCGCGGCATCGGCACCTCGGTGTGGATCGGCGTGGGCGGCGACCCGGTCAAGGGCACGCGCTTCGCCGAGCTCGTTCCGTTCTACGCCGCCGACCCGCAGACCGAAGCGCTGCTCGTGATCGGCGAGATCGGCGGCACCGACGAGGAAGAATTCGCGCAGGCGCTCATCGAGCACCGCTTTCCGAAGCCCGTGTTCGCGCTGGTGGCGGGCGCGAGCGCCCCGGAAGGCGTGACCATGGGTCATGCGGGAGCGCTGGTGCACGGCGACCACGGCAGCTTCGGCGCGAAGCGCGCAGCGCTCGAGGCCGCGGGCGTGAGCGTGTTCGGCTCGCTCAACGAAATGGTCGAGGGCGTGCGCGCGCGGCTTTTCGGGTAACATATCCGCGACAAGGAGGAAAGCATGCGACACGAGAAAGCCACGATCCTGCTGCTCGCCGCGCTCGGTGCAGCAGGCGCGCTTTCGGCGGCGCACGGCGCGCCGGGGGCGGCAGAAAGCTATCCCACCAAGCCGGTGCGGCTCATCGTGCCCTTCGCGCCCGGCGCCGGCACCGATCTCACCGCGCGCACCATCGCGCAGAAGCTCTCCGAAGCCTGGCCTCATCAGGTCGTCGTGGACAACCGCACCGGGGCGGCAGGCGCGATCGGCGTGGACCTGACGGCGAAAGCGGCGCCGGACGGCTACACGATTTGCCTGATCTCGGCCTCGCTCGCGGTCAACTCGGCGACCAATCCGAAACTGCCGTACGACCTCGTCAAGGATCTGCAGGGCATCACGCAGGCGACCTCGCTCTTCTACGTGGTCTATCACCACCCCTCGGTTCCGGTGAACTCGATCAAGGAGCTGATCGCCTACAGCAAGGCGAATCCAGGGAAGCTGCACTTCGGCTCCTCGGGCACGGGAGGGCTCCAGCACTTCGCCGGCGAGCTGTTCAACCACATGAGCGGCGCGCGGCTCGTGCACGTGCCGTACAAGGGCACGGCGGCGGTAATCCCGGCGATGCTCTCGGGCGAGGTGCAGGTCGGCTTCGGCACGCTGTTCGGCGTGCGCCCGCACATGGCGAGCGGGCGGGTCAAGGTGCTCGCGATCACCTCGGGCAAGCGCTCGCCGGCGGTGCCCGAGCTGCCGACGGTCTCGGAAGCCGGAGTGCCTGGCTACGAAGTGGACCAGTGGTACGGGATCATCACCTCGGCCAAGGTCCCGAAACCGATCGTCCAGAAGCTCCACGCAGCGATCGCCGAGGCGCTGAAAGCGCCCGACGTGATCAAACGGTTCGCGGCCGAGGGCTCGACCCCGGTGGGCTCCGCTCCCGAGCAGTTCAGCGCGCACATCCGCAACGAGATCGCCAAGTGGCGCAGGCTGGTGAAGGAGGCGAACCTCGTCCTTCACAACTAGCCGCTGTCAGCGGCCCGCAGGGCTTCCGAGGCGCGCCGCGCTCGCCTTGCCCGTGAACACATAGCCGCTCTCCTCGACGCTGCCCGCGCCCGCGTAGAGGCCGATCACCTCGAGGGGCTCGGCCGCGTCGAGATTGGCGAGGAAGTGCTCGACGCCCTTCGGGATCAGGTGCACGTGGCCGGCGCGGACCTCCACTCGGTCCGCTCCCGCGCCCGCCAGCCCGCGGCCGCGCACCACGTAATAGATCTCGTCGCAGTTCTCGTGCCGGTGCCAGTGGTGCATCGCGCCTGGCAGGAATCTCGCCCAGTAGAGCGCGCTCGCGCTGCCGTTGTGCCGGCCGATGGGGATTCTGAAATCGCTGACGCTCCAGCCCTCGGCGGCGCTCATGCGCTCGGGTTCCACCTCGTCCACGTGGACGAGGACGCCCTCGCCGAACTTGCGGGAGCGGGGCGCCGCGAGGTCCGCCTCCGTCACCGTACCGCGGAATTCGTAACCCGTATCCTCGACGCTGCGCGCGCCGACGTAGAAGCCGACGACGAGCGCCTCCTCGTCCCTCGTCTCGTTGAAGAAAAAGTGCTCGGAGCCGCGCGGCATGAGACGGCAGTGGCCGGCGCGCACCTCGGCGCGCTCGGCCCCCTGTCCGACCACGCCGTGGCCCTTCAGGTACACTGCGATCTCGTCGCAATTGCGGTGCAGGTGCCGGGCGTGAGTCGAGCCCGGCCGGAAAATGGAGTGAAAGACGGTAGTCGAGCTGCCATTGCGGCCCGAGAGCGGCAGCCGAAATTCGGAGATCGCCCAGCCCTCGCCCGCTTGCATGTTCTCGGGACGGACCTCGTCGACGTGCACCAGGAGGTGTCGGAGCGGCATGGGGATCAAGGGTTCAAGGCTCGTGGGCTTCTCGACACGGAACGCCGAACACCGGACACGGAGCCGCGCCGCTACGCGGCGCGGCAGTCCTGCTCCGTGAGCGCGCGCTGCAGCTCCTCCGCCGCCTGCCGCCCGCGGCGCCCGCCCCGGATGCGCGCCTGGCTGATCAGGCGCGTCAGGCTGTTGTTGGTGCGCGCGAGCGCCTGCAGCAGCTCGCAGTTGATCGCCTCCTGAAACTTCGCGGCGAGGCGGTCGCTGCCGAGAGAGAGCCGGTCGAAGGCCTGTTTGCCGATCTCGAGCAGTGTCGAGTTCTCGCGCGCAGCCGCGCCCATGCTGTGCTGCCGGCCCTCGATCAGCGCGAGCACCCCGCACAAGCGGCCCGGGCCGAGTATCGCGACGCGGTGGCGGCGGCCATCGCGCTCGCCGCAGAGCTCGAGCGCTCCGCGCACGACGAGGTAGCACGCGCGGCCTTCCTCCCCCGCTCCGAAGAGCGGCTGCCCGCGCCCCACCTCGAGCACCTCCGCCAGCGCAGCGAGCTCGCCGATGTCGGCGGCGGAGAAGCGCCGGAAGATCGGCAGCGCCGGCAGGAACGCGCGGTAATCGAACGAGCAGCGGCCGCGCTGCGGCGGGGCGGCGGGCGCCTGCGCCGCCGCCGGGGCGCCGCCCTCCAGTTCACTGTGCGCCACGACCTTCGCGTTCAGCGCGCGCAGCCGGCGGCAGAGCTCGAGCGTGATGCGGTGCTGGACGGTGAAAGCGGCGCGGTTGCGCTGCACGAGCAGCAGGCGGAAGCTCTCGCGCTCGATGAAGCAGCCGCGAACCGGCGTTCTCGCGATCACGGTCGCCGAGCGCACGCCGCGCTCGAGCAGCGCCATCTCGCCGAGCACGGTCCCGGGGCCGGCCTCGGCGATCTCCGCCTCGCCTCCGCCCGGCAGCGCCGTGATCACGCCCGCCTTTCCCGACTCGATGATGAACGCCCCCTCGGCCGCCTGGCCCTGGCGCATGATGGCCTCGCCCGGCTCGAAGGCGGCCGGCTCGAGGGCGGCGGCGAGGCCCGCGAGAGCGGCAGGCTCCAGCCCGGCGAACAGCGGGCAGGAGCCGATCAGCCGCTCCGGTCCCATCAGCTCTCCTCGTCCATCACGCCCTGCAGCGCGCACTGGGGATTGCCCTTCCACAGGGTGAGCGAGCCGTTGATCTTGCCCTCCATCCCGCAGTAGCGCATGCGGTCCACGTCGCGGAAGATGAAATGGTAGCGGCCGCGGTCCTGGTCGATCAGGAACGCACCCTTCTCCTCGATCAGCGTGACGGTGATCGTGCCGCCGAAGTCCGCCCACTGGCTGAAGGCGTCGTCGCGCTCGACCTCGATCGAGCAGGTGCGCGGCTTCCACTTGCTGTAATAGGCGAAGCGCCTGACCTTCCCGTCCACCAGCTCGACGGCGATGCGCGCGTGCCGGTCCTCGGTGCCGAGCCGGCACGCGAGGTGCTCGATCCTCGGCTTCGCCTGCTTGCGGCCCTTGCCCTGGGCGTCGGCCGCAGCCGGCGCGGCTGCCATCAGGAGCGCGCAGCACGCGGCCGCCCAGCGCCTCCCCGCGTTGCCGCGCCCTTCAGGCATAACCAAGTATCATTGCCATGCCGACGAGCCGCGATTATAGCAACCCACGACATGAAAGCCTGGCGCAATCCCCACGTCGTTTCGTTCTCGCGCGCGCTGCCCGATTTTGCGTCGGGCCGCGATTCCCCGCGCGCCTTCCTCGAGCGTTGCCTGGAGACCATCGCCGCGCGCGAGAAGACCGTGCGCGCCTTCGTGACGCTCGCTGCCGCGGCCGCGCGCCGGAGCGCGGACGCGGCATCGAGGCGCTATCGCGCGGGCGCGCCGCTCTCGCCGGTGGACGGCATGCCGATCGCGGTGAAGGACATCATCGCCACCGCCGACCTGCCGACGCAGATGGGCAGCCCCGCCTTCAAAGGCTGGCGCTCGGGACAGGACGCGGCGTGCGTCGCTGCGCTGCGGCGCGGCGGCGCGGTAATCCTCGGCAAGACCGTCACCACCGAATTCGCGATCGGCTCCTCCGGCCCGACCACCAATCCGTTCGATCCGAGGCGCACGCCGGGCGGCTCCTCGAGCGGCTCGGCCGCGGCGGTGGGCGCCGGCATGGTGCCGGCGGCGCTCGGCACGCAGACCCAGGCCTCGACGCTGCGCCCGGCCTCCTACTGCGGCGCGGTCGGCTTCAAGCCCACTCACGGCATGCTCCACACCGGCGGCATCCACCCGCTCTCGGCGACCTGCGACCACCTCGGCGTCATCGCCGGCACGCTCGAGGACGCCTGGCGCGTCGCCTCGCACATCTCGCTCGGCGCAGGCAGCCCGGGCTTCGGCTTTCTTTCCGGAGCGGGCGCGCAGCCGCCCGCCCCGCGCAAGCCCGCGCGGCTCGACCGCCTCTACACTCGCGGCTGGACCGAGATCGACAGCGACACCGCGGACGCTTTCGAGGCGCTCGTCGCGGCGCTCGCCGCCGCCGGCGTGAAGATCGCGAGCCGCGACGACGACCCCGCGCTCGCGCGGCTCGAGCAGGAGCTCGACGCCGGCGTGGACGGCGCGCTCGAGATCGTCGCCTACGAGATGAAGTGGCCGTACGAGGACTACCTCGAGCGCTTCGGCCGCATGATCGGCAGCCGCATCCACGGCCTGATCGAACGCGCGCGCGCGATGCCGCCGCGCCACTACCAGGGGCTGCTCGAGAACCGCCGGCGCGTGCGCGAGCTCGTGCGCGCGGCCGCCGCCGGCACCGACGGCTTCATCACGCTCGCCTCCTCCGGCCCCGCGATCCACGGGCTCGAGTACACCGGCAGCCGCACCTTTCCGGTCTACGGATCGTGGCTGGGATTGCCGGCCTTCGCGCTGCCGCTGCTCGAGGCGCAGGGCCTGCCGGTGGGCGTGCAGTTGATCGGCGCGCCCGGCTCCGACGGGCAGTTGTGCGCGGTGGCGAACTGGCTCATGAAGAACCTATCGAGCCCCGCACAAGCGGGGCGAGCCGGCGCGGCGACCAGGCGGGCGCAATGACATAAAAACGCGATACTCTGCTGCGCGCCCGCAATGGCTCGCGGCCGCGGCGCCGCCTCTTCACTGCGCCGCCGCGCGCCGCTCACTCAGAGGGCCGCGGCGATGGCGTCTCCCATCTCGCTGGTGCGGGCGCTGCCGCCGAGGTCGGGCGTGAGGTGCTTCGCCTCCGCGATCACCCGCTCCACCGCCTGCTCGATCCTGCGCGCCGCCTCCAGCGCGCGCGGCTCGCCGCGGGTGCGGCCGAGCCACTCGAAGAGCATCTTGCCCGACATGATCATGGCGTAGGGGTTGGCGATGTTCTTGCCTGCGATGTCGGGCGCCGAGCCGTGAGTCGCCTGCGCCATCGCGTAGCGCTCGCCGATGCACAGCCCCGGGGCGAGCCCGAGCCCTCCCACCAGCCCCGCGCCCTGGTCGGTCAAGATGTCGCCGAACTGGTTGGTGGTGACCACGACGTCGTAGCGCCGGGGCTCCATCATGAGCTTCATCGCGAAGCCGTCCACCAGCGCCTCGTCGTACTCGACGTCGGGGAATTCCTTCGCCACCTTGCGGCATTCCTCGGCGAACATGCCGCAGGCGAGCCGGTAGACCGGCTCCTTGTGCACCGCGGTGACCTTCTTGCGCGGGCGGGTGCGCGCGATCTCGAAGGCGGCGCGCGCGACGCGGCGCGAGCCCCGGCGCGTGATCACGCGCGAGGCGATGGTGATCTCGTCGTTGGGGCGGAATTCGCCGCTGCCGGCCACCACGGTGTCCGAGGACTGCATCCCCTCGGTCGTCTCGCGCAGGAACACGATGTCCACGTCCTTGTGCAGCGAGGGGATGTTCGGATACGACTTCACCGGCTTCACGCTCGCATACAGCTCGAAGCGCTTGCGCACCGGCGGCATGATCCAGGTGGGGTCGCCGCGGGGATAGGCGCCATGGCCGATCGGCCCGAGGATCCAGCCGTCGAGCTTCTCGAGCGCCTCGATCGTGACCTGCGGGAAAGTGTGGCCGTGGAGCTCGTGCGCGCGCCGCCCGATCGGATGCTCGCTCCACTCGACCGCGAGCCCGGTGCGCGCCGCCGCCGCCTTCATCACCTTCACGGCCTCGGGCACGACCTCCAGCCCGATGTCGTCGCCCGGAAGGATTCCGATTCTGAGCGCCATGACGGGCGAAGTATAGCGCCGCGCCGCCGCGCGACCGGGGCCCGGCTCGTACTGTGAAATGGCGCCGGCCCGCGCGCCGCTCGATTGACATCGCGCGCGGATTGGGCGAATTTGGCGCTTTCCGGAAATACGGAGGCGGCGATGAGAATCCCCACCCTCGCGGGCGCGCTCGCGCTGCTCGCCGCGGCGTGCGGCCCGGCGGCGCACGCGCAGCCCTATCCCAGCAAACCGATCCGGCTGATCGTGCCCTTCCCCGCCGGCGGCGGCGTGGACTACATCGGGCGGCTCGTCGGCAAGGGGCTCTCCGAGCGCCTCGGCCAGCAGGTGATCATAGACAACCGGCCCGGGGCCAACGCGATACTGGGGCTCGAAGCGCTCAAGGCCGCGCCTCCCGACGGCTACACCATCGCCGCGGCCTCCGCCGGCCCGCTCGCGGTCAATCCCTTCATCTACGCGAAGCTGCCGCACGACACGGTGAAGGACTTCACCCAGATCGCGAACATGTGCAATTTCCCGCTGCTGCTGGTCACCCACCCCTCGCTGCCGGTGAGAAGCGTGAAGGAGCTGATCGCGCTCGCCCGCGCGCGTCCGGGCGAGATCTCCTACGCCTCCCCCGGGGCGGGGAATTCCTCGCATCTTGCGGGCGAGCTCTTCAACGCGATGGCGAAGGTGAAGATCCTCCACGTCCCGTACAAGGGCATGGCCCCCGCCGTGGTATCGGTGGTCTCGGGCGAGGCGCCGATCCTCTACGCGAGCATCCCGCCGATCCTGCCGCACGTGCGCTCCGGCCGCGTGCGCGCGCTCGGCGTCGGCAACGCGCAGCGCGTGCCCACGCTGCCCGACATCCCGACCGTCGCCGAGTCAGGGCTCCCCGGCTACGAGGCCTACGCCTGGGGCGGCATGATCGGCCCGGCCAACATGCCGCGCGACATCGTGATGCGCCTCAACAAGGAGATCGTCGCGACCCTCAACCAGAAGGACGTGATCGACCGGATGCTGGCCGACGGCACGGTGCCCACCCCCTCCAGCCCCGAGGAATTCACCGCCTACCTCAAGGCCGAGCTCAAGAAATGGGGAGCGGTGGTGAAGCTCGCGGGCATCAAGCCCGAGTGACCAGCGGCCAGAGCGGGATGCGCGCTATCTGAAACGGATCTCCGCCGCCTCCGCTCCTCGCCCTCGTCCGTCGCCGCTCAGACAGCGGCGGCGATGGCGTCCCCCATCTCGCTGGTGCGGGCGCTGCCGCCGAGGTCGGGCGTGAGGTGCTTCGCCTCCGCGATCACCCGCTCCACCGCCTGCTCGATCCTGCGCGCTGCCTCCAGCGCGCGCGGCTCGCCGCGGGTGCGGCCGAGCCACTCGAAGAGCATCTTGCCCGACATGATCATGGCGTAGGGGTTGGCGATGTTCTTGCCCGCGATGTCGGGCGCCGAGCCGTGAGTCGCCTGCGCCATCGCGTAGCGCTCGCCCATGACCAGCCCCGGGGCGAGCCCGAGCCCTCCCACCAGCCCCGCGCCCTCGTCGGTCAGGATGTCGCCGTACTGATTGGTCGTCACCACCACGTCGAACTGCTGCGGCCGCATCACCAGCTTCATCGCGAAGCCGTCCACCAGCGCCTCGTCGTACTCGACGTCGGGGAATTCCTTCGCCACCTTGCGGCATTCCTCGGCGAACATGCCGCAGCACAGCTTGTAGACCGAGGCCTTGTGCACCGCGGTGACCTTCTTGCGCGGGCGGGTGCGCGCGATCTCGAAGGCGGCGCGCGCGACGCGGCGCGAGCCCCGGCGCGTGATCACGCGCATGCCGACCGAGACCTCGTCGTTGGGGCGGAATTCGCCGCTGCCCGCCACCACCACGCTCGAGGACTGCATGTCCTCGGTCGTCTCGCGCAGGAACACGATGTCCACGTCCTTGTGCAGCGAGGGGATGTTCGGATAAGACTTCACCGGCTTCACGTTGGCGTACATCTCGAAACGCTTGCGGATCGGGGGGTTGACCCAAGTCGGGTCGTTCTTGGGATAGGCGTCGTGCCCGTGCGGCCCCCACACCCAGCCGTCGAGCCCGGCGAGCGCCTGCTCCGTCTCGCGCGGCCAGGTGTGCCCGAGCGCTTCGTGCGCCCTGCGCCCGGTGAGCAGCTTCGTCCACTCCACCGCGAGCCCGGCGCGCGCCGCCGCCGCCTTCATCACCTTCACGGCCTCGGGCACGACCTCCAGCCCGATGTCGTCGCCTTCTACAATGCCGATCTTCAGCATGATGCTCCCGTCACCCTGGAAAAGATTCCCGCGATCGCCCCGGCCGTCCGAGCCGCAGCAGGCGCCGCGCGTTGCCGCCGAGGATGAGCGCGCGCTCGCGCTCGCCGATGCCGGGCACGCGCCCGACGAACTCCACCGGGCGCTCGCACTGCATGTCCTGGTCGTAGTCGCTGCCGAGCACGATGCGGTCGGCGCCGACGAGTTCGATCAGGAACCGCAGGATCCGCGGATCGTGCGTGATCGTATCGTAATAGAACCGGCGCAGGTAGCTGGAGGGCCGGCGCTCGAGGTGCGCGAGCTCCCGGCGCACTTTCCAGCCGCGGTCGAAACGGCCTGCGAGCCAGGGATAGGCGCCGCCCGCCTGCGGCAGCATCACCTTCAGGCGCGGGAACTCGTCGAGCACGCCCCCGAGCGCGAGCGAAGCGGCGGCGAGCCCGGTCTCGTACGGGTTGCCGCACAGGTTGCGCATGAAATGCCGGCCGATCCGCGCCCCCCCGCAGGGATAGAGCGGGTGCAGGAACACCGGCAGGCCGAGCGCCTCGCAGCGCGCGAACACCGGCCGGAACTCCGGCTCGTCGAGGTTCCTGCCGTTGATGTGGGTCGCGAGGTAGAGCGCCCGCATGCCGGGGAGCTGCGCCGCGCGCTCGAGCTCTTGCAGCGCGAGCTCCGGCGCCTGCATCGGCAGCTGGATCGTGCCGATGAAGCGCTCGGGCCAGGCGCGGTGCACCTCGGCGCAGGCGTCGTTCCACGTGCGGGCGAGCGCGAGCCCGAATTCGGGCCTCGCCCAGTAGACCATCGGGTTGGTGAGCGAGAGCACGTAGGCGTCCACCCGCCGCCGGTCCATCGCCTCGAGCATGAGCTCCGGCTCGACCATCGAGGGCCGCATCACCGATTTGGGCTCGAGCCCGGGAAGCGAGAACACGGGATGGCCTTCCGGCGTGCGGCCCATCGAGCCGCCCTCGGCGGCTGCGCCCCGCTCGAGCAGCGCGATGAAGGAGCGCGGGTACCAGTGCGCGTGGGTGTCTATCGTCGCCGCCACCGGCTGCCGGAGGCGGCGCGCGCCGGCGCTCATGCCTCGCGCGCGGCCGCAGCCGCGCCGGCCCCTGCGATCCGGCCGAACACCGCGCCCGAGACGAGCCCGGTGCCGGCCGGGTAGTTGAAGTAGAACAGGCCTCCCACCATCTCGCCGGCGGCGTAGAGACCGGGGATGGGGACGAGATTGAGGTCGTAGACCTGCCCGTTACGGTGATTGATCCGCAGCCCCCCGAAGGTGAAGGTGATGCCGCAGGTGACCTGGTAGGCCTCGAAGGGCGGCGTGTCGAGAGGATTGGCCCAGTTGGATTTCGGAGGCGAAATGCCGGTCGTGCCGCGGCCGTCGCGCACCGCGTGGTTGAAGGGCACCTCGACGCGCACCGCGGCGTTGAACTCGCGCACGGTCTTCAGGAATCCCTCGGGGTTCACGCCCTCGAGCTTTTGCGCGAGCTCCTCGAGCGTGGCGGCGACGACGCGCGTCACCTTCCTGCCTCCGTACTCCGGGCGCAGCAGATGCTTGACCTTGGCGTCGAACACCTGCCACGCGAACTGCCCTGGCTGCCTGAGCACCTCGGCCCCGTACTTGGCGTAGGTGAAAGAATGGAAGTCCGCCCCCTCGTCCACGAAGCGCTTGCCCTCGGCGTTCACCAGGATGCCGAAGATGTAGCTGTGCTTCTCGAACTGGTCGCCCACGGTGAGGTCGCCGAACTCGGGCGCGTTGCGGTCCCAGCCGACGGCATGGCACCCCGACCAGTTGCCGTAGGGGCAGGCGCCGATCTCGAGCGCCATCCGCAGCCCGTCGCCCACGTTGAAGCGCGTGCCGCGCACCTTGGCGAGCTCCCAGCCCGGACCGAGGTAGCGCGTGCGCCACTCGGGATTGGCCTCG